>DKFH01000144.1 GCA_002452315.1 Anaerolineaceae bacterium UBA6801 | reverse complement strand
CGGATGTTAAAATGCTTGTGTCTGAGGCGGGGTCGCTAACCACCGCTCAGACAACAAAAACTGGAAAAGCGAACACAGCCAGTTGATTTGGGCGGCGGAGGGCCCCGCACGTGTAATCTGCGGAGGAAATCTATCGCCGCTTTTATTGTTAAATCAACGGGCTGTTGTGTTTTAAGTCTGAACCACACTGGAAATTATTACGGAGTAAATAAAATGAAAATTTACAACAACATTACAGAATTGATCGGCAACACCCCCCTGGTGCGCCTGAACCGCCTGACGGCAGGCGCCGGGGCTGAAGTTGTCCTCAAACTCGAGTATTTCAACCCGGCCCACAGCGTCAAGGACCGCGTCGGCGTGGCCATGATCGACGCTGCCGAAGAGGCCGGCCTGCTTTCGCCCGATAGCATCATCGTGGAACCGACCAGCGGCAACACCGGCATCGCCCTGGCCTTCACCGCCGCTGCCCGGGGCTATGGCTGCGTGATCATCATGCCCGAAAAGGTAAGCTACGAACGCAAGCTGATGATGAAAGCCCTGGGTGCTGAACTGATCCTCACCCCGGACGAAGAAGGCATGAACGGCTCGATCGCCAAAGCCGAAGCGCTGGTGGCGGCTGACCCGCGTTACTTCATGCCCAACCAGTTTGCCAACCCCGCCAACCCAGAAATCCACCGCCGCACCACCGCCATGGAGATCTGGCGCGATACCGACGGCGAGGTCGATTTCCTGGTGGCAGGCATCGGCACGGGTGGCACGATCACCGGCACCGGTGAGCGATTAAAAGAACTGAACCCCAACCTGCAGGTGGTCGCCGTTGAACCGGCCGATTCACCGGTCCTCTCCGGCGGCAAAAAAGGTCCTCATCCCTTGATGGGCATCGGCGCGGGCTTTATCCCGGACATTCTCAACACCGAGATCTACGACGAGATCATCCAGGTGAGCGGGGAAGACGCTTTCAGCACCGCCCGCAGGCTGGCTGTGGAGGAAGGTTTGCCGGTGGGGATTTCCTCCGGCGCGGCCACCTGGGCGGCCTTGCAGGTTGCCGAGCGCCCTGATAATGCGGGAAAACGGATCGTCGTGATTGTACCCTCCTTTGCAGAGCGCTACTTAAGCACGCCGCTGTTTGACGATCTACACGAGGAACATTAGAAAATCAGGGGAACCGCTATGGAACATACAATTGATAAACCATTTTCATCCCTCACCCAGCAGAATAAGGAGATCGGGTTGTTTAAAATGATCTGGGAAGACATCAACTGCGCGCTGCAGCGTGACCCCGCCGCGCGCAATCGGTTTGAGGTGCTGTTCAATTATTCAGGTTTACATGCCATCTGGATCTACCGCGTCACCCACTGGCTGTGGATGCGCAAGCTGCACTTTTTGGCGCGTTGGCTCTCGCAATTGGCCCGCTGGGCTACCGGCATCGAGATTCACCCCGGGGCAGTCATCGGTCGGCGCTTTTTTATCGATCACGGCATGGGCGTGGTCATCGGTGAAACGGCCGAAGTCGGACAGGACGTCACCCTCTATCACGGGGTGACCCTGGGCGGCGTCAGCCTGGAGAAAGGCAAACGCCATCCCACCCTGGGCGACCGGGTGGTGGTCGGCGCGGGTGCCAAGATCCTGGGCGCCATCACGATCGGGCGCGGCAGCCGCATCGGTGCCAATGCTGTGGTCGTCAAGCCAGTCCCGCCAAATTCCGTGGTGGTGGGGGTACCCGGGCAAGTCGTGCGCCGGACTGAAAAACCGACCGATGAGCTGCTGGACCTGCACCATGACCGCCTGCCCGATACGCTGGGCGAGGCCTTGCGCCAGGTGATGACACGCCTGGACCAGTTAGAAGGGGAGCTGCACGTCCACAAGAACGGCAAGATCAAACCCGATGACGAAGGATACTGGATTGGCTCAGACTTCAGTATTTAGGCGAAATAAAAACGATCTCTGTAATGGAGATCGATTTTTTTCGTCAGTACAAAAGCTCATTGGGCCGCTGCCATCTGCGCCCGGTATAGATCCAAAGTTTCAACCGCATGGCGCAAATGGGGAATGACAATGCTGCCGCCCACAACCAAACCAACATTGAAGGCATCATACAGCTCCGCGTCCGTCCAGCCCGCATCCACGCACTGCACAATGTGGTAATCAACGCAATCATTGCAGCGCAGCACCAAAGAAGCCACCAAGCCCAGCAGCTCTTTCTCTTTCCCGCTCAATGCGCCGTCTTCATAGGCATTGGTATCCAGGTTAAAGAAGCGCTTAATGCCCAAATGGTCAATGGCCGCAATGCGCTGGTTCATTTGTTGGCGATAATTTTGGAAAGTTTGTAAACGGTCTTCCATCCCATTCACCTCGCGGATCTCAATCGTTGCTTGGGGACGATTTTCTTCGCAGGATGGCCTCCCGCAGGGTGCCAACCACCACAATCAACAGCAAAATCGTGCTCCAAAAGATGATACCATCGGTATGACCGATGTCTTCAGGATCCAAAAAATCCTCCTGCCCCAGAATGATGACCACGGGCTCAGGGGTTTCATCCGGGCTGAGCGCTGATGGCGTTTCTTCTAGCGTTGGGATCATGGTACGTTCACCAATCGGTTGAGAGATCGGACTTCTTAAGGCCAGAATCGCCAGCACAATGATGATGACGATCATGCCAATCAGAAACCACATTAATTTGCTCTCCCAAAACGACCCGTTGTTCCCAAGATTGCGATCTGTCATGGTCACTCCCCCAGACTCTCAATGGCCAATTGGGCCGCCTGGGCCGGATCCACCACTCCACCCAGCACCTGCCGGCTGCCATCGCGCATGAAAGGACCTAGGCTGAGAATGACCTGGTTAGAAGGCCTTAACACCGACATCATGGCAATCTGGCTGACGGTGGTCCGCAAACCCGGGTTTTGCCAGCCACTCAGCGCTGAAGGCCTGGGCGGCAGGTAACCCGCCGCACTGGTCCAATCGGCCAGGTATTCTGGCTGAACCAAGAACTCTGCCAGGGCAACCGCCAGGGCATGCCGATGTTTTTCCGGTGTGGACAGTGCCCAGCTCATCCCCGTGCCCATTGTAATCGAGCCCTCCGACCCTGGCAGCAAGTGTGCCATGCTTGCATCGGGAGGCGCCTCTTGCAGGTAATTGGACGCCCAGGTGACGGCGAAATCTACCTGGCCTTCCCTGAACGCCGTCCACACCTGACCGGAGGTTTGATACTGGTTTAACCAGTCCGGAAAGGTGCCCGCCTCAACGCCTTGCTCCAGCAAGCGGTAAACTTCCGTGAGGGGGGCGAGCTCAAGTTGGGGACGACGCTGTGCATCCTGCAAAGCGCCACCCTCGGCCAGGTAGAGAGTCATCAGGAATAAAGCCTGGTCATGCTCTGCGGGGAAGGCCAGTTCAAGGCCTTGCTCAAAAAGGTCTGCCCAGGTTTGGGGCAGCTCGGTGACATAGTCAGGCCGGTAGACCAGCACCAAGGCGTCCCCTGCAAAGGGCAAACCAAAGGTGCTCCCCTGGATCAACGCCATTTCCCGGCTGAAGCCATACCAGTCCTGGTCATCCGGGATTTCGGTCATCCCATCCATCGGGTAAATCAAGCCCTTTAAGGCGGCTGTTTCCAAATCGGGCCGCGCCAGGGCGATTAAATCCGGTAAGGCCTCCGGCGCAGCCGCGCTGGCCGCCGTCAGCGCATCCAGCAAGCCGCCCAAACCGGTAGCCGCTTTGACGCGCACATGGATTTCAATCCCACCCTGGGCTTCCGAAAAAGCGCTCAGCTGGTTCTTAAAGCGGATACTTGCTTCCGTCTCCAGGTCAGGGTCCATTTCAGGCGGGACCCACACCGTCAGACTGGTGACCGGTGGCGGCGTTTCTTCGATCTCGGGCGTCACATCAGGCGTCGGCGTCTGGGCACCCACATCTTCCGTGGGCGCTGCAGGTGTCGGGTCCTCATCCGTCAACCAGGGCAGGTCAAACGGCAGGCTCTCACAGGCTGAAAGCAACAGGGTGAAGATCACCCCGATAGCGAGAATAGGCTTAATCCACTTCAATGGTGGTCTCACGTCCTTTCAGGAACTTACGTTAAGCGGATTGGTTCGCTGAGCAATTTGACCAACAGGCGAACCGCATTTTCAACATCGTCAGAGTCTACCATCTCTGAAGGCGAATGGATATAGCGGCAGGCAATGGAAACACACCCGGCGGGCACGCCGCCCCGGGTCAGTTGAATCGCACGGCCGTCGGTGCCGCCTGCTTCAAGCACCTCCATCTGGTAAGGAATACCAGCCGCCTGCGCCGATTGGACCATCCAATCCACCAGGCGAGGGTCCGCGATAAAACTGGAATCGCGCACCTTAATCGCCGGCCCGGCGCCCAAAGCAGTGGCCATTTTTGGATTGGAGCGCGGCGTATCGCCGCTGCGGGTCACATCCACCGCAAAGCCTACGTCCGGGTCCACGCCATAGGCAGCGGTGGTAGCACCGCGTAAGCCCACTTCCTCCTGGGTGCTGAACACAAAGTGCACCTCGTGGGGTGTGCTCCCCAAGCGCTTCAAGGCCTCAACGGCCACTGCGGCAGCCACGCGGTCATCCAGCGATTTGGCCACCATGCGCTTGCCCAGGTCTAAAAACGGGCGCTCAAAACCGCACACATCGCCCACCTTCACCGGGCAATCCGCTTTGCTGGTGGCGCCCACATCAATGAACATATCGGTCAGCGAGGGCATTTTGTCCCGCTCGATTCCATCCAGGCCGATCACGCCGCGTGTACCGTCCATGAACACCACCCGCCCGCCATAACAGGTGAGGGGCGAGATGCCGCCGATATTGGTGAAGCGGACAAACCCATGCTCATCCACATGGGTGACCATCAGGCCAATCTCGTCGATGTGGGCCGAGATCATCACCCGCAAGCCTTGCTCCGTTTTGGTGCCTTTCCTGGCTATCAGGCTGCCCAGGGCGTCCACGCGGATCTCATCTGCATGCTCCCCGATTGCCTCGTGGATCACATCCCGGATCGCATATTCAAAACCAGACGGGCCGGGGGTTTCAACAAGTTTTTGGATTAAGGATTTCATTAAGTAGCTCCTGAGGTTCAATATTCAATCAGTTAAATCATATTTGGCAAACAGGTCATCGACCGCGCCGCTCAACAGCCAGTAGGTCAGGGGTGATCCTGCCCAGCGCGGTGTGCAGCAAGCGCAGGGTATTGGCCCAGTCGTCCAGGCGTGCCAGGTTGACCGCGGTATGCGCATAGCGGATTGGCACCGATACCGACACACTGGGGATGCCGCCCCGGACTTTGTGGATAGCACCCGCATCCGTCCCGCCCCCCCCCGGCTGCCGTAACTGGCAGGGGATCCCGGCATCCTGTGCGGTTTCCTGCAACCAGGTCACCAGCCGCTGGTCAGGGATGGTGGCACGATCCATCACATAGATGGCCGGGCCGGCGTCCAGGCGGGTATTGTAACGGTCGTTTTCGTCGTCCTCGTCCCAATGCGGCAGGTCATAAGCGGGAGTCGCATCGACCGCCACGGCCATATCCGGGTCGAAAGCATAGGCGGCCACGCGCGCACCGCGCAGGCCGACTTCCTCCTGGACAGTGAAAGCCGCCAGCAGGTCAATTCCCGCGGGCACGTGCTTGAGCAGTTCAATCAATGTTGCCACACCCAGGCGGTCATCCAGGGCCTTGGCGCGGATGCTCGGGCCTGTTATCGCAAAACGGGTGGCAAAGGTCGCCCGATCACCAGGTTTGACCTTCTCACCGATCTCCGGCCCCAGGTCAATCCGCAGGGCGGACTGCTCGATCTTATTCTGGCGTTCTTTGGCGGTGGTCATGTGGATCGGTTTCGCGCCGATCACGCCCGGCAACCCCTCCCGTCCGACCAGCACGGGCTTGCCGGGCAGCTGGCGTTCGTCAATGCCGCCCACGCGCACAAATTCAAACAGCGCATCCTCATGTTTTTTGACGATCATGAAACCAATCTCGTCCATATGGGCTGCCAGCATAACGCGCACTCGCTGTTCCCCGCGGCCAAACCGCGTCGCCAAAACGTTCCCCAGCGCGTCCACTTTTACATCATCCGCCACCAGTTTGATCTCCTCCAAAACGATCTGGCGGACTTCATGCTCATCGCCCGATACACCGGTGGCGTTGCATAATTTTTCCAGCAATTCAATTTGGCTGGCGCCGATTTCCGGAACCTGGCCAGCGGATAGTTCAATTTTCTTGGTCATAAATCACCCTTCCCATTGAATTTTTTCGAGGGTATCCGGCGCGAGGTCAGCGATGACGGCAGCCATCAACCGCCCTGCCCGGCGGATGTCCTTGAGCGAAACGGTTTCAACCGGCGTGTGCATATAGCGCAACGGGATACCCAGCACCATGCAGGGGATGCCTTCCGCCACCACCTGAACGGCCATGGCGTCTGTGCCGGACATGCTGGGCATCAAATCCCGTTGATAGGGGATTTCCAGCGCTTTGGCCTTTTGCTCAAACAGGTCATACAATGCGGTGTGGATATTCGGGCCATAACCCAGCCCAACACCCTCGCCAAAGGGGAGGCTGCGCCAATCGGAAGAACCCGGCCCTTGGGCAAAACACACGTCGATCACAATCGCCAGGTCGGGACGGATATCAAAGGGCGAGGTCAACGCACCGCCCAAGGTCTCCTCCTCCTGGGCGGAAGCCACCGCCCACACATCCCAGGTGTGCACCCGGGTTTGGAGCTCTGCCAAACACAGGGTCGTGGCCGCTACCGAAACCCGGTTATCCAGGGTATGCCCGGCCAGGGCTTCACCCGTCAGCTCTATCGGTTCCTGCGCAAAGGAGATCGTATCCCCGATGCGGACACTTTTATCCACCGCATCCGGGCGCAAGCCCACATCCACAAACAGGTATTTCATCTCTACCGGGCCGTCGCCGGCATCTCCAGGCAGCAAATGCGCAGACGGCTGGACCACCACCCCTGGCAAGTCCTGGCGGCCGTGGACGGTCACCAGTTGGCCAGGCAAAATGCGATGGTCAATCCCCCCCACCTGCGTGAAGCGCAAGAGGCCATCCTGGATGCCCGTCACCATCATCCCAATGGCATCCATATGCGCCGAGATCAACACCCGGCGCCGGGGCGGCTCCCCCTGGCCGCGTTTCAAGCCATGCAGGCTGCCAATCTTGCTCACCCCAAGCTCATCGGTGAGGGGCGCCCAGGCTTCCTGGAGAATTGACCGGATGGGGCTTTCAAAACCCGAAAGCCCGGCTGCGGAAAGCATGGTCTTTAAGTGTGCGATCAAATCAATCATCAAATTCAAACTCCTTGTCACATCAAAATCAAGGTGTTAAGTCTTCTGTGCTGGTGGCCGTTGGAGGGATCTCTGTTGGCGTGGGGGAAGCTGTCTCCGTGGGGGTTGCGGTGGGGGTCGCAGTGGGTGTTGCGGTGGGGGTCGCAGTGGGTGTTGCAGTGGGCGTTGCAGTCTGCGTGGCCGTCGGTGTCAGGGTTGCCGTGGGGGTCACGGAAGCGGTCGGGGTGATGGACGCCGTCGGGAACACAAAGGGTGTGAAGGTCGTTGTCGGTGTGCGGGTGAAGGTCAGTGTGACCGTCGGGTTAGGGACGTCCGGGCCCGTCTGATTGACCCACAAAATCACCCCGCCCAGGCAATAGCACGATATGGCCAGCAGGATCACCGTGGTCAACATATAACGAATCCGCTTTCTTTTGCTCAGGTCTTGCAAAACACCTCCAACAGATCAAATCATAACATCAGGTATCAGGCTGGGCAAGGATAAATTACTGGCCGTTGATCGCAACCAGTCTCCAGGGCATCATCACGCGCTTGGCCCCGGCTTTTTAGCCACGAAAAACACCCGGGGCGAGATCGCACTCAGCTCAGTGCATTTGCTCAGGCTGCCATACATGCCGGTGATCTCAAACCCGGTGTGGGTCAGCAGGAAATGCATATCTGCAACCGGGTAGCCGCGCTCGCGGTGGGTTTCCGTGATACGCTCCCACAGCTCGCCGCGCTGCTTGAAAATGGTGATCTCCAGGCTGGCAACCAGGTTCTCATAATCAAATTCATGCTGGTGATATTCGATGAAGTCATCGGCGGCGTTCTGAACATAGGTTCGCTCCCGCATCCAATCCACAGCCAGCCCGTAGATCGTGTTCATGTCAAAGATGTAATACCCGCCCGGTCTGAGGGCCTCAAATGCGCACCGGATGGCATCCTGCAGGTCTTTAACCGTCAGCAAATAGTTCATGCTGTCAAAAAAGCATGTCACCAGGTCAAACTCACCCGTGAAGCGCAGATCGCGCATATCCTCAACCTCAAAACGAACCGTCAGGCCGGCCTCACGGGCGCGTTCACGGGCCAGGGCGATCATCTCCTCGGATTGGTCCACCCCGGTCACCTGGTAACCATGCCCGGCCATGGCCACCGCAAAGCTGCCCTCCCCGCAGGCGATATCCAGCAGGCCAACGGGGTGAAAATCGATCAAATCAAGATATTCCGGCAGCACAGATTCGGCGATTCTTTGGGAAAAGCGCACATACGGCCCGCGCTGGTAGATATCAGCAAAGCGATGATAGATGGACATGATTAAGGGTTAATTATAGCCGGGATTGGGGATTGGGTGATTAGGTGCTGGGTGATTAGTTAAATGGGAAACGCGCGGGTGAAAAATCTGGTTTACTCACGGCGCAGCCTGTCCTGCAACCACCCCTGGAGACCGGGCAGCCTGAGCAAAAACAGCAGCAATAAGGCACCCGCGGCCAGCAGGGGCCGGGTGTAATCCCCCTGCAAGGTGAACAGGTCACCTTTGACCGCCAGCAGATAATGGGCAACGGCCAGCACCGCCGCCAGGTAGACCGACCGCTGCAGCCAACGCCAGCCTGAACGCAAGCGCTTCTGCCAGCCGCGGGTGGATGTAAGCGCCAGGACGACCAGGATCACCAGCGCCCCCAACCCCAGCAGCAGGAAGGGCTTTTGGGTAAATTCCAGCCAGATCAGGCCCAGATCCAGGCCGTAATCCCACGCCGCAAAGGCCGCAAAGTGCAGCCCGGCATACAGCGCGCTGTACAATCCCAGGGGCTTGCGCAGCGGTTGCACAATGGCGAGGTTCAAGATCTTGCGCAGCGGTGTGATCGCCAGGGAGAGCAGCAACAGCAGCACTGCCGTGCGCCCACTGGCGCGCAAGGCGGTTTCCACCGGGTTAAAGCCCAACTGACCCTGCCACGCCAGCCACCCAAAACGGGCCAGGGGCACAAGGCTCCCCAGGTGAACGACGGCCAGCAGCCAGTGCTTCGGTTGGATACGGCGTGAGGGTTGCTCCATAGGTACCCGGGCCTTCACAGGGAACTCAGTAATTCACTTTCAAGTCCATGCCCGCATACAGGGGCATGACCTCTTCAGCATACCCGTTCATCAGCAGCGTTTCGCGTCGGCCGGATTCACCCATGCGCCGTTCGGTGGCCTGCGACCAGCGGGGGTGACTGACCGCCGGGTTGACGTTGGCGTAAAAGCCGTATTCCTGCGGGGCAATCGTGTTCCACAACGTGGGCGGCTGGTTCTCCACCAGGGTAATGCGCACCAGAGACTTACCGCTCTTAAAGCCGTACTTCCAGGGCACCACCAGGCGGATCGGCGCGCCGTTTTGCGGCGGCAGGGTCTCGCCATACAGCCCGGTCGCCAGCAACGTCAGGTCATGCTGGGCTTCATCCAGGCGCAGCCCTTCCAGGTAAGGGAAGGGGAACATGCCAGAGGAGGCGGCATTCATCTGCTCAGGGACCAGGGCGCTCTCAAAAGAGACATAGCGCGCCGCCCCGGTCGGTTTAACCTCCGCCAGCAGCTTGTGCAACGGGAATCCCAGCCAGGGGATGACCATCGACCAGCCCTCCACGCAGCGCATGCGGTAGATGCGCTCTTCCTGGGCAAAGTTGGTCCGTAATTCCTCCAGACTGAAGCTGCGCGGGTTCTCCACCAGCCCGCCCACCTCCACCGACCAGGGTTCGGTGACGAAATCCCGGGCCAGTTCAGCCACGCCCTCTTTATTGGTGGTGAACTCGTAAAAATTGACGTAATTGGTGATCGCCTCGTAGCTGGTCAGGGCTTCGCGCAAGTCCTCTGTGGCGACTAAACCTTCAGTCCCCGTGCTGATAGCGGGTGCGCAGCTGGCCAGCAATGCCCCCAGGCCAGCCAACCCCATGCCTTTGAGGAATTTACGCCGGGAAAGATACACATCTTGGGGGGTGACCTCATCTGGGCTGACGGGCACCGACCGGTAATCCTGGTCCTTCATATTCACCTCGCTAGGGTTCCATTTCCAACGGCAACCCTGCCGCCTGCCAGGCATTCATCCCGCCGGTGAGGATCTTCACATTGCGATAGCCCGCTGCCAATAATTGCTCTGCGGCGGAGCGTGACATGGGGTCATTCAGGCAGTAGAGCACGATTTCGGCGTCCTTGTCCGCGGGGAACAGGTCCAGGTGGTCGCTGGTTTCGGTATAGGCCACGGAAAGATCCGTACCGGGCAGGTTGCCCTCAAAGGGGATGTGTGTGTTGACCAACAGGAAGGACTCGCGCCGGGCGTCCATCATCTCGGCCAGGGTCTCCACGCTGATGGGGGTATAAACAGCCTCGCTCGCCTCGCCGGCATCGATTGGCTGAGGGGCACCCCCCGGGCTGCAGGCCGCCAGGAGCAGGGCTGTCATCAACAGGGTTACGAAAAGGGTTTTCTTCATGGTCATCTTCCTTTCTTTCACAGCGAGTTAATTATACCATTACGGTCTACATAGGTATAATTTGTGGCTGTACACCCGGCGGGAAATGATCTATTTCCCCGCATGTTATAATGACCAGGCGATTAATCTACTGAAAGCCAAGTGATCCACATGCTGTTTAACCTGTCCGTCCCCATCCTGATCTCCCGTATCATCACCCTGCTGGTGGCCTTCTCATTCCATGAGTTCGCCCACGCCGCGTCTGCAGATGCCCTGGGGGACACCACACCCCGGATGCATGGCCGGCTGACCCTTAACCCCCTGGCGCACCTGGACCCGATGGGCACGATCGCGCTGCTGTTCGTCGGTTTTGGCTGGGCCAAACCCGTGCCGATCAACCCCTATGCCCTGCGGCGCAAAACCCGCGCCGGCGTGATGCTGGTCTCGATTGCCGGGCCGGCCTCCAACCTCCTGCTGGCCATGCTGGCCGCCATCCCGTTGCGCCTGCGCTGGGTGCCCCTGGGGATGCCGAGCGGGCTGATTTTGCCCTCCTGGAGCGATTTTCTGTTAGAGTTCCTGTTCGTCAACCTGGCCCTGTTCCTCTTTAACATAATCCCCCTGGCACCGCTGGACGGGGAGAAGGTCATCACCTTCTTCCTGCCCGATCACTGGGTCGAGTTTTACGACCGCATCCGCCCCTACAGCCCGATCATCCTGCTGATGATCATCTTCGTCCTGCCCATGTTCGGCCTGGACCTGGTGAACCTGATCATCCGCCAGCCGTTGATGGGCCTGGCGCGCTTCCTGGTCAACTGGTGAGGCCTATGACGGAAACAACGGATGCCGAAACCCGGTATTACTGCTACATGGTGCGCTGCGCCAACGGGGCCTTCTATACCGGCTGGACCACCGACCCCCTGCGGCGGGTGGCCGAGCACAACGCCGGGCGCGGCGCCCGTTACACCCGTATGCACGGGCCGGTCACCCTGGTCTACGTGGAAGAGGTGGCCGATCATGTCGCTGCCCTCAAGCGCGAGGCCAGGATCAAGCGCCTCGGCCATGCCCGTAAGGCAGCATTAGCGCAGGATCATCCCTTATCCTCAGAATTTGACTAGGCTCCTTGGGGCGCAAATCGCTTGCAACGCAATCGCGTTGAAAACACGTGGGGTTTGGCCACGCCGCTTTCCCTGTTTACAATACCGGGGAGGAATTAACCCATTCACACCTGTAGTGACGCCCTGGCAGGGCGTTGTTACAAAAGCTTTGCCATTGCGAACCCCTGAAAGGGGTGAAGCAATCTCCCCGGGTTGTTTCATGCTACAATTACTTCACTTGCATGCCATTCAAGGAGGAAAGTCATGCCCGCACCAGAGGTTGTCCGTCAGCTCGTTCAGCGTTTTGACGAACACAAACACGCCTATCTCTCCCCAACTTACAACGAAGCCCAACTGCGCCAGGAATTCCTGAACCCCTTCTTCGAAGCCCTGGGCTGGGACGTGGCCAATAAGCAGGGTTATGCGGTCCAATACCGCGAGGTGATCCACGAAGATTCGATCCACATCAAGGGCAGCGCCAATGCCAAAGCGCCCGATTATGCCTTCAGACTGGGGGGTGTGCGCAAGTTCTTTGTCGAAGCCAAAAAACCGGCAGAGGACATTGAAAATACCAAAGAATACGCCTACCAGCTAAAAATTTATGCCTGGAGCCTGGGCCTGCCGCTTTCCATCCTGACCGATTTTAAGGGCTTCGCCGTCTATGACTGCCGCAGCAAGCCCAACCGCACCGACAGCCCGGCCACCGGGCGGATCATGTATATTACATATGACCAGTACGTTGACCGGTGGGACGAAATTGCCGGCATTTTCTCCCCCGATGCCATCCGCAAAGGCGCCTTTGACCAGTACGCCGAGGATAACACCGCCAAAAAGGGCACCATCAAGGTCGATGACGCCTTTTTGCAGGAAATCGAAACCTGGCGTACGCTGCTGGCGCGTAATATTGCTTTACGCAATGAACAGATCACCAACGAACGCCAGCTGAATTTTGCCGTCCAGATGACCATCAGCCGCATCATCTTCCTGCGCATCAGCGAGGACCGCGGCATCGAACCCCAGAACCAGTTGCTCGAGTTGGGCGCCAGCAAAGACATCTACCCGCGGTTGGTCGCGCTCTACATGAAAGCCGACCAGAAATACAATTCGGGGCTGTTCCACTTCAAAGCCGAGGCGGGGGATCAGAACAGCGTGGATGCCTTCACGCCCACCCTGGTCATTGACGACAAGGTCCTCAAAACGATTATCAAGTCGCTGTATTATCCCTCGCCGTACGTGTTCAAAGAGATCCCGGTGGAGATCCTCGGGCAGGTGTATGAGCGCTTTTTGGGCAAGGTCATCCGCCTGACGCCCGGCCGCCAGGCCAAGATCGAGGAAAAGCCCGAGGTGCGCAAAGCCGGCGGTGTGTACTACACCCCCAAGTACATCGTGGACTATATCGTCGAAAATACCGTCGGTAAGCTGCTGGAAGATAAAACGCCTGAGGAAGCCGCACGGTTGAAGATTCTCGACCCGGCCTGCGGCTCAGGTTCGTTCCTGCTGGGCGCCTTCCAGCACCTGATGGACTGGCATGAGGGCTGGTACCTGGGGCACAACCCCGAGGGGTGGACGCGGGGCAAACAGCCCGCGCTGATCCACACGGCGGAGGGGGATTGGCGCCTGACCACCGAGGAAAAGAAGCGCATCCTGCTGAACAACATCTACGGCGTGGATATCGACGCCCAGGCCGTGGAGGTGACCAAGCTGAGCCTGCTGCTGAAGGTGCTGGAGGAGGAAACCGGGCAGCTGACCCTGGGGTTTGAGCGCGCCCTGCCCGACCTGGGCGAGAACATCAAGTGCGGCAACGCGTTGATCGGCTGGGACTATTTTGAAGGCCAGCTGATACCGGATGAGAAGGAGGTTGAGCGCGTCAACCCCTTTGACTGGGAAAAGAATTTCCCGATGGTGTTTGCGAGCAAAGCGAATGGCGGATTTGACGCCGTGATTGGCAATCCGCCATATGTCCGCTCAAATAATATGGAAATTAACCAAAAAAATTACTGGAAGAAAACGCCAAAATTCACAACAGTTACTGGAAAATTTGATGTGTATGTGTTGTTCATTGAAAGATCTATTCAATTATTATTACCGAATGGTGTACTTGGTTTCATTGTTCCTTATCCAATATTGAGTCAAAAATATGCTTCTCTAATTAGGAAATTTATTTTGGAAAATTGTAGAATAAAGAATATTGTTGATGTTTCAGAGATGAATGTGTTTACTGCAAATGTGTCAACATGTATATTGATTTTACAGAAAGAGTGTAATAAACGCCAACTCATAAGTAATAGAATAGTTATTCAAAGAGCAAAGGAATCATTTCTTACAAAAGAGGAGTGGCATGTAACTCAACGTGCTTTTGAGAATACTCCTGATAATATGTTTCGTTTAAATATTACCGAGCAGGTTGAAAAAATATCAAAAAAGGTTTGGGAGGTAAGTAAAAAATTTTCAGATTATTGTTACATAGGTATTGGTATGGATTTACACGATAGTAAAACAGGATTAGATAAATCAGCAAGAATTTTTTCTGAACCTTTGACGTCTAGATGTAAGCCATATGTGGAAGGAAAAGACATTTCTAGATACGGTTCTCCAAAATGGTATAGATATGTCGACTATTTACCAAAAAAGATGCACAGACCTAAGTATCCAGAAATGTTTGAAACTCAAAAGATCATTGTTCAAGTGGTTGTGGGTCGCGAAGGAATAATTGCTACGTACGATGATGAGTTCTTATACGCAGAGCAATCGTTAATCGTGTGTGTTCCCAAGCATGTATTGGCAACAACTGGTTTTAAAGACACAAATGCAACAAAAGATCAAATAAATTTATCGATGGAACACAATTTAAAATTTTTATTGGGTATATTATGCAGTAAGTTGATCAATTGGTATTTTGTAAAATTTCTAAGCGATGAATTACATGTTGTACCTGAAAATTTACGTCAACTACCAATAAGAAATATTAATCCTTCAATCACTGACGATGTAAAGGCACATGATCAAATAGTGAAAATGGTTGAGTATATGCTCGATTTGCACAAGCGCAACCCCCAAACACCACACGACAAACAGCGCCTGCAGCGCGAAATCGAAGCTACCGACGCCCGCATCGACCGCCTGGTCTACGAGCTCTACGGCCTGACGGATGAAGAGATCAGGATTGTGGAGGGAGAGGGATGAATTATAGGAATTATCATTGAAAATGCGCAACTCGATTTTCTTTATAAATAAAATCGGCAAATTCAAAAATCAAAATTCCCATCGGGATATTTATGATGACATTAAACAGCGCTAATACAATGGGCCCATCTACTAAGCGCATGAATATAGTAAGGTGTTTGGATTGCTAAGCTTGAAATGAGAAATTTATGACGGATGATTTATTAAATGATCAAGAATTGAAAAGAACTAAATATTTACAATTAATACTTGATTCTAATGCACCAAAAAAACTTATTGTCTCTGGACCAGGAACTGGAAAGACTTATACTTTTAAGCAGATATTCCAAACATCACAATCAAGTAATAATCTTGCGTTGACTTTTATTAACAAGTTAGTAAATGACATGGATACTGATTTTGGTAATTTTGCTGAAGTAAAGACCTTTCATGCTTATTGTAAAAAATTGCTTCATGAAAAGAGGGGAGGGTTTGAACTTTATCCTTTTCTTACACAAATAGTAATCGAAGACTCAAATTTTCTCGGATATCACTTTTCTGATTTTACAAATCATTTTCAATTACTTAAAAAAGATTCTCAACAAATATTGTTTTATATTAATCGGGGAGATTATTACAATGCAGTTTGTTTTGATGACTCTGTTTATCGCGTATTAAAAATATCAGAAACAGACCCCGATTTTATCCCAAGATATGACCAAATAATTATTGATGAATTTCAGGATTTTAATCCTTTAGAGGTAGCATTAATTGATGAGCTTGAAAAATATAACCCCATTCTTATAACCGGCGATGATGATCAAGCAATATATAGTCTACGAAATTCCTCCCCAAATTATTTAAGAGAGAAATATTATTCGAACACTTATGAGAAATTCGAATTACCATTTTGCAGTCGATGCCCTAAAGTTGTTGTGGATGCCACAAAATTTTTTATTAAAACTGTCATTTCCAATGGAGGCTTTCAGGGTCGAATTAACCGGAAGTTTGTCCCTTATCTTGAAGGTAATGTAGTGACTAATTCAAGATATCCAAAAATTGTTACATCTCAAATCTCAACTATTCATGGTGTAGGAAATTTTATTAAAGCGTCAATTGAAAAAATTCCAGCCGATGAGATCAAAGAAGCAAATGAAGAAGGTTATCCTTGTGTATTAGTTGTTGGCAAACGACAACATTTAAATCCAATATATAAGAAGCTATCTAAACATTATTCAAGAATAGATTACTCTTTTTCAGAAGAATGCTCTTATTCTCTTTTAGATGCATACAAGATTATATTGAGAAAACCAAATTCTAATATTGGTTGGAGAATTATTGCATCATATATGCTTGATCAAGATGAGTTGAAAAGCATATTATTGAAAACTATAGATTTCACTCCATTAATTAATCATCTTCCAGCCAAAATTATTGAACAACACAGATCAATAATTGATTTGTTATCCAATGATTCTTTGAATAGAGAAGAATTCAATGATCTAATTGAAAATATAGACATTGATTTTGATCCAATTATCGAATATTTCTTCCCAAAAGATCTAGAAGATGAAGCAGAACCTGATTATTCTGAACCATCGATAATGTTAACTTCATTTGAGGGTTGTAAAGGATTATCTGCTTGCCATGTGTTTATTGTTGGCTTAAATGAAGGCAATGTTCCAAAATTAAACGAGGAAAATAGAATCTCTGATATTGAAGTTTCAAAATTTATTGTAGCAATGACAAGGACTAGAAAATTGTTGTATCTTCTGTCAAATAAATATCATTATAATCCTCAATCAGGTCAAAACCGTATATCGCCCTTCTTAAGAATGATACCTAATAATCTGAAAGTATCATCTGGTTATATTAAAACTGAGAACATTCCAATCTTTATAGATCGAATATTTAACTAATACGTGATTGCGGGGAATTTCGCTACAAAGCATTACCTCACCGGTGACAGGTGTCACGCTGGAAGCGTGACCTACGGAAAGGTGTGGCGGCTTTGCTCCCCCGTTTGCGGGGATAGCTGCTCTTTAGACCCCCGAGATTTTAATATTCCGCAGTGAAGTTGGCCTTCACTGGCTGGCTTGATCGGCATTTGGGCGGTACGAGTTGCGGAAATCCCGGGGGTCTTGGGTTTTCTTGTGCTGGCAAATAGCGGTGCGCGTGTCACGCTGAAAGCGTGACCTACGGCCGCGGTGACAAAGGGGTGGTGCGGTCAAGTTCGGACCACACCCTACGGCCGCGATGGCATAAGGTGGTGTCACGCTGGAAGCGTGACNNATTTTAATATTCCGCAGTGAAGATTGCCTCTGCTGGCTGGTTTGATTGGCATTTGGGCGGTGTCCGTTGCGGAAATCCCGGGGGTCTTAAGTTGAACCTTTGGTGCTGCACAGTCGCGCCGGGTTTATCCCCCTAATACCAAATACCAAATACCCAATACCTAGTACCGATCACCAAATTTCTGCCTGTTTCTTACTTCCCCTTCACTATTCACCACTCACTACCCACTGCCTTAAAACAAAAATGACCCTCCGGAGACTCGAACTCCGAACCAATTGATTAAGAGTCAACTGCTCTACCAATTGAGCTAGAGGGCCATATTGAGAAACCCATTATAGCACACTCCGGCAAGAATTTTAAGCCCGGGAAGATTAAAATTTTAGCCGTGTGCCCCAAAGTGCCTTGGGGTTAATATCCCGTAAAACCATTATCACAGGTTTATTAACAGCTTCCCAAATAAATTGACTTTAACAACCCGGCATGCTACAATCCCATACTGAACTGCAACAGGTACGATGGCTTTATTCGGCCACAGGTCTTATTTTGACGATTTTATTGGATCTAATCAACTAAAACCCACTGCCCTGACCGGCCTGATGCCGCAGGGCTTTTTTAATGCCCCACGCCTGGCGCAGCCATAAAATTGACCTCAAATGGGAACACCCATTTTAAAGTAAAGTTTTAAGCAAAAGATAATTGTAACAACAGTAAAGGAAAAAATTTAAATGACAAACAATAAAATATTAAGGATCATCCCAATCGGGGGGCTCGGCGAAGTTGGGAAAAATATGACCCTGTATGAATACGGAAATAACATTCTCATCGTCGATGCCGGCATCATGTTCCCTGAAAACGACATGCTCGGGATCGATTACATCATCCCCGATTTCGAAAACTACCTCAAAGACAAGCGCGACCGTGTGCGCGGGATCATTTTCACCCATGGCCACGAAGATCATATCGGCGCCGTCCAGCACCTGCTGGAGATGGTCGACGCGCCTATCTACGCCACCAGGCTGACTCAAGGCCTGCTGGAAGTCAAACTCAACCGCCACGGCATGTCTGGCAAGGCGGACTTGCGCAGGGTGAACGCCGGCGAGCAAATCCAAATCGGCCCCTTCAAAGTGGACTTTTTCCACGTCTGCCATTCGATCCCCGACGGCGTCGGCCTGGGCATCGAGACCCCGGCGGGTTTGGTCGTCCACACCAGCGATTACAAATTTGACCATACGCCGGTTGATAACTGGCCCACCGATTATGCCAAACTGGCAGAGTTTGCCCAACGCGGCGTCATGGCGCTGCTGGCCGATTCCACCAACGCCACCGACCCCGGTTGGACCCCCTCCGAACGCACCATCGATAGCGGGCTAGACCAGGTCTTTGAAGCCGCCAAGGGGCGCATTTTGGTAGCCACCTTTGCCTCGCTCATCTCCCGCATGCAGCAGGTTGTCAACGCGGCTGAACGGCACGGGCGCAAGATCGCCTTTGCGGGCCGCAGCATGGTGGATAACATGAACATGGCCCGCGAGCTGGGCTATGTGGACTTCCCCGAGCGGCTGGTGATCTCAATTGAGAAATCCCTGTCTATGCCCGATAACCAGGTGGTGATCATGGCCACCGGCTCGCAGGGCGAACCCCGCTCAATCATGGGGCGCCTGGCCAACGGCACCAACCGACTGTTTGATGTGCGCAAGGGCGATACCATCGTGCTTTCATCCCATCCCATCCCCGGTAACGAAGAGCCAGTTTACCGCACCATCAACCAATTGTTCCGCCGCGGCGCAGATGTGGTCTACGAATCAATTGCACCGGTGCATGTTTCCGGGCATGCCAGCCAGGAAGAGATCAAACTGCTCCTCCACCTGGTCCGGCCCAAGTACCTGATCCCCATCCACGGTGAGCTGCGCATGCTCAAACAGCACGCCCGGCTGGCCAAGGAAGTCGGCGTACCCGAAGAAAACATCTGTGTGGTCGAAAACGGCCAGATCATCGAATTCGTGAATGGCGAGCTGCGCCTGGCAGAGCGCATCCCGGGGGATTACATCTTCGTGGATGGCAGCGGTGTCGGTGTTGTCGATCGCAGCATCGTCCGCGAGCGTGAAACCCTCGGTCAGGACGGAATCATGGTCGTCAACCTGGCTGTGGACGAAAGCTCCGGCCAGTTACGGAGCGACCCGGAGATCCTCACCCGCGGCTTTATCCTGCCCGAGGAATTAGACCCCATGCTGGATGACCTCAAAAAGCAGCTCCGCAAAACCGTCCAGGCCTCCGATGGCAACCTCGAAAACCAGGTGCTGCGCGCCGTCAAGTCATTCCTCTATCAAGAGACAAAGCGCAACCCCTTCATTTTTGTGAACATCAAAAGCAATTAAGGCTGTGCCCCACCCAAAAACGCAGCGAAGCATTAAAACGCTTCGCTGCGTTATTTTAATCGCTGCTTGGGCCCCAAAGGGCAGATTTATAGAGTAAAATCGCCCACACAGAAACGGATTGCAGACCCTCAAGGCACTTTTTTCATTAATTCGCTGGTTCACCGCCCTGCTGCTGCCCCTGGGCGCCATCGTCTGGCCATACCTGTCGCACCATATGGCCTACAACTTTCTGGGCAACACTGACACAGGTGAACAAACCTGTCTGAAATATAGCCGATCACGGCCAGGCAGGGATACGCAACCTTAAAAAATGATCGGATGAATTTTCGGGTACATGTTAATCACCCTGTCCTGCTGCCTTAAAATACCATGCTTTTTAAGGCAGTTTCGGGAAAATTGAAAGTCGACGTGCTATAATACCCTTAGTGCGCGTCTTGCGAAGCACTCTTTAAGCTGGGAAGGAAAGCAAGGGCGCATTTTTTTACCAAGCCATCGGCCATACGCAATATTCATTATGTCTTTTGTTCACCTCCACGTTCACTCTACCTATTCTATCCTTGATGGATTCGGCCAGATCAAGCCTCTGGTTGCGCGGACTGCAGAGCTCGGCATGCCAGCCATTGCCCTGACGGACCACGGCACGATGTATGGCACGGTTGAGTTCTATCATGCAGCAGTTAACGCGGGCATCAAGCCGATTATCGGCCTGGAAACTTACCTGGCCGCCCGCAAAATGACCGAACGGGACCCGCAGCGTGACAAAGAGCGTACCCATTTGCTGCTGCTGGCAGAGAACATGGAAGGGTATAAAAACCTGCTGAAAATCGCTTCAGCATCACAGCTGGAAGGCTTTTATTACAAGCCGAGAATCGACCGTGACTTCCTGGCGGCGCATAACGAAGGGCTGATCGTTACCTCAGGCTGTTTCTCAGGTGAGATCCCCCGTTTTCTAAGGAACAATGAGCTCGAAAAGGCAGAGCAATCCCTCAAATGGTATCTGGATATCTTTGGACGGGACCGGTTTTTCCTCGAACTTCAATCGCACGCGGTGCCAGGCCTGGCGCAGGTCAACCAGCAGCTCATTCAGCTTGGCCAGCGCTATGATGTCGGTTGTGTGGCCACCAACGATGTCCACTATATCAACCCGGAAGATGCCCGCCTGCAGGATATCCTCCTTTCCATCCAGACGGGCAGCCTGATCACAGATCCGAACCGAATGCGCATGGACGATGATACCTATTATTTGCGCACACCGCAGGAGATGCAAGAGCTCTTTGGCCATGTTCCGGGCGCAATTGACAACACCTTGCTGATTGCCGAAAGATGCGCTGTAGATCTAAGCCGTAAAGGGTATCACCTGCCTTTGTTTACCGTCCCGGAAGGCTACACAGCTGCCAGCTATCTCCGGCATTTATGCGAACAGGGATTGCAGCGCATTTATGGTGAGCACGCCCAGGACCAACACATCCGAGAACGATTGGATTATGAGCTGGAAGTGATCCATAAGATGGGCTTCGATGCTTATTTCCTGATCGTGTGGGATTTGTGTCAGTATGCCCAACAGCGCGGCATCTGGTACAACGCCCGCGGTTCGGCAGCAGGCTCCCTCGTGGCCTATGTGCTGGATATCAACCTGATTGACCCCATCGAACATGACCTGATGTTTGAGCGCTTCCTGCAAAAGGGCCGGGTGAGCATGCCCGATATCGACCTGGACTTCCAGGACGACCGCCGGGCTGAGATGATGCAGTATTGCGCCGAAAGGTATGGCGAGGACAAAGTCGCCCAGATCATCACCTTTGGCACCCTGGGCGCACGCGCCGCCATCCGCGATGTCGGCCGCGTGATGGATATCCCCATCTCTGAAGTTGACCGGGTGGCAAAACTGATCCCGGCCATACCGGGCAAGCCCGTCACGATTCAGGAAGTCTTGAAAGATTCCAGCGAATTGCAGGCGCTGTACCAATCAAGTGATTTTTACCGCGATCTGATCGACACTGCCAGCAAAATGGAAGGGACCGTGCGTAATGCCGGCACCCACGCGGCTGGTGTCATCATCACCGATAAGCCCATCATTGAATATGTACCCCTGCACCGCCCGACCAGCCACAGCGATGACAACCCCATCAACGTCATCACTCAGTACGAGATGTCGGTGGTGGACAACCTCGGTCTATTGAAGGTTGACTTCCTGGGCCTGGTCACGCTGACCATCATGGCGCGGGCCTGCGAGCTGATCAAGCAGCGCCACGGCAAATCCTATGACCTGCGCTCCATTCCCATTGATGACCCGCAAGTGTTTGAGTTCATCAGCCAGGGACACACCACCGGCCTGTTCCAGCTGGAGGGCACGGGCATGACCCGCTATATCATGGAGATGAAACCCCGTGAACTGGCCAACGTGATCGCCATGATCGCCCTTTACCGGCCCGGCCCGATGCAGTTCATCCCGCAGTATATCAACCGCTTACACGGCAGGGAAAAGCCAGACTATCCACACCCAGCGCTTGAACCGATCTTCAAAGACACCTTCGGCATCCCCATCTACCAGGAGCAGATCATGCAGGCGGCCATGCAGCTGGCGGGGTATGAAGCCAGCGCGGCGGATAGCTTACGCAAAGCGATCGCCAAAAAGCAGAGAGACCAGCTGACCAAACATCGCAAAACCTTCATCCAGGGCGCGCAGAGGCACAGCCAGGTCAGCGCCAAAGATGCCGAACGGATCTTTGAGGCATGGGATAAATTTGCCAGCTATGGCTTCAACAAAAGCCATGCGGCCGATTACGGTGTGATCGCCGTGCAAACCGGCTACCTGAAATACCATTACCCAGTCGAATACATGACGGCGCTGCTCTCCGCGTGGAAGAATGATGTAACCAAAGTGGCCACCTATGTAGCCGAGTGCCGCTCCCTGGGGATCGAAGTCCTCCCGCCGGATGTCAACACCAGCGGTTACGACTTCACCATTGAAGACCGAGAAGAAGGCGGGCCTGCCATTCGGTTTGGCCTGGGTGCCATTAAAAATGTGGGCCAAAACCCGGTCAACCTGATCATGGACGCACGCCAGGACGGCCCTTTCGCGGACCTGACAGACTTTGCCCACCGGGTAGACCTGCGCCAGGTGGGGCGCCGGCCGCTGGAATGCCTGATCAAGGTCGGCAGCATGGACGCATTTGGGTCCCGCCAGGCCCTGTTGTATTGCCTGGATGCCATCATGGCCGTCAGCAGCAGCTATTTTCGGGCCAAAGAAGCTGGCCAGATGATGCTGTTTGACGCCTCAGACAAAATCGATGACACCTTTGAACTGGTCGAGCCGCCCTACACCAGCAAACGCGAAGAGCTGATTTGGGAGCGAGAGCTGATCGGCTTGTTCGTCTCCGATCATCCCCTCAGTCCATATCAAAAGACCCTCTCACAACGGGTGACCCATTTTTCCCATCAGCTGGCAGAAGCCGGCGATAAGGAAGCCGTCACTGTCGCGGGTATGGTCATTCGGTTCCGCCAGCACCAGACCAAAAATGGCAAGAGCATGGGGTTTGTCACCCTGGAAGACCTGTTTGGAAAGATCGACCTGGTCATCTTCCCCCAAACCTGGGAACAGGTCTATCACCTGGTGGATGAGGACAAGGTCCTTTTAGCCGAAGGCCGGGTGGATTTGTCGCAGGGTGAGCCCAAGATTTTGGTGAACAATCTGACCCCTGTCTCGCTGGATGATCTGGACCTCGACCATCCCGCTGAACTCGATGAGCCCCCGTTTGACGATGACGGCCTGCTGGAGGACTTTCTGCCCAACCTGCCAGACCAGGCGCCGCAATCTGACCCGCCACCAACAGCCCAGGCGGCTGAGGTACATTCTCCCGCACAAGAGGACGATGGCAAACCGGAACCCAACGTGACCGCACCATCACAGGATGCGCCACGCCCCGGCTTTGAGAACAACAAGGCTCAAATCGCTGAACATCCCCGGGATGCCAATGACACTCAAGAACAGCCGTCCACACCTGAGCGCCCCGCGCCACAAACATTTCATGTGTTGCACATGCCCCTGGCCAGGCCGGAACCGCTGCCGCGCTCAGATCAAAAGCCCCGCTGCATTTACATCACGCTCAGTTCCTGCGGTG
>DKFH01000147.1 GCA_002452315.1 Anaerolineaceae bacterium UBA6801 | reverse complement strand
GCCGTACAGGACCAGCATCGCTCCGCATCATGCGGGTTTTCAGCGCCGCATTCAGCACAAATCAACACAGACATCACTGCTCATCCTCATACGGGCGATCCATCGCCAGCAAAACCCGCAAGCCAACGATCAAGCCGCCCAAAGCCACGCCAATCAGGATGCCCCGCAAGCCAACCAGGGGCAATCGGCGGATAAATTCAACCCATGCCGCGCCCAATGTGCCCGGCTCAGGTTGCAGATAGCGCAAATTCAACACCAGCGACACCAGTGCACTGGCCATAAAGCTGATCGACATAAGCGTCCATCCCCGGGTGCGGATCACGCGCAGGCTGGCATACAACAGGGTCACCGTCAAAATCGCCAGCAGGCTGGTTTCAACCGGGATTTGGATGTTGAGCACCCAGTTGCGGAAAAGGGGATCTTGCGGGGTTAGCATAATTGCGGCAATGATGGTAAAGAAAAATGCCGCGATAAGGATCACACTGTTAAAACCGCCTTTTTGCCCGCGGGCAATCCGGATCACGTGCATCCTCACCAAGTACCCAACCCCCAGCAGTCCGGCCAGGCCAACCAAGGCAATGCCCCAATTAATTAGCATGCCAGGAATGGGTGCCAGCCTGGCCTGGAAAAAATAGCCCGCCAAACTGGTCAGCCCGGTTACAACCGCGATTAAAATGGGCAAGACCTTCTTCATATCACACCTGCCAGCTTTAACCCCGCCGCAATCACCAGCAGCACCATCAGCGCTATGCGCAAGATATCCTCGCTAACCCAGCCAGCCTGGTTGCTTGGCGTCGGATCGATCAACCCGGGCAGCATGAACACCTCCTCGCCGATCATCAGGTCCCGGGTGACGAGAAAAAGCGCCGCCTGAGCGTCAACGGACCCGGCAGCGGCCAATAGGTGGCCGCCTTTCATCTCCGCCGCCTCCGCCAGCAACGCCCCCGTCTGGCCGAAGTTACCAAATAAACCCATAGAGCCTAACGGGTGCAAACCCAACTCAGCCATAGCGCCTGCCAGGAATGAGAATGGTGTCGGCCCGGGCAAGGCCACCACCAACCTGCTCGAGACACCCCCCTGGTAGCTGCCCTGGGCAATCTGCCGTGCAAACAGGGCCAGTTCGCCCGTGCCAGCCGCGACGATATGCCCCTCATCAGCCAGGGGGTCCACCTTCCCCAGGCTGGAAAATACCGATAGTGCCTGCAGTCCTAACGCCGGGTAAGCCCGCGACCAAAACTGGTCTCCCAACAGCACCCACCGCCGCTCCCCCCGTTCCACCGCGCAGGCCCTTTGATCCACATAGGATTGCACCATGGGTTGGGTGCGCACCGGGTAGCGACCGCGCCGCTTGAACCTGATGTTGAACACCACCAGCAAGACGGCGGCCAGTCCGATGATCACCCACCCAATTTCAGGCCAGGTCATGACCCCGCCTCCTGTAAGTAGTCTTTGAATTGCATCAGCGCAGCCTCATCCCCCAGCATGGTGAGCAAATTGCCATAGGATTGACCCAACGCTGCACCTTTGAAGAGCGGCATCCCCAAAACCATTATTTGGGCCACAAAAGGCAGCAGGGGCTGGGTTAAGTCCATGATGGCACAGGCCGACGATACCAATCCCCATTGTGCTAAAAATTTTCGCCAGGTTGGCCAATAGGTGCGTTGCATAGTAAAAGTATAGCATAAGGGCGCTGAAAATGACCTGTGAATAACCATTTCATCATGTTAATTGCGCGGGGTTAAAAGAAATCATCCGGCCGTATACCTTCATCAGCTTAAAGTATAATTGATTTCATGAAACAAAAATTACAGGTGATGGTCATATTTGGCACCCGACCCGAAGCTGTGAAAATGGCGCCGGTCATAAAAACGCTGCAACAACACCCGCAAAGCATCGATCTGAAAATCTGCGTGACAGCCCAGCACCGTGAAATGCTCGACCAGGTGCTGGAAGCCTTCCACATCACCCCGGATATTGACCTGGACTTGATGGCGCATGACCAGACGCTTGCGGATTTGACCGCGCGCATCTTCACCAGTTTGGATCCCGTCCTGGCGAAACACCAGCCAGACTGGATCCTGATCCAGGGCGATACCACCACCGTCATGGCGGCGGCCATCCTGGGGTATTACCGGCAGATCCGCATCGGGCATGTCGAGGCCGGCTTGCGTACCCACGACAAATGGCAGCCCTTCCCGGAGGAGATGAACCGCCGGATTGCCGGCGTGATGGCTGACCTGCACTTTGCGCCCACCGAAAACAACCGCCACAACCTGCTGCGTGAGGGCATCCCGGATGCGCTCATCAAGGTCACCGGCAACCCGGCCATTGATGCCCTGCGGATGGTCAGCCAGCAGCCCGCACCCCCTCAGGTTGAGCAATTGCTCAACGAGACCGGTGTTGCCGGCGGTGCGCGCCGCCTGGTGCTGGTGACCGCTCACCGCCGGGAAAACTTCGGCCAGCCCATCCTCGATATCTGCAAAGCCCTCAAACGCCTGGCACAAACCTACCAGGATGAGATTACCATCATCTACCCGGTTCACCTCAACCCCAATATTCAGGAGCCTGTCTACGAAACCCTCTCGGGGATCGAAAATATCAGGCTGCTCCCGCCCCTGGATTACCTCCCGCTGGTGCATCTGATGAAACACGCCACCCTGATCCTGACCGACTCGGGCGGTATCCAGGAGGAAGCCCCCTCCCTGGGCGTGCCCACCCTGGTTTTACGCCAGCGCACGGAACGGCAGGAAGGCGTGGCCGCAGGCACGCTTAAACTGGTCGGCACCGATCCTGAGGACATTTTCATAGAAGCCCGTTACCTGCTGGATGATCCCGCAGCCCACGCCGCCATGGCCGGCGCCATTAACCCCTATGGGGATGGCCATGCTGCCGAACGCATTGTAGCTGCGCTTCTGGCGACAACAAAGGTTTGATCCATGGCTAAAAAAGATGTCTATACCCGCCTGGTCTATGCCCGCCAGCTGCCTGTGATCGGCAAGCTGTTTTATTACCTCTTGAAATTGCTCGGCTCTGAGATCCCCGTCTCCGTGCCCATCGGCCCGGGTTTCATCCTTGAACACGGCGGCCATGGCGTCGTGATCCACAGCAAAGCCAGGATTGNNCCCTCGGGCGGGCCGATATCTACCTGCCCATGGAACACTCGCAATTCGAAGGCATTGAGATCGGGGATGACGTGATCCTCGCACCCGGGTGTAAGGTTTTGTGCAAAACGGGCGTGCTCACCGTGGGCCATGGCACTGTCATCGGCGCCAATGCCGTCCTGCTGAAGTCGACCGGCGAATATGAGCTTTGGGCGGGAGCACCGGCCCGCTGTGTGGGTCAACGCCCGCGCCTGAAGGGTGACGGGGCATGAACGAGCAGATCTGCCTGGTGCCCGAACTGACCGGCTTGGGCGGGATGGTCTCCTTCCAGGCCCGGATGATCGCCGGGTTACAGGCCCACGGCATCTCCCACACCTTTGACATCACCGACCCGGAAAACACCGCCATCCTCGTGATCGGCGGCACCCGCCACCTATGGAAGCTCTGGCGTGCCAAAGGCCGTGGCGTGCGGGTTGTGCAGCGCCTTAACGGGATGAATTGGATCCACAGGCTCGAAAAAACTCCCGCGCGCGCCTACCTGCGCGCGGAGATCAACAACCACATCCTGGCTTTCATTCGACGCCGCATGGCGGACCACATCGTCTACCAGAGCAACTTCAGCCGTGACTGGTGGGACCGGGCTTTTGGCCCACGTCCCATCTCCCACCAGGTGACCTACAATGGGGTTGACCTGGCCCATTACACCCCCAACGGCCCGGGTACCCCGCCGGAGGACCATTACCGCCTCCTGCTGGTGGAGGGGCACCTGGCTGGCGCGTACGCCCGCGGTTTGGAGACAGCCATCAAGCTGGCTGACCAGGTCAGGGCAAGCTGCGACCAAGCCCTTGAATTATTGGTCGTTGGCGATGTGGGCGAGGATCTCAAAGCGCAGGCCTACACGCTAGCACCTGAGCTATGGATCACCTGGCAGGGCGTTGTACCCCGGGAGGACATCCCCGCCATTGACCGCTCAGCCCACCTGCTGTTCAGCGCCGACCTCAACGCCGCCTGTCCCAACAGCGTGATTGAGGCGCTGGCCTGCGGCACCCCCGTCCTGGCATATGACACCGGCGCGTTGGCCGAGCTGGTCAGGGATGGCGCGGGCGAAGTGGTCCCCTACGGTGCGAACCACTGGCAGCTTGAGGACCCCCTGATCCCGCCCCTGGCAGCGGCCTGCACCCGCATCCTGCAGGATAACCCGGCCTATCGTGCCCGGGCCCGCACCCGAGCAGAGGCAGCCTTCAGCCTGGAAAGCATGGTGGCGGGCTATTTAAACGCCCTGGGGGTGAAATGAACCCATTTACAGGCCGGGTTGGATTGATACAGCGGGTGCTCCCCGAGTACCGGGCGCCCTTTTTCAACGCCCTGGGGGCAGCTTGCCCCTCCGGACTGGGCGTGTTTGCCGGTCAACCCAAACCCGAAGAAATGATCAAAACCGTTGAGTCCCTCGAGGGGGCACGACTCACCCGGGGAACGAACCTGCACCTGTTCAAAGACAGGCTGTACGTCTGCATCCAACTCGGTTTGCTCCGCTGGCTGGAGGCCTTCAACCCGGAGGTCTTGATTGTCGAGGCCAACCCGCGCTACCTGCGCACCCGGGCTGCCTTGCGCTGGATGCACCGTCAAGGGCGCCCGGTCATCGGCTGGGGCCTGGGCGCACCGCCAATTTCCGGACTGCTGCCCGGTTTGCGCCACACACGGCGCACACGTTTCATCCGCCAGTTTGACCTCCTGATCACCTACAGCCAGACCGGCGCAGATGAATACGCCCGGATCGGCTTCCCCCTCGATCGTATTTTTGTGGCCGCCAACGCTGTTTCGCCCGCCCCGTCACACCCCCTGCCTGATCGACCGGTACCCTCCGGCGATCAGCCAGCCCGGGTCTTGTTCGTGGGCCGCCTGCAAGCCCGCAAGCAGGTCGACAACCTCCTGCAAGCCTGCGCCCGGCTGCCGCAGCCCTTACAGCCCATGCTGGTCATCGTCGGTGACGGCCCTGAACGTGAACGCCTGCAAGCCCTGGCCGGGGAAATCTACCCCCAGGCCGTATTCACCGGTGCCCTGTACGGAGACGCCCTGGCAGAGCAATTCCGGTGTGCAGACCTGTTCGTGCTGCCGGGCACCGGCGGTTTGGCCATCCAGCAGGCGATGAGTTACGGCCTGCCGGTGATCGCGGCCGAAGCCGATGGCACCCAGGCTGACCTGGTGCGTCCTGCCAACGGCTGGCAGATTCCGCCCAATGATCTACCAGCCCTGCAATCGACGCTGGCCGAGGCGCTGGCAGATATCTCCACCTTGCGCCAGATGGGCGCGGAGAGTTACCGCATTGTGGCTGAAGAGGTCAACCTGGAGAACATGGTTGCGGTATTTATCCGGGCACTCAAACGGAGCATGTCATGAAAGGCCATATCCTGCTCATCGCGGATGGGCGCAGTCCCACCGCACTCAGCTGGATCGCCAACGTCCAGGCACTGGGTTACCAGGTCAGCCTGATCTCCACCTTCCCCTGCAGCCCACCCGAGGGCGTGGCCCATTTTTATCTCCTGCCGGTGGCCCTGAGTCGCCTCAGCCGGGGAGCGCGCGACAGTGGCCAACAAACCGCAGCATCAGCCGCGGCCAAACCCGGTCGGGGGCTCATGCGCCGCGTTATGCCCCACTTACAATCCCTGCGCTATGTGATCGGCCCGCTCACCCTCCCCAGGTTTGCCTGGACATATAAAAAGATCCTTCGCGAGCTTAAACCCGGCCTGGTGCACGCACTGCGTATCCCCTTTGAGGGTATGCTGGGCAGCTACACGCCCCGGGGCATCCCCTTCCTGGCGGCCACCTGGGGCAACGACCTGACCCTGCATGCCAGCGGTTCGCCCTTGATGCGCACCTTCACCAAACGCTGCCTGGTCCGCGCCGACGGCTTCAGTGCCGATACCCGCCGTGACGTGCGCCTGGCCTTCGAGTGGGGGTTATCTGCTGAGGCGCCTACCCTGGTCGTTCCTGGTTCGGGGGGCCTGGATTTAGCTGCCATTTCATCCACCCCCGGCTTTGACTCAGCCGTCTTCGGCCTTCCCAACACCGGTGAGTGGGTGGTCAACCCACGCGGCTTGCGCCCGGGCTCCGTCCACCAGGAGGTCTTTTTCGCCGCCATCCCCGAAATCCTGGCTGCACATCCCCAGGCGCAGTTTATCTGCCCCGGTTTGGCCGGGGTGGAACAGGCAGAGCGGTGGGCCGCCCAACATGACCTCCAAGGGCAGGTTCACTTGCTCCCTAAACTATCCCAACCGCAGTTGTGGGCCCTGTACAAACGATCACAGCTCTACGTCTCCCCCAGCAGCCATGACGGCACGCCCAACTCGCTGCTGGAAGCCATGGCTTGCGGCTGTTTCCCGGTGGTGGGCGATATCGAATCCCTGCGAGAATGGATCAGGCAGGGTGTCAATGGTCTGCTGGTAAACCCCACTTCCCCGCAGGATCTGGCAGGTGGGATCTGCCAGGCCCTGGACGCGGTAGACCTGCGCCAGCGCGCCGCCAGCTATAACCTGTCCTTGATAGAAGACCGGGCAGCACAAGGGGCTACCCTCCCCAAAATCGATGCGTTTTACCAGCAATTTATTGTCTGACCCATCCTAACAAACTCCAGGGGAGAAGGTGAGATCTCACGAAAATCCAATTACCTGTTGAAAACAACAATATGGCACCCGTTATTACCGTTTACAATAGGACTGCTTTTAACTGAACGTCACAACAATATCAAAGGAAGCTTATGACAATTTACAATTTTCCACAAGATTTCATCTGGGGGGCAGCTACAGCGTCCTTTCAGATCGAAGGCGCCTGGGATGAGGATGGCAAAGGCGAAAGCGTTTGGGACCGGTTCAACCACCAGCCGCACCGCATCCTCAACGGGGACACCGCCGACATCGCCTGTGATCACTACCACCAAATGCCAGGTGATGTGGCCTTGCTGCAAGACCTGGGCGTAAACTCCTACCGCTTCTCGCTCAGCTGGCCGCGCATTTTACCGCAGGGGACGGGGCCAGTTGAGCCGCGTGGCCTGGATTTCTACGACCGCCTGGTCGACCACCTGCTCGCCGCCAACATCCAGCCCATGGCCACCCTCAACCATTGGGATTTCCCCCAAGCCCTGCAGGAACGCGGCGGCTGGCCCAACCGCGACAGCGTGGACTGGTTCACGGAATATGCCCAGGTAGCCTTTGAGAAGCTGGGCGATCGGGTCGCCTACTGGGGAACCCACAACGAGCCCTTCGTGGTGGCGTTTGTAGGCTATGGCAACGGCAGCTTCGCACCCGGCATCGCCAGCTACCCCCAAGCGCTTAAAGCCACCCACCACCAACTCCTCGCCCACGGCCGCGCCGTTGAGCTATATCGCCAGCTCGGTTACGATGGCCAAATCGGGATCGTCCTCAACCTAGCCACCTTCCTCCCCAAAACCGACCAGCCTCAAGACGTTGCAGCCGCCCAGCGGCTCGAAATGATGATGAACGGCATCTTCCTCGACCCCCTGTTCACAGGCGCTTATCCTCAAGAGGCGATTACCTGGATAGGTGAAATGTGGCCTGAATTTCCAGCCAGCGATCTGGACACCATCAGCCAGCCGATTGACTTTTTGGGGATCAATTTCTATTACAGCAGTATCGTCAGCCACGCAGCCTTTGGATTGCTAAAGCTGCAAACAGAACAATTCACGGACCCGGGTTGGGGCTTTACGGAAAAGGGCTGGGGGGTATGCCCATCCCAACTGGTGACCTTACTCAACCACCTCAAGCAGGATTACGGCAACCCGCCGGTGTTCATCGCCGAAAACGGCATGTGCCTGACCGACTCCATCGATGAGCACGGTGCAGTCAATGACCAGGTGCGCATTAATTACTTGCGGGCGCACTTCCTGGCCGCCCACCAAGCCCTGGCGCAAGGCGTTGACTTACGCGGCTATTATGTGTGGAGCTTTATGGATAATTTTGAGTGGACCGATGGCTACAGCCAGCGCTTTGGCCTGGTCAGGGTTGATTTTGACGGCCCAAACCGCAAGCGCACTCCCAAAGCCAGCTTTGCCTGGTATCGGGATGTGATTAAAAACAATGCGGTTAGCCGCTAAAAGGAATTCACCAACCAATTAAACAGAAAAAGGCTGCCGGTAATCGACAGCCTTTTTTCTACTGGTGGATTCGCTTTGGATTAATTTCCCTGGCCGCCCTGCCTGAGGGGTGTGCAATCGCCGGTGCAGGTGCCATCGCCCATGTTCAAACGCTGCTGGCGCATCACGCCTTGGTTTTCATTGGTATGTAGCTGCTGCCGAATTTGTAGCTGATCGCCATCGCCCACACACTCGCCATCCATATGTTCGCGTAATTGGGTGCGGGTTTGTGTCTGGATGGGGTCAACTTCCGGGTTGCCTTCACCATATTGGTATTCATAGGCATACTCCAGCTCAGCTGCTTCCTGAACCATCACCTGTGCCACGGGGCTTTCTTCTGTTTCAATTTCTTGCGCATGGGTGGGATTGACAGTGGCGAATACGCCAAAAACCACCACAAGTGCAAGGGCTGACAATAAAACGAACTTTTTAATCATTAGTTACTCCTTTGTTCAAATATTCATCTGTAAAGTCTGGATTGACCTTACAAATTGAATTCTAGCAATAATTAATAAACAGAATTTGTGGAAAATGTAAAGATTTGATGTGATTTTTCCCCCTGGTACGCGCTCCGGGATTTCCTCAACGCATTTAATCCTCAAATGTGCTTGGAAATCCCGGAAAAATAATTAGCAACCCGATCAATCAGGGTTATTTGGCTTTAAATTTGAGCACTCCCGCCTTTTCAAACACCAGCGGACCAACCCAGGATATCCACAACCCCACCAGGGTATAACGCAGAAACCTCAAGGCATAACTGGCAAAGTTTGCACCCCGGGGGAAGACCTGTCCCAACCCATAATAGAGGATCACCACACCAACCAGGCCGATTAAAAAGCGCACCAGCCGCCGCCAGCCGCCTTCACCGGCCAGGAAACGCCCTTTGTTCTCGTCCAGGATCACAAAACCAACCAGCAAACCCAGCCAGGTGCCGCCCAGGGTAAAGGTGCCGTCCAGGCTGAATGGCTCGGATTCACCTGCCCTGGCCGCCCACTCGGGGTCCATCACCCAGGAGGCGCCAACAAGCCAATACACAACCAGGATCATCAGCATCAAAGCCGCCGTGCTACCAACCACCACGCCCAGCCTTGCGCCAAAGGACTGCGCCTGGAACCATTGACTAAATTTCTGGAACCAGGACGCAAAGGCCCACACCAGCAACCCGCCGATCAGCCAGCCCATCAGGACATCACCCAAAAAGTGGACGCCTAAGGTCAGCCGCGACACCCCAATCAGGAAGATCAGCACCAGCATTACGATCGTGAACCAGCGTTTCTTGACCTCCACCGCCAGCCACCCCCAAACCGAGGCCGCGTTTTGCGCATGTCCGGAGGGCAGGCCAAAGGACGTCTCATGGACATAATTGGTCACGCTGTCACTGGTCCAATAGGGCCGTGGTGTCCGGAAGATGAACTTAAAGAAGGTGTTGAACCCATTACTGAGCAGCAACATCATCCCCACCCGCAAGCCGACCATCTGGTCAAAACTCCAGTACAGGATCGGCAGCAGCATCACGTAGAATACCTCATCGCCCAAAAAGGTGATCGCCTGCATCGGCACAATCAACCACGATCCCAGGGCTTGCAAGAATTCATTGACAAGGATTTGCATACTGTTAACAGCAGCCATAAAAATACCTCCTAAATTATTGGGACAATATAACAAACAGCGTTAAGCTGTAAAATAATCCGGTCATCCGCTTTCATAACCACATAACATAAAACGTCAGGCTAATTGGCTGTCAAACAAATCCTGGACAATAGCTCGGCCTTCATCCTGGATGCGGTCGAGGTGTTCCCGTGATTTCAAGCTCTCCGCATAAACCTTGTAGATATCCTCCGTCCCGGATGGGCGCACAGCCACCCAGCCGTTTTCGGTTACGATTTTCAATCCGCCAATATCGGCGTCATTACCGGGGGCCCTGGTCAGCTTGGCCTCGATTTTCTCACCCGCCAGTTGGTCGGCTGTGATCATCTCGGGCGATAATTTACTAAAGACCGCTTTTTGTGCTGCTGTGGCCTGGCTTTCCAGGCGGCCGTAAAAGGTTTGTCCAAATTTTTCCTGTAAATGCTGATAGGTCGTAGCCGGGTCCTCACCGGTCAGGGCCAGCATTTCGGCTGCCAGCAGGTTCAAGATGATCCCATCCTTATCCGTCGTCCAGGTGGTGCCATTTTTGCGCAGGAAAGAAGCCCCGGCGCTTTCCTCGCCCCCAAAGCCTAAGTCGCCATGCAGCAGACCGGGCACAAACCACTTGAACCCCACCGGGACCTCCACCAACCTCCGGTTGAGATATTTCGCCACCCGGTCCAGCATGGCGCTGGTCACCACCGTCTTACCCACACGCACATCCGCCGACCAGCCCTTTCGATACTGGAACAAATACCACACGGCCACCGCCAGGTAATGATTGGGGTTCATCAACCCGCCCGCCGGCGTCACGATGCCGTGGCGGTCAAAGTCGGGGTCATTGCCAAAGGCAATGTCATAAGCATCCTTCATTTCGATCAAACCCGCCATGGCATAGGGTGAAGAGCAGTCCATGCGGATCTTGCCGTCATGGTCAACCGTCATAAAGCGGAAGGTGGGGTCTACATCCCGGTTCACCACCTCGAGGTCCAGGCCGTAGGCATCGGCAATGGGGTCCCAGTAGGCAATCCCTGCCCCACCCAGGGGGTCCACGCCAATACGCAGGCCTGCCGCTGCAATCGCGTCCATGTTGAGCACGTTGACCAGGTCGTCTACGTAAGGCTGGACGAAATCTACCCAGTGCGTGGTAGCGGCCTTGACCGCCTGGTTCCAGGGCATGCGCTTCACAGCGGTTAGGCCGTCGCGTAAAATCGCATTGGCCCGATCCTGAATGGTCTTGGTCGTTTCCGATCCAGCCGGCCCGCCGTTGGGGGGGTTGTATTTGAAACCGCCATCTTCGGGCGGGTTGTGCGAGGGGGTGATCACCACCCCGTCGGCCTGGCCTTTAGAGCGGGCCAGGTTATAGGTCAGGATCAACCGCGAGATCACCGGGGTGGGCGTGTAACCTATGCCCGCCTGGAGCATGATCTCCACGCCATTGGCGGCAAACACCTCCACCGCGGTGCGCAAAGCAGGCTCAGAGAGCGCGTGGGTATCCTTACCAATATACATCGGCCCGGTAGTGCCCTGCTTGCCCCGGTATTCCACAATTGCCTGGCTGATCGCCAAGATGTGATCCTCATTAAAGCTCAGGTCAAGAGACGACCCCCGGTGCCCAGAGGTACCAAAGGACACCTGCTGGGCATTAACCTCGGCATCGGGCTTTTCGGTGTAATAGGCTGAAATTAACTTCGGGATATCCACCAGCAATTCACGCGGAGCTGGTTTTCCCGCTAAAGGACTGATACTCATCGCTTCTCCCTTCTATTCGGCGCCCTAATTGATCCCGATCCAATTATACACCAGGTCATACCCAGGGCTCTATTCTACAATCAATCTCGCGTCCAGATCAGCTGTAGGCCATCTTATCAGGGTTCTACACCCTGTGCCCACACCATGCTTAACACACAAGTCAACAATTTGGTTCACCCTGAATTAAATTCGTTGATTGGAAACATATGCATACCGTGGAAAACCTTATGGCATATATAAATTCTTTATCAGAACCTAAGACAAAAATTGGTCATCAGAAAGGCTTGCAGTATAATGAGTTTCGTTAAAAACGTAAATTACCCTGGGCTTGATCGCCTGGAATAAGCTAGAATGGAGTATTTAAATGGCTGAAAATGAAGTCTCAATGGTCGAAAAAGGCATTGTCGTCACAATGGATTACAGTTTAGAGGTCGATGGCAAAGAAATCGACGCCGGCCCGATTCAATTTCTGCATGGCTATGGCAATATCATCCCCGGCCTGGAAAAAGAAGTTGAAGGCATGAGCCTGGGCGAGGAAAAAGAAGTACTGATCACTGCAGAAGACGGCTACGGTGCCTACGATCCAGACCTCGAGATCGAAGTCCCCCTGACCACATTCCCGGAGGATTTTGAAATCAAATTGGGGCATCCCATGCGCCTGCAAGATGGACAGGGGCATGTGTTTACTGGTGTAGCCATGGCCATCACCGATGAGACCGTGACCCTTAACCTGAATCACCCCCTGGCGGGGAAAGACCTGCTTTTCAAGACCAAAGTCAGCGCCCTGCGCCCTGCAACAGACTTAGAAAAGGACCAGGGAAGCCTGTCAGGTGGCTGCAGCGCGTGCGCATCAGGCGATTGCAGCGATTGCTAACTTCCGAAAAACACAATTTGAAATCACCGCAGTGTACTTGCGCTCATTGACGTTAAGCATAGTGTGTGATAGAATTTTGTGCACTTGCCCCCATCGTCTAGTGGCCTAGGACGTGGCCCTCTCAAGGCCAAAACCGGGATTCGAATTCCCG
>DKFH01000179.1 GCA_002452315.1 Anaerolineaceae bacterium UBA6801 | reverse complement strand
GCTTTCCCCGAGGGAGGCGCGCATCCTGCGGTTACGGTTTGGTTTGGATGGCGGACGGGTTTATACGTTAGAGGAAGTTGGGTTAAAATTCGGCTTAACAAGAGAGCGTATTCGGCAAATCGAAGGTAAGGCGCTGCGTCAGTTGCGCCACCCGCATAAAGCCCGGCAGTTGAAAGATTATCTATAATCCTGTATAATTATCCTACGATGAGAAAGCAGATCTTCGCGATGCGCATGTTCAATCCTCCGATGTTATGCTCTCCAGAAGCATAACATGAGGTGACGCGTCACCTCCGGAGGACAGGCTGGCTGAGGCCAGCTTTTTTGTTGCTTTGGTCTGGCAAAAATAGTGAAAACGAGGTGAAGAATGACACAACCTGTATTAGTTGCCGTTGCCTGGCCGTATGCCAGCGCACAAATTCATGTGGGCAACATCACCGGCGCTTACCTGCCGGCGGATATCCTGGCGCGGTATCACCGGTTGCGCGGCCGGGATGTATTGATGGTCTCCGGCTCAGATTCTCATGGCACGCCCGTCACTGTGCGCGCGGATGAGGAAAACGCCACCCCTGAGGCAGTTTACAAGCGCTATCACGCTGAATTTATCGAATTATTTCAAAAATTGGGGCTGACCTACGATATTTTCACCAGCACCCATACCAGTAACCATTTTGACGTCGCCAGCAAGCTGTTCCTGTCGCTTAAGGAGAACGGCTACCTGTATACCGAGGCATCCAAGCAGTGGTATTCCCCGGCGGAAGAACGTTTTTTACCCGATCGCTATGTGGAGGGCACGTGCTATTTCTGCGGAAAGACCGGCGCTCGCTCGGATCAGTGCGATAACTGCGGTCATTTGCTGGAAGCAGAAAAATTGATCGATCCTAAGACAAAAACCGACGGTTCAACGCCTGAGCTGCGCGAGACGACTCATTTTTACCTCGACCTGGAAAAACTGCAGGAACCAGTGGCCGAATTCCTGCGAGAACGCCAGTCCTATTGGCGCCCGAACGTGATCCGGCAGTCATTGGGGCAGATCGAGACGGAAGGTCTGCACGGCCGGCCGATCACCCGGGACCTTTCCTGGGGCATCCCGGTGCCGGTGGAGGGGTGGGATGGCAAATGCATGTATGTCTGGTTTGAAGCGGTGATCGGATACCTTTCCAGCGTGGTCGAGTGGGGGTTATTGCGGGGTGACCCGGATGCCTGGCATCACTGGTGGACCAACCCGGAATCGCGCACGCTGTATTGCATTGGCAAGGATAATATTCCCTTCCATGCCATTATCTGGCCGGCGGAACTGATTGGCGTGGGCGAGTCCTTTGATGCCAAGATGGGCGTTGCGGATCCCCAGCCCTTGGTGCTGCCCTATGACGTACCCGCCAATGAGTTCATGAACCTGGAAGGGCGTAAGCTATCCGGAAGCCAAAACTGGGCGGTGTGGGGGCTGGACTTCCTGGAGCGCTACGACCCGGACCCGATGCGTTATTACCTGACCGTCAACATGCCTGAGACGCGTGATTCGGATTGGGATTGGGAAGAATTCCGCCAGCGCAATAACAACGAGCTGGTGGCCACCTGGGGCAACCTGGCCAACCGGGTGCTGTCCTTTGCCTATAAGCACTGGGAGGGCGTGGTGCCCACACCCGGCGAGCTGCGTGAGGGTGACCTGGCACTGCTGGAGACCTTGCGAGACGGTTTCAGGACGGTGGAGGAGCATATGGAGGCGGTCAAGCTGCGGGCGGCTATCCAGGAAGCAATGCGCCTGGCGGCGGAGGTCAATAAATACCTGGATACCTCCGCGCCGTGGTTCGAGATCAAAACGGACAAAGACGAAGCAGCCAAGTCGATTTACACGGCCATGCAGGCCATTGACTGGCTGAAGATTCTCTTTGCGCCGTTTTTACCGCACACCTGTGAGAAATTACACAGCTACCTGGGGTATGACCAGCCTATTTTTGGCACGCTGGTGACACAAGAGGTGGAGGATGACTTGAGCACCCATACAGTGATGCTGTATGAAGCGGGCGAGTCGTTAAGCGCCGGGGAGGCGGACCTGTGGCAGCCGTTTGAATTAACGCCCGGGAAGGTATTCAATCAGCCCGCGCCGTTGTTCCAAAAGCTGGATGAGAGCATCGTGGCAGAGGAACGGGCCAGGTTGGGGAAGTAGGATTCCCCTCAGTCTCCCCTGAAGGGGAGAGTTTGTCAGTAAACGCAGGGCAGGGTGCAGTTTTCACCCCGCCCTGTTCGTTTTAGCCTCGTAATAACGCTCAAGCAGCCAGGGCAGGTGATTGAGCCAGGTGCCCATGATCTACCTGGTTCGCTGCTTCCACAGGTCAACATTGCCGAGGGCTTCAACCCGGTCTGCCATGGGGCTTAAGGCTTTCTGCCCAGGGTGGCCATGTAGATCACGAACATCTCCGGCGGGGTAAAGCCCAGCAGCCCATCTACGCCGTCATCGTCATAGGCGCCGATGGCGCACACGCCGCAGTTGATGGATTCGGCAGCCAGGTGCAGGTTCTGGCACACATGCCCGGCATCGAGGTAGAGGTAACGGTAGCTGCGTTCTGCGTAGCGCCACACGGTGCGGTAGGGAACGGCCGCCCAGATGAAGGTGACCGCGCTGGTGGCCACGTGGCGCTGCCCCAGGCAGACTTCGGTCAGGCGTTCGTTGAAGCCCGGGTCGGCCTGCAATGCGACCAGTTGATGGGTGCTGCCCACGAAGCGGTACAGACCCGGCGCCAGGCCTTCCACCCGGTTGACGGACAGATAGGTCTCAAAAGGGTGCCGGCAGCCGGCGGAGGGCACCGTCCGTAGGGGCACGGCACGCTTTTCATTGATTGATTTAACGCCCTGGGTCAGCCAGAGCAGGTACGAAAGCTCCTCCAATGAGAGGGTGTCTTCGCTGTAGCGGCGATGGGAGACCCGCTCCTCGATCGCTGTGCGCAGGTCAAAGGTGCCCAGGTCGATTTTGGCCGGCATGGGCAGGTTGATCAGGGGTAAGCCCTCCTCAACAGGCAGCTCG
>DKFH01000114.1 GCA_002452315.1 Anaerolineaceae bacterium UBA6801 | reverse complement strand
CCTGGAAGCACAAAACGCAATTTACGCCACTTGACAAGACACTAACACCAAAACGTAACCTGATTATCACACCAACTTTAAAGCATCATGATGCACACACAGAGCAATGTAATGAATTGTAACATGGCTGTAATCCATGATTTTAAATCTTACTGTTGATATAATTTGGTGAAATTTATCACAATTACGCTATGTCATACCATCGATATGACCAGGAGCAAACCTAATGAAAACTGTCATCATTGGCGGTGTTGCCGGCGGGGCCAGTACCGCAGCCCGACTGCGGCGCATGGACGAACATGCCGAAATCCTCATGCTCGAGCGAGGGCCCTATGTGTCCTTTGCCAACTGCGGCCTACCCTACCACATCGGAGAGGTCATCCAGGATCGAGAAAAGCTATTGGTGGTCACGCCCCAGGACCTCAAAGCCCTGCTCAATATCGATGCGCGGGTCAACAACGAGGTGATCCGCATCAACCGCGCCGAGAAAACCGTCACTGTGCGTGACCTGCAAACCAGCCAAACCTACAAAGAATCCTACGACAAACTGGTGCTGTCGCCCGGCGCGGCCCCGATCATCCCGCCCCTGCCCGGTGTGAGCCTGCCGGGCGTTTTCACCCTGCGCAACCTGCCCGACATGGACGCCATCAAAGCCTACGTGGACCAGAAGAAACCCGCCCGCGCTGTCGTCGTCGGCGGCGGCTTCATCGGGCTGGAGGGCGTCGACAAACGCATTGACGTGATTGCCACCGCCATGGGTGGCGGGCTGTCTGTCTTCGATTTGGAAGAACTCGAACTGTCCTATGCCCCGCCCTTCGGCTCAGCCCGTGACCCGGTCAATATCCTGGGCTTCACCGCCGCCAACGTCCTGCTCGGCGACGCCAAAGTCATGACCTGGGACCAGGTCGACCGGCTCGATCGCCACGCGACCACCATCCTGGATGTGCGCCTGCCTGAAGAGTTAGCCCTGGGCATGATCGACGGCGCCCTTCATATCCCCCTGCAGCACCTGCGCGAGATGGTCAACGAAATCCCCAAGGACCGCCCCGTATTGGTCTACTGCCAGACCGGGTAGCGCTCCTACTTTGCCACCCGCGCCCTCAACCAGCTGGGTTTTGACGCCTACAACCTCACCGGCGGCTATAAAACCTATTCCCATGCCGTTGGCCGCCAATCCAATTTTGACGTCTACGAGCATGTCACCATTGACAGCCGCGAGGAGCTGAGAGAGGTCCCGCCAGCCACCGCCATGACTGGGCAGGAATTCACCGTCGATGCCTGCGGGCTACAGTGCCCGGGGCCAATCCTCAAACTGTATAACAAGATCAAAGAGGTGCAGGACGGCGACGTGGTCACCGTCCAGGCCACCGACTTCGGCTTTACCAGCGACGTGGAAGCGTGGGCTAACTCAACCGGCAACCGCCTGCTCTCCGTGGATACCGAAGGCGGGATGATCGTGGCCAAAATCCAAAAGGGCACCGCCAAAAAAGCTGAAATCGGGGCTGCACTGGGTAAAAACAAGACCATGGTGATCTTCTCCGGCGACCTCGATAAGGCCATCGCCGGCTGCATCATCGCCAACGGCGTGATCGCCTCCGGACACCAGGTATCGATGTTCTTTACCTTTTGGGGTCTGAACCTGCTGCGCAAAAATGAACCCGTCAAGGTCAAAAAGAACCTGGTCGAGCGGATGTTCGGCTGGATGATGCCGCGCGGCACCCACAAGGCCAGGCTCTCGCAAATGCACATGGCCGGCATGGGCACGGCCATGATCAAAAGCATCATGAAAAAGAAAAACGTCGCCTCGCTGCCGGAAATGCTGCAGACCGCCATCGACAACGGCGTCCGCATCCAGGCCTGCCAGATGTCGATGGACCTGATGGGCATCAAGCACGAAGAGCTGATCGAGGGCATCGAGATCGTCGGTGTGGCCACCATGCTGGCCGCCTCGGATGACTCCAATGCGGTCATATTTATTTAAGCGGTGAAGGGTGAGGAGGTAGTTTTTTTGTCACGCTGGAAGCGTGACCTACCCGCTACCAGCTACCCGCTACCAGCTAACATAAAAGAGGCTGCCCTTGCGGACAGCCTCCTTTTTATTGCATAGGGGGTTGGTTTAGCGCACCACGAGCGGTAAGAATATCGTTTAATCCACACTTACCTCAAGCGGTAGGAAGAAACCAAGCTCACCAGCAGGTAATGCAAATACGCCTAAGGGTTGGTTCACACCCTCACCTGTCGCAAAGGCTGAGACAATATCTCCCTCAGCAAAGATCACCGGTACCGGATCGATTAAGACCGTACCGCCGCCAGGTGTGGTGATGGTCAGGTCGTACTCGCCAGCATCCAGAGGGATAAACTCGGTCACGTCGCTAAAGTCAACATCCAGCAGCACCGGTGTACCGTCCTGTAAGCGAATGTCCGCCGTGGCTGCAACAGACGCAAAAGGCGCCAGATGGCCCAGCCGCAAGTGGAATTTACCTGCTTCAGGCGGGGTCAGGTCGTCTTCCAGCAATATCAAACCCAATGCCTGGTTGACCCCATCGCCCACCGCCAGGGCGGTGTAATAGGTGTCCCCTAACAGTTCAATGGTCCCGGAAATAGCTGCTTCCGTTCCACCAGTCGGGATCACTTCAACATCGTATTCACCAGCAAATAGTGGAATATATTCCGTCGAGTCCCCATAGCCAAAGTCCGTCAGGGCTGGTGCGCCGTTCAGGGTAATCGTCACGCCCGCGTCCTCGGCAAAGGGCGCCAAATGGGCCACCTGCAGGTAGGCGTAAATCTCGGTCACCTCCAGCGGCCAGAAATAGGATTGGCCGGCACCCGGCTTACCAAAATAATCCACCAGCATGATTCCCGCGATGTCGCTGTAAACATATCCATCCAGGTCATTAATCTCAAAGACAAGTGACACCGGTTCATCAAACGGATCCAATAACCATGTAGACCAGGTTTCATCTAATAGGTACCAATCAATCGGGGGTTTAGTGATGTCAAAACGGGATGCACCAGCGTAATCAAAGCTGCCATTCCAGTCAAAACTGACAACTTCATACTCAAACTCATCCAAAACCCATTGCCATGCTGCAGGCAGATACCATTCCTGGAAGCCCGAATTGTAATCAGCAAAAATAAGGTATGGGCTGCCTAAGTAAAGCTCACCATCACCGAAATCTATTTGGACCACCACCCACTGGTTATTATGTCCTGCGCCTGTAAACCACCCCAAGTTGTAATTGAAATTCACCAGGCTGCCATAAGGCGTATCGATGTACAGATCAACTTCGTTGAAGAAGGGTTGGTTGACATGCGAGCCGCCCCACATGGCAAAGTGTGGGATAAAAATGTCACCCAAACCTGGTTGGTACCACCCATAATCCATGCCCACATAGCGCAGGTCAGCCGCGTCCAGCACAGCCGGATTTTGTGGTGAAACCAGTGAAACCGGGAAAGCCCACAGGTTAGATGGCACAGGACCGGTCTGATCCAAATCCACATATCCGAAATCATCAGCAGCAAAGGTGGTCTTGGATTCCACTTCCACCAGTTCGGTGTACGGTCGGGGCACAAAGTAAAACGGCACCCGTAAAGTCTCTGTGGGGCCTTCAAGGGTGACGAAACCATAATATTCTTCATGGTCACCAATATCTATCGGCAACAAGGTCGCATCCAGTTCCAGGGTCACATCCACACCGACCGCACCAAATGCGGGCACAGTGACGGATGCCACAGCAGGCGTCAGGGTTGCGCCAGCCTCAGCGGAAGTGAAGGTAACGCCTACATCATAGGACACGGCTGTATCACCAAAATTGCGTAAGGTGATCGTCTGGGTATCGGTGTAGGTATCAAAGACTTCAATCAAGCCCCAGCTCAGGCTGACCAGTTTCGGGTCCGCATAAGCGACCACGTTCGTCGTGGCGGCCGCCAATGCATCCACCCGACCGGCACCATGCCGTGGAATGATCGTACCGTCCACCAGGTCAACCGCGGTGTTCATCATGGCGGCTTTAATATGCACAGGGTCCCATTCGGGGTGTGCCTCAGCCAGCAGGGCTGCCACGCCGGCAATATGCGGCGCGGACATCGAGGTGCCGCTCATGCCCGTACCCAGGTTGCCGCTACCCATATCGGCAGCAAAGATCGACACACCGGGTGCTGTGATCTCAGGCTTGAGCTTTGAGTCAAAGCCACGCGGGCCCCGTGATGAGAAGGTAGCAATCGTATCGGGTGGATCGTCAGAGACAAATGTATCCACATTTGAATCCGGGCCGATGGAGATCTCAATCGGCGCCAATCCTTTTAACAACAATCCATCCGATTGCAAAATGGAACCCGCCGGGAGAGTAGAACCTGAGGCATCCATCGAAATAATCCCGGTCGTGTTATTGTAGATGACCGCTGCAACAGCCCCAAATTCCTCAGCATTGTTTAGTTTTTCAGCAAACGTACACGCACCGCGTGAGATCAAAGCAATATCACCATCTAAAGGCGTCCCTTCGAGACCTGTAACATCAACATCACAGAAAGTCGCTGCAACATCTAAGCTCTCAACATCCACCAGGTCCCCCGTAATTGACGTTAAGAAGGGGTTGGTGCTTGGTGTGTAAGGAATCCGTTCTAACGATCGACTCTGTCGTGCCTGGTGATTTCCATCAGCAGGCATTGTTGAATCACTCATAAAGAGTGGGAAGTAATAAACATAATCTGCAGGTACACGATATTCAATAAACGGCGCCGTCTGGAAGCCCGTTGTGGATGCCGCCACAGAAATGGCCGAATCCGCAGTGGAGGGCGACCCGACAATGTAGGCGTTGTTTCCGGCATTGCCCGCTGAGGCAACCACCGTCACGCCAATAGAGGTGGCGTTCTCAACCGCCTGGTACTCAGGATCATTGACATCCGCAGGGCCAAAACTTGAACCCAGGGACATATTGATCACATCCACCGGCTCGTTGACGTGACCCAGTCCGTTGGGGTCCATGGCCCACTCAATGGCATGCAATACCAGGTTGGTCGAACCCTGCTGTCCAAAGACCTTGAGGGCATACAGCTTGGCATCTGGCGCCACACCAGGGCCCCAGCCAATACCCACCCCTGCCGATGTCGAGGCCACATGCGTGCCGTGACCGTTTTCGTCCAGCGGGTCTGGATCGGGCACAGGAACAGGGCTGCCGTAAGTGCCGCTGGCATCATAGTTAGAACCTGCAAAGTCATATCCCCCGATCACTTTAGCCGTTGGGAAGGTCCCGTCCTCGATAATATCCGGATCGTTGTCCGCATAATCGGCAAGGTTGCCTGACCCGTCCAGCATGGCATGGGTGTAGTCTATACCGGTGTCGATGATGGCAATCGTGATGCCCTTACCGGTGGCGCCTAGATCCGTCCACACACCATTCGCACCGATCAAGGGCACACTGGCGCTCAAATTAAGCTCGTGCTCAGGGGCGCGGGTCACGGATTTCACACCGGGGATGGCGCGAATGTCATTGATGGCATTGGCCGGAACTTGCAGCATAAAACCATTCAACGTCTTGGTAAATGCCGCCCCAATCTGCGTCACCTCGCCGCTCCGGGCAGCCATGATCTGTCCTAAAACATCAGCCTGGTCAGTCTCTAGCTTGGCGACATAGTCGCTCTGCTGCCTTACGTTGCTTCTGGCAGCGCTATCCTCATTGACATATTCAATCAGCGAGGGCTTTTCGAGCTGCACCACCACGGTAACCGGGATGTCCGCGTAATCCAGCAGTGCATTCGGAATCGGCCCCTGGTTGCGTACCAGGAATTCTTCAATTGACATCCCCCCCTCAAATTCATCCAGGATCTCCTGGGGGAGCAATTCCGGCTCGGGCCGTGAGGCTGGCACGAACTCGGGTGGGGTGTCTCTGGGGGCTTCACTGAGCATCACCTGTGCGATAACCGGCGATGCCATGAAGCCGATTACAAATAACACCGTAAATATTTTAAACAGTATTTTTTTTATCAAATGAGCCTGTTGCACAAACCCATTG
>DKFH01000129.1:5852-9260 GCA_002452315.1 Anaerolineaceae bacterium UBA6801 | reverse complement strand
GGTTCATTAACCCTCATTGCGGGGAAAAATCATCGTGCCAACCAAAAGAAAGGAAGTGAACATGAAGCCATATAAATACATCATTATCGGCGGCGGTATGACGGGGCTTGAAGCTGTCAAAGGTATTCGAGAAAACGACCCTGTGGGGTCCATTGCGCTGTTTTCAAAAGAAAAATTTCCACCATATAATCGCCCGCCGCTGACCAAAGGTCTCTGGGAAAACAAAGCTGTCGAAAGCATCCTCAACCCTTTGGATGAATATGAAGTAGATCTGTTCTTAGAAACTACGATCGAAAAGCTTTTGCCAGAGAGCAACCAGGTAAGTGCTTCGAATGGAGAAGTATTCCAGTATCAAAAGTTACTGCTGGCCACAGGCGGTACGCCGCGCCACTTTAAGGATGATCCCCAGGGCGTGATCTATTATCGAACCCTGGATGATTTCCGACAACTTAAAAAGCTAACCGACCACCAGGAACGCTTTTGTATCATTGGCGGCGGTTTTATTGGTTCTGAACTGGCAGCTGCGCTGACAAAAAATCACAAAAAAGTGACCCTGATCTTTCCTGAAAGTGGGATTTCAGGTTCCTTATTTCCCCAAGACCTGGCGACATTTCTCGTTCAATACTATCAAGATAAGGGGGTAGAAGTACTGACTGAGAGCCGGGTCGATTCGATCCAGGCGCACAATGAAAAATTCACCGTCAAATATCACCACGTTGGAGAGAGCACCTCAAACGATTCCACCTTCGACGGCGTCATTGCCGGTATTGGGATCGAACCGAACACCTCCCTGGCCGAGGCATGCGGCATAGACGTCGATAATGGCATCATCGTGAATGAATTCCTCCAAACCAATCATCCCGATGTGTTTGCCGCTGGCGATGTTGCCAACTTCCCCCACATCCCACTTGGCAAGCGTATGCGTGTTGAACACGCCGATAATGCCCAGGCGATGGGGATGGCGGCCGGCCAAAACATGTCCGGCGAGCCGAATAAATATGATCACTTCCCCTTCTTTTACTCCGATCTGTTCGACCTCGGTTATGAGGCTGTCGGTGAGATTGATCCGTCCTTTGATGTGTTTGAAGACTGGATTGAACCATTCAAAAAAGGGACTGTTTTCTACCTGCAGGATAGCCGCATTCGCGGTTTGATTTTCTGGAACCTTTGGGATCGGGTTGAACAAGGACAGGCGGTCATTACTTCCGGCAAGACCTTTAAAGAAACTGAACTGTCAGGGATGTTTCGCTGATCCCGGTCAACGCCCACAATCACCCAACAAACAAACGGACACTGGAACATCAATGCTGAAACTTGAAGACCCAAAGCAAACCCAGATTAACACATTGCCCAGCCATGCCTGGTTCATCCCGTATGATGATCCTGATACACCCATTCCCCTGTTCCCGGCGGATTCAAACCGATCCATCCTACTAAATGGAACCTGGGACTTTGCCTATGTGTGGTCGCACAAAACCCTCCCCGAGGACCCACAGGGTGTATTCAGCAGGCAAAGCCCAGCGCAAAAAATCGATGTTCCCGGCTGTTGGGAACTGCAAGGCTTTGGCCGGCCACAGTATGTGAACATCACCTATCCCTTCCCCGTTGATCCACCCCACATCCCCGAGGCGAATCCCACCGGGGTCTATCAACGAAAGATTTCTGTCCCAAAGAACTGGCAGGACCAGACCATTAACCTCACCTTTTTGGGCGTCAGCAGTGCGTTTGATCTTTACCTGAACGGGCAATATGTCGGCGGCGCAAAAGGCAGCCATCTCACCAGCGAATTCTTTCTCAACCCATATTTGCAAGAAGGCCGGCAAAACACACTTACAGTTGTGGTGTATCAATGGTCAGACGGCGCTTACCTTGAAGACCAGGACATGTGGCGCTTGCATGGCATTTTCCGCGATGTGTACCTCACAGCCCGGCCAGTCCAGCACCTGAACGATGTCAGGATCGATGCCGATTATGACCCTGACCAAGGCACAGGGCTGTTAAAGGTCGCTTTTCAAACCAACGCTGGGGAAAATCTGCCCCTGAATGTGACCCTAAAAGACGGCCAGGGTGCATTAATATTCAGCCAGGCATCGGATTCGGGTAATACGATCGAACAACACATTCAAAACTGCCTGCCCTGGACCGCAGAAACGCCGCACTTGTATACGTTGACTATTGAAACACTGGACTCCGACGGTGAGCTATCAGAAGTGATCGGTTTTGAAGTCGGATTCCGCCGCATCCACATTGCGAACCAGCAATTACGCCTCAATGGCCGCCCCATCACGCTGCAGGGCGTCAACCGGCACGAATTTGACCCCGACACCGGCTGGACGGTCTCAAAAGCGCGCATGGAGCAGGATATCCGCTTGATGAAACAGCACAATATCAACACGGTGCGCAACTCACACTATATCAATCACCCGTATTGGTATATATTGTGTGACCGCTTTGGCCTGTATGTAATCGATGAAGCGGATCTTGAGACCCACGGCTTTCAACTGGTCGGCGAATGGTCCGCGCTGTCAAACTCACCCGATTGGGAGCAAGCCTATTTGGACCGGGCTGAACGGATGGTTGATGCCAACAGGAACCACCCATCCATCATCATCTGGTCATTGGGCAATGAATCTGGCTTCGGGAAAAACCATCAAGCGATGGCGGATTTCATCCACACGGCTGACCCATCCCGGCCGATCCATTATGAAGGCGCTGGCACGGCAGATGCCGTCGACATCGTTAGTGAGATGTACCCCGGCATCAAAGCGGTTCAGACCGCAGGTGAAAACCCACATGATGATCCGCGTCCCTTCTTCATGTGTGAATATGCCCACGCCATGGGCAACAGCCCCGGCAACCTACGCGAATACTGGGAACTTATCCGCCGCTACCCACGCTTGATTGGCGGTTGCGTTTGGGATTGGGTCGATCAGGGCCTTCGCCACGCATCAGTAAAAGGGACCACCACCTTTTATTACGGTGGAGATTACGGAGACCTGCCCAACGATGGCAATTTTTGCATCAACGGTCTGGTCAACCCGGACCGCGAGCCCCACCCTGGGTTATTTGAGCTGGCTTACTGGCACCAACCGGTGAGCTTAATTGGCCTCGATTTACAGCAACAAAAACTTACATTCAACAACCGATACGATTTTATCGGGCTTGAGCACCTCAAATGTGTCGGTATGATCAAATCCGAGGGCAAAATTTTGGCAAAAACCAGCTGGAAGCTTAACAGAATTCATCAGCCGGGTGAGTTTACCCTTGAATTTTCAGCGCTTGATGTGCCGCTGCTAAAAAATCAGGAGGTTTGGTTCGAGGCGATTTTCATCCTTCAGGAACCCACAACTTGGGCTGAGGCAGGGCATATCGTCGCCAAAGATCAAATTTGCATCCACCCGGGGAAAA
>DKFH01000129.1:0-5705 GCA_002452315.1 Anaerolineaceae bacterium UBA6801 | reverse complement strand
ACGGATAACGATGTGCACATTGCCAATGAATGGCGTGTTGATGGGCTGGATCGTGCCAACCTTTACCGCTGTCAGACCGCAATAAATGCTGGTGATGACTCAATCATTACCATTAATGTCTCAGGCGAGTTAGCTGCAGATGGTGCGCGACCCCTGGCAGAATGTCAGATACAATACACCTTTCTTCCCGGGAGCAAGGTGCAAATCGACCTGGAATTTAAACCCCTCCTGATCAACACCCGCTTGCCCCGGTTGGGATTCAAAACCCGCCTTCACCAGGATTATACGCAGGTGCAGTGGTACGGCCGCGGACCGCATGAGAGCTACGTCGACCGCAAGGACGCTGCCTTTGTCGACCTCTACACCGCCAAAACGACCGAGCTCTTCCATCCCTACCTCATGCCGCAGGAAAACGGCAACCGAACCGATGTCCGCTGGGTGCAGTTTTCTGGAAAAGATGTGACCGGGATCAGGATCATTGGGCAACCATTGCTAAACTTCAGCATCCATCATTGTTCACTGGAGAACCTGGAGGAAGCGAAGCATACCGATGAGATCCTATGGCAACCAGCGCCCTGGCTGTATCTCGACCTGGCACAAACTGGGCTGGGGAGTAATGCCTGCGGGCCGGATACGCTCCCCCAATATCGCCTGAAACCCTACCCATATCATTTTGGGTTGATCTTATGCCCTGACAGCAATGATTGAGATGGCAACCACCCGTGATGAAACTGAAAACCGGTCTGACGATTACAGTCATTTTGGTATTGAGCTTGTTGGTCATGGGTTGCAAAGGGCATACGGTATACCCCACGCCCACCCCGTCCGATCAACCGGCCGTGACACCTCAACAGCGGACCCCCACTCTGCCGGTCCCCACGAAAACCCTCAGCCCGACACCGACCCGGGTTATGCCCTCAGTTTCGCCCACGCTCACATCCACAAGGGAGGCTGACGGCTGCAAACAACCCTCGGGAAATTACGAACGCATGACTATCAACGGGCGCGTACTCAACCTCCGCACCTATGAAATGCTCCAGTATGCCGCCTCCCTTTACGGGGGTGTGATTGACATCACCGGCGATGCCATCACCCAGGGTTCTTACACCTCCGCAGTGGAAGCCAGTTTCGGTACACACTCGGGCGGTGGTGCAGTGGACCTCTCCGTCATGTTCCCGGGAACCTACACCATCCACGAAGCGGATATTGAGCCCCTCATTCGTGCCCTCCGCCTGGCGGGCTTTGCCGCCTGGTACCGTGATTTCGACGAGCTTTACGACGGCTCACCCGTGCATATCCATGCCATCGCCATCGGCGACCAGGAGCTTTCCTGGGCTGCCCAGCAGCAGCTGACCGGCCCACATGGGTACTTTCAGGGGTATAACGGCCTGCCCTCCCAGGGCAGTACGCCCGCCCCGGACCCCCAGGGCGGCCCTATCATTTGCAAATGGATGCTTGACATGGGCTATCCTGATATGACCGGAACCCCAACACCATAGATCACACAGTTGCGCACCCCCAAAGAAAAACTGGTTGGAATCCTGATTTCCAGGCAAATTTACTTGACAAAGCCCGGTTAATGTCATAAAATGCAAATCCTGATGCGGGGTAGAGCAGTGGTAGCTCGTCGGGCTCATAACCCGGAGGTCCTTGGTTCGAATCCAAGCCCCGCTACTAACCAAAAGGCCACTTTTCCAAGTGGTCTTTTTTTGGTAAATACCCCACGGTGGTATTGGGATCTTCACGCAGCACGCCATCAGACGATATTCTCAGCCCACCTCCTGTTCAGGCCTTCACAAAATGACATCTTCACACTTCCATCTTTTCAAATGACCAATTTTGGGCAGGCTATCGTGGAGTCAACGCCACCTGGCCTGCTCAGGATTGCTATCACCCAGCCTTCAAAAGCATCCACCTCACCAAATTAAATAGTTTAGTGTCATTTATTGCAATATTAGACGCAAATTTCCCCGAAATTCGAGAAATTGCCTCTTGTAATTTCTAAAATACTTGTTTATAATAGACTTTGTAAGTCCAATGGATTTACAAACTTATCTCCCTCATCCATAGCAAATCACATGATCAGAAAAATGAAAAAAGCCACCGCCCTTCAAACCAAATTACATAACCGGGATCTTGTCTTGCGAACAATTTTCTCCAATGCTTCGATTAGCAGGGCTGAAATCGCCAGGGCGACCAAGCTCACCCGCACAACTGTCTCCGATATCGTTAATGGTCTCATGTCTGAAGGGCTGGTCCAGGAAGTTGGCCGGGGTGAATCCTTAGGCGGAAAATCGCCGATTCTATTAAGCATCGTGCCCGATTCTCGCTACCTGATCGGGCTTAACCTTGCCCAAAACCGGTTTATCGGTGCTATTGTCAATTTGCGGGGCGAAATAAAAGAACGCATCGAGATCATGATCAATGACGAAAATGGAGAAAATGCTCTGTTATCCGTCTACCGCATTTTGGATCAATTGACGGATAACCGTGAACACGACCTGGTCGGCATTGGTGTTGGGACACCCGGATTGGTCAATTCGAAAGAAGGTGTGGTGATCAACGCCGTCAACCTGGATTGGCACAATCTGGAACTGGGAAGGCTCCTTCGAGAGAAATACCGGTTGCCGGTGGCTATCTTAAATGACAGCCAGGCCACAGCCATTGGTGAGTTTGTCTACAAAGCCAAAGACGAACAATCTGAAAACTATATTGTCGTCAATGTCAATCATGGCATTGGGTCAGGAATTTTAATTAACGGGAAGCTGTTCCAGGGTGATGGCGGTGCTGCTGGCGAAATCGGGCATGTTGTTGTCAAGGAAAATGGCGAGCTGTGTCGCTGTGGCAAGCGCGGCTGTTTAGAAACGGTCTCAAGCACCCGTGCAGTTCTCCAGCAGTTAGGTTCAAACAATTTAGAAGCAGTTTTAGATGACTATAAAAACAACGACAAACAAGCCCAGATGGTGATCAACACAGCCGGCCATTACCTGGGGATATCCCTGGCCAATTTAATCGGTATGTTAAACATTCACAATCTCATCCTTACCGGTGAAATGACTCGCTTTGGTGAACAATGGTTGGCCACGGTCAAGACATCCATGGAAAATGCCACCCTTTCACACCTGGCGCTTGAAACTAAGCTTGATTTTGGAAAATTCGGTTATGACGCCTGTGTTCTGGGCGCAGCCGCATTCTTAACCCTGGACGATTATTTCTTGTTATTCACCCGGGAAGACTGAACCATGTTCCAACCCTCCGTCACACCTCGCATCCATAGCCCGCTTGATCCGGGTTTTATCCCGGCAGTATTGGTCAATCACGAGTTTCAGCGTCTGGCAAAAAACGTGGGTGAAACAGCTGTGATTGGGCTGGAACGAGCCGAAGGAGATACCTCCCGGATCGAATTAACGGTCTTTCCAGATAAACACCCCTTAGCAAAATGGAATATCCGTTATGTTGAACGGATCGTGAAGTTCTTGTTATGGCAGCGCGGGGGACATAAGTTATCCTTCTCAGGATCGCCAAAAATCGCAGCGCATCTTGTCAACACCTTTTCTCCCACTGGAGAGCGAGCCTTTGACTTTGCCTTTTTTGGGCAGAAAGTTTATGAACAGGAATTTACGGTCATTACCTGCCATGAAGACGCGATTCCTCCCGGCCAGGAAATCGGCAAAGAACTGGGTGGGAACATCGATGGGTATCGCATCGGGTTTGACCTCGGCGCCTCTGACCGGAAAGTCGCTGCAGTGGTTGATGGTGTGCCCATCTACAGTGAAGAGGTCACCTGGGAACCGCGAAAACAAACCGACCCAGAGTATCACTACCACGAGATCATGACCGCTATCCATACGGCCGCTGCCAAGCTGGCACGGGTCGATGCTGTTGGCGGGAGTTCTGCTGGCATTATTATCGACAACCGGCCCATGATCGCTTCTCTATTTAGAGGCATCCCGGAAGATCAATATTCACGGGTCAAGGGCATCTTTTTGCGAATTCGAGATGAACTTGGCGTACCGCTGGTGGTGATTAACGATGGGGATGTCACCGCGCTGGCAGGATCAATGGCAATCAAAGACAATGGCATTCTTGGGATCGCCTTAGGGTCAAGTGAAGCAGCCGGGTATGTTAACACCGAAGGTCACATCATGGGCTGGCTAAATGAGCTGGCATTCGCGCCGATTGACTATAGCCCCAAAGCACCGGTTGATGAATGGTCAGGGGATCTAGGCTGCGGTGCATCTTATTTATCTCAACAGTGTGTGTTCAGGTTAGCCCCGGCGGCAGGCATCAACATCCCACCTAACATCCCCGACGCAGACAAACTGATCTTCGTCCAGGCATTGTTGGATAGCGCACATCCAGGTGCAGTCCAAATTTGGAACACGATGGGCGTGTATTTAGGCTATGCCCTGGCCCATTATGCCGATTTTTACGACATCCGCCATGTCCTGATCCTTGGTCGGTGTACGTCGGGTAGCGGAGGCAATTTACTTCTGGAGGGTGTGCAAAACGTGTTTTCTGCGGAATTTCCAGACCTGCAGGGTCAAATCACACTCCATTTACCCGACGAAAAGATCCGCCGCGTAGGCCAGACGATTGCCGCGGCCAGCCTACCTCATATCCCCGCCTCGCCTGCGCAATCTGAGGATAAAAATGAAACTAACAAACCCTAAGGCTGAAATTTACATCCCCGACCAGGTGCCCTTATCTGCAGCACTGGCGAGAACCACCCATCTATGCATCGGAGCACACCAGGATGACATTGAAATCATGGCTGCGCAACCGATCATTGAAAGCTATCACGGTAATGATCAATGGTTTGCGGGTGTGGTGGTCACAGATGGCCGGGGTTCTCCGCGCCAGGGTCCTTACCAACACGTTTCAGATGAAGAAATGCGATCCATCCGCATGGAAGAACAACGCAAAGCCGCCCACATCGGAAATTACGCGGCCATAATATTTCTTGATTATCCCTCTTTAGCCATTAAGGATGGGGAAAATCATCATCCTGTTGACGATCTTATCCATATTTTGCGGACCTTAATACCTCGCTTTGTCTATACCCATAATTTGGCTGACAAACATGATACCCACGTTGCGGTTGCATTACGTGTGATCGAGGCTCTCCGAGAGCTCAACCCTGCAGAGCAGCCCGACAAACTGTTCGGGTGTGAAGTTTGGCGGTCGTTGGACTGGGTCAACGATGAAGAAAAAGTAGTGATGGATCTCTCATCAAATGACAATCTGCAAAAAGCCTTATTGGGCGTTTTCGATTCGCAGATTGCCGGTGGAAAACGCTATGATCTGGCTGCCATGAGCCGCCGGGTGACAAACGCTACTTTTTTAGAATCGCATGATGTGGATTTGATGACCAGCGTATCCTTTTCGATCGACCTCACCCCTCTGGTCAAAGACCCCGGCAGGACACCGGGCAATTTTATTAATGGGTTTGTTGAACGCTTCTCACACGATGTTCAGGAACGGATAAACAGATTAAGCTAACCCAATCCTCAGTATTTTCAACGAAAGGAGATTGTAATAAATAAGATCAATACTCATACTTCAAAAATCAGTTCAACTATTTTAAACAAAACGAGAGGAAAAAATGAGCAAGAAACTGAATTTAATCTTTACTGTATTGATCGTTCTGAGTGTGGTGTTGTCGGCTTGTACAACGCCCTCGGTATGTGTCAATGATTTGAAAC
>DKFH01000041.1 GCA_002452315.1 Anaerolineaceae bacterium UBA6801 | reverse complement strand
ATCATCATCAAGAATGGATTGAACCGGATAATTTGTCTTGGGGTGAATAATCAATTCTAAATGTCCAAAGAATCATTGTTACTTATTTCTGGGATACCCGCATTGTAGGTCACGCTTCCAGCGTGACACTATTCTGTCACGTGGGTGACTGCACCTAACCTCAGCAATGCTTATATCTCCCGTAGGTCACACTTCCAGCGTGACACTGGCATATGGGTGACTGCACCAATACACAGCAACACACATATCTCCCGTAGGTCACGCTTCCAGCGTGACACTATTCTGTCACATGAGTGACTGTACCAATACACAGCAACACTTGTATATCCCGTAAGTCACGCTTCCAGCTTGACACTATTCTGTCACGTGGATGACTGCGTCACCACACGTGACTTACGAGTAACCACGAAAGACACCAGATAATTTAGACCACTTCCTAATACCTGATTCCTAATCCCTGATCCCTAATACCAAATCCCTATCCCCCCTACACCACCTGCACCTGCGACCCCTGCGCGGTCTTTTCCACCTCGATCCGGGTGGGGAAGACTTCCTTGAGCTCATCCAGATGGGTGATGACTAAAATTTTCTCAAAATCATCCTGCACCAAGTTGATGGCCTCCACCAGGCGCTGCAAGCCCTGGGCATCCTGGCTGCTAAAGCCCTCATCGATCACCAGCGTCTGCAAGCGGGCGCCAGCCCGGCGCGCCAACACCTGCGACAACGCCAACCGGATGGAGAAATTCACCCGGAAGGCCTCACCCCCAGAGAACATCTCATAATCCCGCTGACCCACGCTGTCGCTGATCACCATATCCAGCGTCTCCTTGCGGTCTTCCCGGCTGGCATCCTTATACTCCCGTTGGGTGACAAAATTGAAGGACATGCGCCCGTTGCTCAGCCTCGAGAGCAGCATATTGGTGGATTGTTCAATCTCGGGCAAAGCCTGCTCGATCAACAAGGCCGGGATGCCGTCCTTGCCAAAGGCGCGCTCCAGCTGTTTAAGATCGGCGATCTGCTGGGTCATGCCCTCCCGCTCCTCCAGCAGAGCGGCCCTGCGCGTTTTGAGGCTATCCAACACGACCACATCCTGCGTGGCCATGCCGACTTCTTTCCGCAGCAGGTTTTCCTGCTCCTGCACATCGTGCAGGTCGGCTTCGGCCTCGGCCAAATCGGGCAGGTCAGCCTCTGCAGCAGCAAAGGACGCGGCAGCCTCATCATAAGCCGCGGTCATGGCAGCCAGGTCTTTCTCCAGGTCGGTCACCTGGGCTGCTAACCCTTCAATTTCCCGCTCGATCTGCCCCAGGGCTGCCCGGGCTTGCGCCAATTGCTGGATGCGATCCTGTGCCTCCCGGCCGGCGCTCTCAGCCTGGCGTAATTGCTCGTGCGCCGCCAGGTCATAGCCCAGGGCGGCCAGTTCGGCATCGATCTCCGCCAGGCGCGCCCGCGCCTCAGGGGCAAAGGCACCCGTCTCCAGGGCCGTGCGGATTTTTTCCAGGCGCGGTTGGCCGCTTTCCTCCCAGGCCTGGCGCTGTGACTCTAAACTGGCCATCTGCAGCTGGATTGAATCCGCCTGGCGGGTAGCAGCGCGCAAGGCGGCGTCCACACCGTTCAGGTCCGCTAGCTGGGCGCCGATCTGGTTGAGCGCGCCTTCATAATCAACCAAAAGCTGTTTGTTGGCGCGAAAACGGTCACCCAGCTGAACGCCCTCTTGATGCAGGCGATCAATCAGCGCCGCACGCTCATCAGCGCTGAGGGGCTGCCCGCACAAAGGGCAATCCACGCCTTCAGCAGCCTGTAGCTGATCAATACGCGCTTTGAGCTCGTCCATTTCGTCCTTCAGGCGCGGGTTTTCCGCCTTGGCCTCAGCCTGTTGGGCCTGCAAGCGTCCGGCCTCTTCCTGCAGCGCGTCCCGCTGTTCCAGCCTGCGGTGTGCCTCTGCGATCTGTTCCTGCGCGGCAGCCAATTGCACCGCCAGCCCATCTCCCGCTGAAAGCGCCTCCTGCAGGGCGGTGTGCTGCTTCTCCAACGTGGAAAGCGCCTCTTTCAGACGGGCTTCTTCCGCCTGGATGATGCCCAGTGGCTGCTGCCGGAGGGCTTCGCGCTGCCGGAATTGCTCAGCAACAGCCTCCATGGCGTCCAGGGCGGTATGGGCTGCCTGCCAATCCCGGTAAGCACTCTCAATCGCCTCGGCTGAGGCCAAAACCCGGTCATAACCCGCCTTCTCCTCACGGCGAGCGGCCAGGGTTTCCTGAATTCGGTCCCGGTTGCGGGTGGTGGTCTCAATTTGGGTTTGATAGGTGTTCAACAGCTTGGCTTGCTCATCCAGCGCGGCGCGCATGCGGCGCACATTTTCCAGAATCGCCGCCCGTTCCAGGCGCTGTTTGGTCANNCGCCAGGCGTTCAACGCGCTGGGGTTCCTGATCCAGTTCGCTTTGGAGCTCATTCAGGCGCCCTACCAGGACTTCAACATCTCTCTCCATATCCCGGCGGCGCTGGCTGGCTGCTTCACGGTAGGTTTCCCAAATTTCAAGGCCCAGAATATTGCCCAGGATGCGCTTGCGGTCTGCCGGCCGGGCGGTGGCGAACTGGTCGGCCTTGCCCTGCAAAAAGAAGGAGGCGTTGGTGAAGGTATCAAAATTCATCCTCAGGGTGGCCTCAATTCGATCATCGGTCTCCCGCAGCGTGCGCTCGGTGAGGGGCTTCCAGCGCCCTTCCTCACCGGCCTGGGACCAGATAAAAAACTCCACCGTGGTGGTCTTGCCGCGCGGGTTGACGCGCTGCACCCGGTAGCGGTCGCCCTCATAATCAAAATCGAAGGTGACCCGGGCGGCTTTGACCGAGGGGTCGTTGTTGATCACCGATTCATCACGCTTGCGCGCCTGGCCAAACAGCGCCCAGGTGATGGCATCCAGCAGAGCGGACTTGCCTGCACCATTTTGGCCTGAGATACAAGCCAGGCTGAAGGTGGTGAAATCCAGCTCTACCGGCTGGCGATAAGAAAGAAAGCCTTCAATGCTTAATTTAACCGGGATCATCTCAATACCCTAATTCATCCAAAATATCGGTGTTGCTGCGTTTGACCGCCTTGCCCACCAGGGCCTCCCAAAAGTCATCATCATAGCGTCGCGAGCGGACCACGATCGGCATCGGCACGCCCCAGCCCAGCATGAGCACCTCTTCCTTGGGCTGGAGCCGGGCCAGCATCCCCCGCAAGGCCTCACGCCCGGCCAGACCGGTCAGGACCGCGTGGATGTCATCGGCGTCGCCCAGCCAGCCGGTGATGCGGGTCCCCAGCTGCGACATGACCTCATCGTAGATCTGCGAGGGGCGCTGATCGATGATCAGCAGGGTGACGTAATACTTACGCATCTCGCGAGCGATGGTGCTGAAGGTGGTCTGGGCAGCCATCTCCCGGTTGAGGAGCTTATGCGCCTCCTCCACCACGATCACCAATGGCCGCGGTTCTTCTGCCCCTTGGCGCCCGCTACGGAAATGATTGGTGCGGGTTTCCCACACGTGGCGGATGCGCCGGGTGAGCAGGTTCGAGACGAACAAATAGTCCAGGTCGCTCTCATGGGTGCCAAAGGAGAGCACAATATGGTGGCCATGGTCGAGGTTCTCGATCATCTGGTTAAGGGCATTCCCGGCTGGTGTTTCAACGACATAGCTGGCGTTGAACAATCGGCGCAGCTTGGAGTGCAAAGCTTCGGCTGCCCGGGGGTGCACCCCGGCCTCATTCGCCCAGGCTTCCACGCTGTCTGCTGCCGGAATACGCTTGCCCTCCTCATCCAGGTCATAAGCGTTGATCCGCATGTGTTTGAATGCATGAAACCAACCCTCCTGGAATGAGGTCCGCAAGGCCTCCAGTGTGGTGGAAGTCGTCTCGCGCAAGTTCAGTTCCTGCGAGAGCATCAGGATATCCTCCGGGGTGATATCCGCTTCGGCAATCTCCAGGTGATAATCCGGGTGCATACCGCGAATGGTCGCCCCCCGGCCCAGCCCAACCATGCGCACCTTGGCCGGGAACTTGCCCTTCAAGCCGGGCACGCGGGCGCCGGTATCCGAGGCGGTGTCGTCCGGCCCATATTCGTTGTGCATGTCAAAGATCAACACGGCGGTGCGGTCGCGTTTGATCAGGCCGGCCAAAATCACCCGCGCCAGGAACGATTTGCCCGACCCGGTGGCGCCGAAGATGCCCGCCGACCGCTGAACGAGTTTATCCAGGTTGACGCACACGGGATGCCCTTGCTCAAGCGTGTCGCCGATGCGGAAGAAGCCTCCTTTGCCCTCGGTCCCGAAGATCTCGGCAATGTCCCCGGCCCGCGCCAGGCGCACTTCGGCGTGATGTTCCGGGACGGTTTTAACCGGCTCGGGGCGCACCTGTTCATCCAGCACCTGCTGGAACCAGGCATCATAGGCGGGACTGCCCGGCTCAGGCCCCTGCTCCATCATCAGGGCAGCCATGATTTCAATATTGGTGAACAGCGTCTGCCCGTGAAGCAATTTGGCCATGTGGGGCGAGAGGCGCGTCTGTCCCCCCTCATCGGCAAAGCGCGGATCCGTGGCGCCCAATTGGATATCGGTGACCAGTCCGTAAAACAGCCAGCCGCCGCTCTCGATCACCACAAAGGCCCCTTCCTGGATACGCTGAGCAGGCACCGTCAGTCGTGCCTGCAGGTTGGCCTTCAGCCCACCGCCCACAATATAGCCGATGGGGGCCTGTTCAAGGTTCAAGTTGTCGTCTGTCAGATGGTCCATTGTTTGTTACCCGTCTCTATCCCAATTTTTGGATGTTTAAATTTCACCTGCTGCGCCTAAAAGGTCCATCAAGCCCTGGTAATCATCCCGCAGGGTGGCAATCAGGTACTGCAAGGCGGCCTGGAACCAGCGGGTCTGCCCGGCCGCATCCTGGGCAGCTTTGGCGGCCATCAAATGCGCCGCCAGGAGTTCCTCCACCGGTTTATCCCGGTCGCGCAGGATGTGGCGAAAATAGCCGTAACCTGCCCCGGTAAAGCGCGCGATCTCGGCTGCTGAGCACAGGTAGATTGCATCCAGGCTGAGCGGTGGGCGCGGCGGTAAAAGGTGGTAAATATGCCCATGCGCCTCGTACCCCACCGCCAGAACGCCGATCTCAACCGGCACATTCCGGTTTTCGCGGTTATCGCGCAGCACCTCTTCCGGCACATCCTCGGCGGTGATCAACTGGCGCACCAGCCCGTCATCATCGATATGGATGTCGTAGATCAGCCCATACACCTGGTGCTCCGCCCCCAGGGGCACCCGCGCCAGGGCGCCAAAGCTGGGCGCATTCAACTGGCTGACCCGGCAGCCAACCACAAACCCGGTCGTCCCGGATCGCAACAGCCGTCCAATTTCAATTTCGCTCATCCCTGGTACCTCGTTTTCTGGGTGGAAAGGTCTTTGTGATATTGTTTGTTTGATTTCTCGTCTACGGGGACCTGCCGTTGAAGCAAGGCCGCCACGATCAGCTCCTCCACATGCTCGCTTTCCTGCAGGGTGACCAATGCCTCTTCGTGCGCCCGGTGGAGGATATAGGGGTACGGCCGGGTACCCAGCATGGTTGCCTGTTCGACCAATACCCCCTGGAGCACCCCGAGGAGCGCTTTGTCCTTGGCCACCCACGCGGGGATCTCAACCCGGGCCAGGTGGGGCTGGCCAGGGCGGCCAACGTTGAGATAAAAGAAATGCAGCGCCAGCTCGCCGCTGAAATGGCGGGCCATTTCGGATTGGATCGCAAACACAGCAGAGCGGTCCCCGGGGTTGGAGAGCAAGGAGGAGAGCAACGCCGCATCACTGACCCCGGCAAACCGCCGCCCGCGCTGTTGATAAGCACTAAGGTCATCATCCCCCAGCGCTACCAGTTCCAACAAACGCGCGATCAGGTCGCCCCCCGGCTTATCGACATAGCCAGCGGTGATCAAATGGCGCTGGCGCAGTTCGTCCAGCACGCCTAAATAGCGGTCCAGGGCCTGGGCAAAGCCAGCCGCATCCTGCGGCTCCCGATACAGCTCCAACGGGCCATCGGTCAACGAGATGGCAGGTTGAACCAGGTCGCCGGCCAGTTCGGTCAGGGCTTCCCGTTCTCGCAGGTCTCGCTTGAGCGCCACCACCCCCTCGGAGATCGTCCCCCCGCTGGGGAGGAAGATCGCATCATAATCCAGGAGCTGGCTGCGGGTGAGAATTCGCGGAGCTTCTCCCGATCCCCGCACCATGTTGACCACGGCCACGTTGATCACGCAATACTTAACCCGGGCATGCCGGCTGGGATTGATCTGCGACCCATCGGCAGCCAACACCGTAAAGGTCTCCGGTAAATCAGGGCAGGGGAGAGCCAAATTCAACGGCTCATCTACTGGCACCGCACAGCGCAGGCGCGGTACCAGCTCTGCCGCCCGCGCCACCCGCGCCTGCAGCGCCTCCAGTCGATGGGCATAGGTTGCCATCAGGTCCGTGACCTCCTGGTGGCGGATGGCAATTTGCGCCTCGTGGGCTTTGGCCTGGGCGCTGAAGGCACTCAGCTTGTTTTGGATGTCAATTAGGTTAACGGGCATGCTTTCCTTACTAAGGATGGAACATATGTTTTACTATTTTACAATAGCTTTATGCTGCTGGCAAGCCATAGCTCAATTATAACGGGCGTTCACCAAAATCAAAGCCACATCATCAATCTTTAGGGCTATTCAAATTGACAGCACAAGCCCTAAAGGATATACTAATGTCACAATTGATCAATAACCTTCGGGGCAGGGTGCGGGTCTGGCGATCCAATTCCCGATTGGTGGTACTCCCAAAAGTGGGATAGCCCACGAGCGCCATCCAGGCGCATGAACCGGTGGAAATCCGGTGCCGGCGGTGACAGTCCGAATGAAAGAAGGTCAGAGCATCCCTTGGATGTTAACCCATGCCCCGTCAATTTTTATCGGGGCATTTTTTAATGAAGATGAAAAGCATGCAAGCAGATACAGCCCAAAAGACCAGTCCTTTCACGCGCCTGGCCTACCTGCTGATTTCCCTTACAGCGGGGGTTTTGCTGTGGCACTTACTGACCATTGTACTGGGTCTGCCGGCGTTCATCCTGCCGGGGCCGGGCCAGGTTTGGCGTCGGTTTCTGCAATCCCTGGCGGATGGCCAGTTGCAACGGCATACCCTGGTGACCCTGGGCGAGGTGTTAGCCGGGCTGTTCATCGGCGGTTTTGCCGCCACCTGCCTGGGCTATCTGCTGGCCAAATCCGCCACCCTGGAAAAACTGCTCTCACCCTACCTGGTGGCCAGCCAATCCCTGCCCGTGGTGGCCATCGCGCCGCTGCTGGTGATCTGGTTTGGCCCGGGCATCCTCTCAAAGATCATTGTCTGCAGCCTGACGGTCTTCTTCCCGATTTTGATCAACACCGTGGTCGGGCTGCGGGAAGTACCCCAGGACCTGCGTGACCTGATGCGCACCCTCAAGGCCAGCCCCTTGCAAACCTTCAGAAAACTGGAAGTCCCGGCGGCACTGCCCATCTATATGGGCGGGATGCGGGTGGGCGCAACCCTGGCGGTGATCGGTGCGGTGGTGGGTGAGCTGGTGGGCGCAGATCGCGGCTTGGGGTTCCTGATCAACGTTGGCCGCGGGCAATACGACACTGCCCTGGTGTTTGTGGCCGTATTTACCCTGATCTTACAAGCCATGGCCTTATACGGCCTGGTTTTGCTGATTGAAAGGCAGTTCTTATCGTGGCAATCCTGGCGCCAGGAAGCCGGATGAGTATGACATTTGTTGAAGGAGAAAAACTTGATGAACGCTAAACCCCGAATACTTTTGTTGGCCCTGGTCTTGATCTTAATCCCCATCCTGGCAGCCTGCCAAAGCGTCAGCACACCAGAGGAGGCTGGACCCGTCCCGACCCGGCTGACCCTGGGCTTTATCCCTAATATCCAGTTTGCACCGATTTACGTGGCCATTGAGAAAGGTTATTTTCTGGATGCGGGTTTTGATGTACAGCTGGAATACGGCAATGAGGCGGACGCCGTTGCCCTGATCGGCGCAGGCGAACAAACCTTTGCCATTGCCAGTGGAGAGCAGATCTTGCTGGCGCGTGCCCAGGGGCTGCCGGTGACCTATGTAGCCGCCTGGTATGGGGAATACCCGGTCGGCGTGGTCTCATTAAGCGAACACAAAATCCGTGTTCCGGAGAACCTTAACGGGGTGACCGTCGGCCTGCCCGGCCTGTATGGCGCCAGCTACATCGGGTTTATCGCCCTGCTGGATGCCGGCGGGCTGACCGAAGATGATGTCACCATGCTTTCAATTGGCTTCAACCAGGTTGAGGCCATCGTCACCGGGCAGGTGGATTCTGCAGTCATCTACCTGGCCAACGAGCCCGTAATATTGCGATCTAAAGGCTACGAGGTTGACGTGATGCGAGTAGCGGATTACATGCAACTGGTCTCCAATGGCCTGGTGACCAACGAGGATATGGTCGAAAACCACCCCGAAAGGGTGAAAGCTTTCATTGCCGCCATGTTACAGGGCCTTGACGATGTGGTCAAAAATCCGGTTGAAGCATACGAGATCAGCAAAATTTACGTAGAAAATCTGGCTGATGCAGATACAGACTTGCAGCATCAGGTTCTGGCTGAGTCAATTGCCCTGTGGCAAACAGATCCCCTGGGCTACACCGAAGCCTCAGGGTGGATCAACATGCAGCAGGTGCTGCTCAGGATGGGCTTGCTGAACGAGACCCAGGATTTGGATAAGGCCTTTACCAATGCCCTCCTCCCCTAAACCCGCCCTCCAGGTTGAAAACCTGGGCGTGATTTTCCGCGATGCCAGCGGCGTGGTGCATGCCCTCCACGACCTGACCTTCAGTATCCCGCCCAATGGCTTTATCTCCCTGATCGGGCCTTCAGGGAGCGGCAAGAGCACGCTATTGAGGGTGCTGGCCGGGCTCGTCCCGCCCACCGAAGGGGAAGTGCGCTACCATACGGATGAGCCCAAAATTGGCATGGTGTTCCAGTCCGCCAACCTGATGCCCTGGCGGCGGGTGATCGACAACATCAGCCTGCCCCTGGAACTAAAGGGGGTACCCCGCCAGGAAATTTCTGAGCGCGCCCAGGATTTGATCCACCTGGTCGGGCTGGAGGGCTTTGAGCGCGCCTACCCGCGAGATCTCTCAGGCGGGATGGCCCAGCGGGTAGCCATTGCCCGCGCGCTGATACAGGACCCGGATATCCTCCTGCTGGACGAGCCCTTCGGTGCTCTGGACGCCCTCACCCGGGAACGGATGGGGGACGAACTGCTGAATATCTGGCATGCCCGTCAAAAGACCGTTCTCATGGTCACCCATTCGATTGGGGAAGCGGTCTACCTGTCAGACCAGGTGCTGGCGCTCTCCACGCGACCTGGGACGATCATCCTGGATTTGCCAGTCGAGCTGCCCCGCCCCCGCCAGCCGGAAATGCGCTACGCTGAGGCCTTCAGCGAGCTGACCCACACCCTGCGCGACACCCTCCAGGAAGATCATGGCCTGGCGGGCTAATGAACCCCGTGTGATCNNTGCATGGTGATCTGAACAATGACAGGTAAATCACCGGGAATTCAACCCTAAAGAGGGATAAATTCGTTCACAAGGGTATTATCAAAGGTAGGGTTCTGAAAGAGAAACAGGCAACGATTAAATCCCTATGGAAAATTCATCCGAATAACAATCAAGTGAACGGCTGAATCCATAAATAATTCCAGCTCAGTCAGCCTGATTTCACAATTATAGTCATCCTACGTTATAATTTTATTTAAGCAATGGAAAAATAAGCTAGGTATAAAATGGTAATCAATAAATCAGGAAATTTTGATAAAAACTCGGATATTGTCTATTACAATGGAGATGTTAATGACTTGCTAATTGACATCCCAGATGAGTTTGTGCAACTTGTGGTAACATCACCCCCTTACAACTTGGGTAAAGAATATGAAGAAAAAATTGATATCACCACCTATCTCGAACAACAAAGACACATAATAACCCAGTGTGTAAGGGTGCTAAAACCAACAGGAAGCATCTGTTGGCAAGTTGGAAATTTCGTTGAAAATGGCGAGATAATCCCTCTCGATATTTTATTGTTTCCAATTTTCTCAAACCTGGGTCTTCACCTACGCAATCGAATCATTTGGCATTTTGGCCATGGATTACATGCAACAAAACGTTTCTCTGGAAGGTATGAGGTTATTCTTTGGTTCACAAAAACAGATCAATACGTTTTTAACCTCGATCCAATCCGCGTTCCCCAAAAATATCCCCAAAAGAAACATTTTAAAGGGCCAAAGAAAGGGCAATTGTCCGGAAACCCATTAGGAAAAAACCCTTCTGATGTTTGGAATATTCCAAATGTAAAATCAAATCATATTGAAAAAACTTCTCACCCATGTCAATTCCCCATTGAACTCATTGAACGGTTGGTTTTGTCAATGACGGAAGAAAATGACTGGGTGCTGGATCCTTTTATGGGAGTAGCTTCAACCGCTGTAGCCAGCTTATTACACAATCGTAAAGTCATTGGTGCAGAAATCATTGAAGACTATGTAAAGATTGGATGGGAAAGGATAAAACTAGCTGAGGAAGGTAATCTGCGTATTCGACCTATGGACCGACCAGTTTATAATCCTGCAAATCCTGATACTTATATCCCGCCTAAAAAAGTGAGTATAGAACCCAATTATCCAACACCACAACCACGTCTTTTTGAAAAACCTAATTCAGATTTAAATTCAGGAAATTAATCATGAAAATCATTTATGAATATTCTCACCTGGGCGGATCAGAAATATTGCAAGTGAGATATCCAGAAATTAATGATGAAATTTATAAGGCAATTTCAAATGTTAGAGCATTGAGAGAAAAAGAGAGCAAAGAGAAAAATATGGTTGGGAAAATGCTCTTTTCTCCAAGAAACATGAACCGTCAATTCAGAAATCAATTTCATGATTTTGGCTATAAGGAAATCCGAGATTATTACACTATTGAAATTCCAAATCATTCAGTTCAAATATCAAGGGCATATAAACAAATTGATTTTGTAAAACAAAAAGTCCTTGTTGAAGTTCAGTTTGGCAAATATGCATTCATGTTTTATGACATGGCAAAATTTCAATATTTCTTTAATGAAAATAAGGCGGATGTTGGCGTCGAAATTGTTCCTTGTTATGACCTGCAACGGGAAATGTCATCGGGTGTATCATACGGCGAACAGCTTATTTATGATATCGAACGATTGAAAAGACATTTTCCGGCAGTTCCTGTCAAAGTAATTCTTATTGATGCGGAGCATGAAAATCAATAAAACAGTCGGATAAAACATATGAGGGAATATTATTCACAAACATCCACCACAAAAGGAATTTTTATGACCCAACCTTTAAAAATCGTGATCCCCATGGCCGGCTATGGCACCCGCCTGCGCCCCCTCACCTGGAGCAAGCCCAAACCCCTCGTCTCCCTGGCCGGGAAGACCGTCCTAGATTACCTGCTGGACATGTTCAACACGGTGCCAGATCATGAACAGGCGGAATACGTCTTCATCCTCGGCCCGATGATGGGCGAACAAATCGAGGCGTACACCGCCCAGCATTACCCCCACCTGCAAGTACACTACCCCGTCCAGCCAGAGATGATCGGTCAATCCGATGCCTTTTGGCAGGCGCGCAAATTCCTGCATGGGCCGATGCTGATGGCCTTCTCCGACACGCTCATTAAAAGCGACTTCTCCTTCCTGGCCGATGAAACCGCAGATGCCGTCGCGTGGGTCAAACCGGTGCCCGACCCGCGCCGCTTTGGCGTGGCGGAAGTCGATGAGACGGGCTGGGTCACCAAACTGGTTGAAAAACCCAAAGACATCAGCAATAACCTGGTGGTGGTGGGTTGCTATTACTTCAAAGAAGCTGAGGAACTGATCTCAGCCATCAAAGAACAAAAAGCGCAGGATATTTCGCTTAAAGGCGAGTATTACCTGGCGGACGCCATCAACATCATGCTGCAGCGCGGCCTCACGATGCGCACACAAACCATCGAAACCTGGCTCGATGCCGGCACCACTGACGCAATCATCGATACCAACCGTTTCCTGATGGACCACGGCCGTGAGAACAGCACCGAGTGGGCTGCGCACGGCGACAGCGTGATCATCCCGCCTGTCAACTTCCACCCCACCGCCCAGGTCCATCAGTCCATCCTTGGGCCGTATGTCTCCCTGGGCGAGGGCGCTGTGATTGAAAATAGCATCATCACCGATTCCATCATTGGCGCGCACACAACCATCACCAATTGCAGGCTGAAAACCTCGCTGATCGGTCAGCAGGTTAACATCAGCGACCTTTGCGGCCAGTTCAACCTGGGCGATGACTGCCAGGCACAGGGATGAAACCGACCGTTGAATGTTATTCCGGCAGCAGTCACCCGGAGACGCCGCGCGCCCTGGTATGGGAAGGCCAGCGCTATACCGTCCAATCAGTATTGGCGCGGCGGCGAGAACCCCACGGCATCGGCTTCCTGGTGCGCTGCACCCCTGATGATGCCCTGTTTGACCTGTTTTACCTGACGGAGGAGGACCAATGGCAGATTCGACCCACAGGGACTGCCGTTGATGCAAAACCACCCAAATTACCACGAACATAAGGAGAATTAATGCCAAAAAGCTATTTATCCAAGACGGTCAGCACATTGAAGCCCTCGGGCATTCGAAAATTTTTCGACATTGCGGCCACCATGGAGAATGTCATCTCCCTGGGGATCGGCGAACCGGACTTCACCACCCCCCAGCCGATCATTGATGCCGGCATCCGCTCCCTGGCCCAGGGCGAGACCCATTACACCTCCAACTCGGGCATCCTGGAGCTGCGGCAAGCCATTGCACACAATCTTGAGCACCTCTACGGCGTGCAATACGACCCGCTCAGCGAGATCATCGTCACCGTGGGCGTCTCAGAAGCCCTCTACCTGTCGTTTTCTGCCCTGCTTGACCCGGGCGATGAGGTCATCATCCCCACACCGTGTTTTGTTTCCTACCAGGCTGAAGTCGCCCTGGCCGGGGGCGTCCCTGTTGAGGTGCCGACCACCATGGAAGACCACTTCCAGCCCAACCCGGAAGTGATCGCCAGGGCTATCACACCCAAAACCAAGGCCATCCTCCTGGGCTATCCCAACAACCCCACCGGCGCAGTGGTCAGCCGCGAGAACCTCCAGGCGATCGCGGATCTGGCACAGCAGCATGATTTGTTGGTCGTTTCCGACGAGATTTATGACCGCCTGGTCTACAATTTTGAGCATGTTTGTTTTCCGTCCCTGCCCGGCATGCAGGAGCGCTCGCTGCTCTTAGGCGGGTTTTCCAAAGCCTATGCTATGACCGGATGGCGTATCGGTTATGCCGCCGGCCCGGCTGACCTGATCAAAGGGCTGGTGCGCATCCACCAGTATTCGGTTATGTCCGCGCCGACCATCTCACAATATGCCGCCCTGGAAGCCCTCCGGATGGGCGAGCCCTATGTGCAGGATATGCTGGCAGAATACGATCGACGCCGCAAGCTGATCCATACGGGCATGAATGAGCTGGGCCTGCCCACCTTTGAGCCCCATGGCGCGTTTTATGTGTTCCCCAACATTCAAAACACCGGCATGGATGACGAGACTTTTGCTGAACGGCTGCTGAAGGAAGAAGAGGTCGCCGTCGTGCCCGGTTCATCCTTTGGCGAGGCAGGGGCCGGCTTTGTGCGCTGCTCCTACGCCACCAATTACAACCTGATCGAGGCCGCCCTCGAGAAAATCGGCCGCTTTGTAAAGCGCCTGTGAGCCTGTGAGCCTCAGTAGGGGCACAGCGTGCTGTGCCCCTACACATTTATTAATTTTATAATGCAGCACCCTATTCCTGCATAGTTTGTAAACAAATAGATCGTTTCGCGATTGCCTGTCTTTTTGCTGTTAAAATACCTCGATCCGGCGAAATGATGCGACACCTTCAGCCACCTAATTGACGAATGCCCCCAAGTTGAATACACTTTAGATAAGATGATCAAGGTCAAAAATGTCGCCGTTGAGCGCTGGTGGGACGTGTGGATCGCCATTTTCGCCATGGCGGTCATCACCCTGGTCGCCGGCCGCTTGTGGGTTACCGAATGGACGGTCAACCTGTACATCCTGGTTTTCCTGACCTTTATTGCCGGGCTTTCCGGCCTGGCTTTAGGCTACAGCCGTTTTCCGCCCCTGGTGGCCGCCCTTTTTTCAGCTGTTTACGGCCTCTTCAGCATGGGATGGCTGTTTGGGACCACCGTC
>DKFH01000199.1:6704-8778 GCA_002452315.1 Anaerolineaceae bacterium UBA6801 | reverse complement strand
ATAGATCGCGCACAATTCTGGCCGGTACTTTGAGCTGCTTGGCCGCTTGCAGCAAGCGGTTGCGCGCCACCCCATAAGGGTATACCCTGACAGGTTTAAGCGCCTGGCGCTCTTCCTCAACCATCTCGATGGCGCCTTCGATGCTCATCATCGCAGGCACACCTGCGCCATTGCGCTGGCCAGCCGGCGAGCGGCTAAAAGGCGCCGTATCGCGCTTATTTGCCCGGCCCAAGGCCTGGGCTGCGGTGCTGACTTTGGGCGCAGNNGGGCTTTTGGATATGGATCTGGTTGTCCTCGTCTCGATAGCGAATCTCAGGCGGGAGCGGGTAACCCCGCAAGAGCGCGTCCACAGCAGCGGAAACATCGCTCTGCACAGCGATCCGGTTGCGGTCTTGAATCTCCACCAGCACATCAAAGGTGGGTGGTGCTCGGCGTTCCAGCACGGTCTTTTGCGTGCCGCGCCGGCGCGCTTCCTCGTCAGAAAGGGTGACCGATTCAATCCCGCCCACCAGGTCAGACAGGGTCGGGTTGAGCAGCAGGTTTTCCAGGGTGTTGCCGTGGGCAGTGCCAATCAGCTGGACGCCGCGTTCAGCGATGGTGCGCGCAGCCATGGCCTCCAGCTCCCGGCCGATCTCGTCGATCACAATCACTTCGGGGTTATGGTTTTCCACCGCCTCGATCATCACCTCATGCTGCAGTGAGGGTTTGGCAACTTGCATCCGCCGGGCCCCGCCGATGGCCGGATGAGGCACATCGCCATCGCCGCCAATTTCGTTGCTGGTATCCACAATGATCACCCGGGCTGTTTCAGCCAGGATGCGAGCCGCCTCGCGCAAAATCGTCGTTTTGCCCACCCCGGGGCGCCCCAAAATGAGGATGCTGGCGCCTGATTCAATTAAATCCTGGATGATGTCGCTGGTGCCATACACCGCGCGGCCAATGCGGAGCGTTAACCCTACCACGGCCCCGCGCCGGTTGCGGATGGCTGAGATGCGGTGCAGCGTGCGCTCGATGCCGGCGCGGTTATCCGCATCGAACTCGCTGATCGCATCCGTGACGCCTTTGATGTCTTCATCGGTGATTTCCTGGTCGCTCAGCACAGCCTCGCGGTGGACGAACCGGGCCTTGGGCCGCCGCCCCAAGTCCATCACCACTTCCAACAGGTTGTCGCTGTCATCCAGCTCCCGTAAAACCTCACAAATGTGCACTGGCAGGATGTTGAGCAACAAGTCCAGGTCATCTGTAATTCTTTCGTGTTTTTGCATATTCTCGTTTAAGTAATCTTTCCTTTTTTTTGATGCCAGGTGCTGATGAATTAATTCTCCCGGCATAGTGATTAATTTTATCCCATATTGATTAACATTGTCTTTGACGGGTAATGCGATTCCCGCTCATTCATCCTGGTATTTTTTGATCGACGCAATGGGGAGTGTCGGCTCCCGACTGCCATTCTCAACCGCAGCGAAGGGAAACTCAGCCCTAATCCTTTGCCGGCGTGCCATGTAACGCACCAGCAGCGCCTGTTCTGGCAATGCTTCAACGGAGAGATCAAGCAGCGCCTGTTCCACCCAGGGCTGGTATGACCGGGCGGTCACATAAACTGGGCGCCCATTCTGCTCTGGCAAGGCCAGCAGCATGTGCGCCAGCAGCTCGGTCATGTCGGTTTTTATTTGCGGGTGAATAATGGGTAAAACCCACACACCAACCGGGCCATAGACCAGGTCTGCATAGGCTTGCAAGTCACCTTTTTCATCGTAAAACACCAGGCCGAGCATTTCCTGGCGGGTGAGAGGTTCTACGGGCTGCACCAATGGGGGCACCAGGGTGTGGTAAAGGCAGCGCATGGCCGAGATGTCCGCGCTTGACCAGGTCCGCCAGTTCAGCTGACGGTTGGCTGCGATTTGGCCTGGCGATGCGCATTTAAACACCGTTTGCTTGGCTAAAACTGAAAAACCAGCCTGCCGGAGTTGCGGAAAATGAGGTGAGTCCGTGGCGACATCCGCAACCACCTGTTTTGCGCCCCATTCCCCCGCTTTTTTTATCAGACTCTCCAATAAGCCCACCAGGTGTGAGG
>DKFH01000199.1:0-6691 GCA_002452315.1 Anaerolineaceae bacterium UBA6801 | reverse complement strand
GACTGGTAAATCTGGGCTATGCATTTCCCGGCCTCCTCATGCGGTTCACACACAGCAGTATAGAGATGGTCCGTCGGGTGGATGCCAAACAGCAAATGGGTTAGCGAAAGCGGTTTGCCCCGGGTAAGGCAGAGGACGTTATCCAGGCAGGTGAGTTCTCGGCGATGACGAAAAAGGTAGTACCAGTCGTGCCAGAGGATGGATCGCACGTTCACAACCTTGCCATTGCCAGGAAATATTGATGAAAACGGGTATCCGGGGTCAATTCGGGATGGAAGGATGTGGCTAATAATTTCCCTTGTCGAGCGGCGACAATGCGGCTATCCGGCAGGGACAGCAGCACTTGCGCCTCCCCGCGCACCTCGCGGATGATCGGCGCCCGGATGAATACCGCATGATACGGGTTTTCCAGGCCGTCATCAAAGAAAGGCACCGCCAGGTCGATGGTGAAACTGTCCACCTGGCGCCCAAACGCGTTGCGCTCCACCTGGATATCCATCAGGTGTAGCAAAGGCTGGTCACGGTGCGCATCCTTGGAGAGGAAGATCGCGCCCGCACAGGTACCCCAGATGGCGCCCTCCCGGCCAAATTCCCGGATGGGCTCCACCAGGCCATATGCCTCCGCCAGCTTACCGATCGTGGTCGATTCACCGCCCGGGATGATCAAGCCCGCCAGACCAGAAAGGTGTTCTGGCAGCCTGACCAGCCGGGGTTTGACGCCCAGAGCGTCCAGCATGTGGACATGTTCATGAAAATCGCCCTGCAGGGCAAGGACGCCAATGTTCATCTTGACATCATCTGAGTGCAAATTACCAGCCACGGGTAGAAATCAGTTCAGGTTCAGGGATATCCGTCACCTGGCGCCCCACCATGGGTTCACCCAAGTTGCGGCTAACTTCAGCCAGGATCTGGGGGTTATCATAGTGTGTGGTGGCTTTAACAATTGCCTCAGCGCGTTTGGCAGGATCACCGGACTTAAAAATGCCCGAGCCCACAAACACACCGTCCACACCCAGTTGCATCATCAAAGCAGCATCCGCAGGGGTGGCAATCCCACCGGCAGCAAAGTTGACCACCGGCAGTCGGCCCAGGTCACGGGTTTCCCTGACCAGCTCAAAGGGTGCGCCGATCTCCTTGGCATAGGACATCAACTCCGCTTCCGGCATATTTTGCAAGCGTCCGATCTCGCCTAAAACGCTGCGTGCATGGCGTACCGCTTCAACCACATCCCCCGTACCGGCCTCGCCCTTGGTGCGTATCATCGCGGCGCCTTCACCAATCCGGCGCAGGGCTTCACCCAGGTTGCGGCAGCCGCATACAAAGGGCACCTTGAAGGGGTGTTTGTAAATGTGATGCGCCTCATCAGCGGGGGTTAATACCTCAGATTCGTCGATGTAATCCACACCCAGGGATTCCAGGATTTGCGCTTCAACAAAATGGCCGATGCGGCACTTGGCCATCACCGGGATAGACACGGCATCCATAATCTGGATGATCAATTCAGGGTCGCTCATCCGGGCAACGCCGCCCTGGGCACGGATATCCGCCGGGACGCGCTCCAGCGCCATCACGGCCACCGCGCCAGCATCTTCTGCAATTTTGGCATGATCGGGCGTCACCACGTCCATGATCACCCCGCCTTTTAACATTTGCGCCAGCCCTTTTTTAACTTCAAACGTTGCGACCTGCTGTTCCATAGTACCTCCAAGAAATATTTTTACACACAAATTCTACCACGCGCAGGGGTTAGGGACAATAAAACGTCTATGCTGATATCAGCAGCGTGATTAAACAAAAATCAAAAATAATTAAGTCTCGTCAATATGCTGTGTATTTTGGTTAGTGTGATTGACCATGGGGTAATCGCACTTTGTATTTTTATAGGCTGACAAGTTCAACACTCAGTCATCTGGAAAAAATAACTCATTTTCCTGAGGTACACCTGATACTTTATCAGAAGATGCTGGTCATCTAAACGTCCCACGCACCTAAGAAAAGGCCAGCCAGTAGGCAGCAATCCCAAAGGCCACGGCCACATTAAGGGAGGCTTTTGACCCAGCCATCGGTAAAAACAGGGCCTGGTCGCACAGGTCAAGCAGCCCGGGGTCCACCCCCGCCTGCTCATTCCCCACCACCAGCACGATCGGCCCCCGATCTAAAAACAGACTGTCAACCTCAAATACCGGCTGTGACCCCGCGACCGTCTCCAGCGCCAGCAGGCGGTATCCCTCTCCACGCAAGGCCTGAGCTAACCCCACGGCATCCAGGTGGGCAGACCAGGACAGATCTTCCTCTGCGCCCAGGGCGGTTTTTTGAAGGGCAGTATTCTTCAACGGGTTCGGCGTGATCCCGCACAAATACAGGTGGGCGGCACCGATGCCATCTGCGGTGCGAAAGATCGCGCCGGTATTGTGCGCGCTGCGAAGGTTATCCAGCAGCACCCGGATGTGTCGTTTTGGGCGGGTTTTGCCCGGGGGCTGGTGATGCGTAAAGGCTTCCACCACGCGGGCCATAGGCGCACCGCAGCGGGGGCAGAAAGTCCCGCGATGCACATGGGGATCGATCGGCATGCGCAGGTGACAATCTGGATGTGTGCATTGTCGGATTTCAAACATGATTCCGCTCCCATACCCGGCTGTAGAGAACAGGGTGAACACCGAGATGGGTTAATTTTATCCTAAGCTGCTGCATTCCACTGACCACCCCCAATTAAAACGCACCTTGGATGCCCCAGGGCATTAAAAGCCAAACGCCTGGGTGAGGGGGGCACCCAGACGTTTGACCTGCATAACTATAGCATAATCACCCGTCTCTGACAAGATTTTCTAATGATAATCAGATTAGAGTTTTTAATATTGTCAAAATTTCAATTTAATTAATTCTTACCCCAACCGCTTGCGTGAAACATGGGCGACCAACACCTGGGTGGGGAAATCGCGGTTTTGCGTGTCAACCAGGTAGCCAGGCGCCCAAAAATCGAGGGACTGATCACCAGCTTGCAGGCCCGGAAAATCCCGAAAAATCCACGTTGAGGTCCACCGCCTGACGGCTGCCAGCGTCTTGCGCGTCAGGCACTCGGGAAAATCCACCAGGGTCCACTGGAGGTAATCCGGGCGGATGGCCAGGGCGCTTAATTCCCAGCCATATAGCTCACACAGCTCCGGCATCCACACCCGCAGGCGCCCCGCCAGCTCACCCAATAAATAATGTGTGTTGACCCGGGGAACCAAGTAGAAGGTGGTATCAAAAACGGTTGCGGCCAGCGCAGCCAAATCGAATTCACGCTCGTGTGCCGGGGGTGGCTCATCCAGATATGGGTCCTGCCAGCTCGCGACGCCCTGGGCGGAGGTGCTGGGTGAGACATGCGCGTCCAGGTCGTCCGCCTCGTGCCTGCCAGCCATCTCCCCCTGCAGGATGCTGACCAAATCTTCCTCAGGCGGCGTTTTAGACGCCAATGGGCGCCAGGACTGCGCTGATGGCTGATTCGACGGCTGGCGCTTCACTTCGTCATCAGGTTCACTGCTATTCGGCCGTCTCGATGGGTTGGCTGTCCGTTCAGACACCTCATCATCCTTTACTTGCTGAGGGGCATCAACTGCCAGATGCTATCCCGCCGGGTGGATGTAACCCTTGCTGCTGAGCCTGGCTTTGATGTGGATTGCAGTGTATCTTGCAAGGATCGTTCCAAACGCCAAGCCCACCATCAAAATGGGGCTCAGATTCTTAAATCTCACAGATCAGGTTCTTCAAAACCTGGCGGGGTCGAAGCGGTTGTAAGGTATCAACCGCACATCATAAGCTTTTATGCCAATGGCTGCACCAAGGCTGACCTGCTACCTATCTTCCCCTGTATTATACAAGATGATGGATGATTATCTCTATACTTTTCAAGCAGGTCTCCAATTTAGGCCAACCTCAAATCATCGAGAAGGCTATTTCCCTGCATCATTTAGACATCACCTGTTTCATTTTATAGAATGACCGTAGTATGATTAAAAAAGGCAATTTTGATTTAGGAATGGTTGTCAGGTAAGATGACAGAACAGGCTTTACACCACAAATATTGTCTGGAATCTGGGCCTTTTAGAATTGATTTTGCGAATTGGGATGGTGATCATATCAGGAGGTTAAAATGCCGCGTTCCAGAGAACTAAAGAAATAAATGTTCTGGATCATGCTGCTTTCCAGGCGGTTGGCCGAACGCGGTCGGGCTGGCAAGCTCGCACCGGATGATGTGCAGAACGGCACCTTCACCCTGACCAACCACGGCACGGCGGGCTCATTATTTGCCACGCCGGTCATCAATCAGCCGCAAAGCGGGATCCTGGGCACAGGCTTAATCCAGAAGCGCCCTGTTGTCGTCAACGATGCCATCGCCATCAAGCCCATGGTGTACCTGAGCTACTCATTTGATGACCATCGCATCCTCGACGGCGCCTCAGCCGACACGTTCCTGGCCACGGTGGTGCAGGCGCTCGAAAACTGGCAGTGCCGGTTCACAACCGGCCCCAATACTGCCAATAAGCAGCCCATTTTCGGTATAATGGAATGGCTGATAGCATGATTGTGGCTCATGTCTGTGGAATTAAATGATTTAATAACAGAAAGGAATCCCATTCGATGAAAGAATATGATGTTGTCGTGATCGGCGCGGGTCCCGGCGGGTATGTAGCCGCCATCCGCAGCGCCCAACTGGGAAAGAAAACCGCCATCGTTGAAAAACGCTTTTTGGGCGGTGTTTGTTTAAATATCGGCTGCATCCCCTCCAAAGCCCTGCTGAAGAACGCCGATGTAGCCCACACCCTGCGGGAGCGGGGGGAGGAGTTTGGCTTCAAGGTGGAAGGCCTCGAGCTGGATTACAGCGTTGCCCACCAGCGCAGCCGTAAAACCTCCGAACGCCTGGTGCGCGGCATTGGCTTCCTGATGAAAAAGAACAAGATCGATGTGCTCATGGGCGCGGCCAAACTGACCGCCAAGGATACGGTCGCAGTGACCCTGGAGGAGGGCGAGACCGAGACCTTGAAGGCCAAGGATATCATCATCGCCACCGGCGCGCATCCCTTTACCGTCCCCGGCGTGGAACTGGATGGTGAAAAGGTCATCGACTACGAGACCGCCATCCTGCGCGAAACGCTGCCCGAATCGGCCGTGATCATTGGCGGCGGCGCGATCGGCGTGGAATTTGCCACCATCTGGAACGCTTACGGCGTCGAGGTGACCATCATCGAGATGCTGGATACGCTCCTGCCCCTGGAAGACGAAGCCGTGGGCAAGGAAATCGAAAAAGCCTACAAAAAACGCGGCATCAACGTGATGACCGGCTCAAAGGTCAAGGGCGTCAAAGCGGGTAAAGGGGGCACGACCGTCACCGTTGAAACCAAGGACGGCGAACAAACGATCGAAGCTGACCTGACCCTGGTGGCGATCGGGTTCAAGCCCAACAGCCAGGGTCTGGGGCTGGAAGCGGTCGGCGTCAAACTGAGCGACCGCGGCCACATCGAGATCGATGAGCGCATGGCCACCAACGTGAAGGGCATCTGGGCCATCGGTGATGTGACCGGCAAGCTGCTCCTGGCCCACGTGGCTTCCGCCATGGGCATTGTGGCGGCGGAGAACATCGCTGGCGTGGAGACGGTCACACTGGATTATGACATGATGCCCCGCGCCACCTACTGCCACCCACAGACGGCTTCCTTCGGCTATACCGCAGCCCAGGCCAAGGAGAAGGGCTATGATGTCTCCGTGGGCGAGTTCCCCTTCCAGGCCAACGGAAAAGCCCTCGGGCTGGGGGATTACGCCGGCTTTGTGAAAATCGTCAGCGATAAGCAATACGGCGAGATCCTCGGCGCGCAGATGGTCGGGCCGGATGTGTCGGAATTACTGCCCGAGCTGACCCTGGCGCAGCGCTTTGAGCTGACCACGCACGAGGTCGCCCGTAATGTGCACGCCCACCCCACCCTCAGCGAGGCAATTATGGAAGCGGCCGAGGCCGCACAGGGCGAGGCCATTCACATTTAAGCGGTTTGTGAATACAATTTAAACAACAGGCGGACCAAACTCCCCTATATAGCGCCGATGCAGACCTGCACCGGCGCTATTGATTTGGGAACAACCGTAGGTCACCCTTCCAGCACTGCAATTGGCTGTCACTACACACATTTTCCCCCCCCCGTAGGCCACGCTTCCAGCGTGACACTGGCATATGGGTGACTGCACCAATACACAGCAACATACATATCTCCCGTTTGTCACGCTTCCAGCGTGACAAACAGCAGCCTTTTGAGCAATTTGACCACTCCATTTAATCTTAAGCCATGATTTCCGTAGGTCACGCTTCCAGCGTGACAAACAGCAGCTTCTGAGGCAATTTGACCACTCCATTTAATCTTATGCCATGATTTCCGTAGGTCACGCTTCCAGCGTGACACTATTCTGTCACGTGGGTTCCTGCGTCACCACACGTGACCTACGAAATCCAATGATATATTGGATGAGAACACAACAATCGTTATAATACTATTGTGAATATTCGCCGCTATTATTTCCCAGGCCAAATTGTATTTATTACCCAAATTGTCAAAGACAGAAAACCTGTGTTTAACAACCCGGTGATGGTTGAATTGTTATATGAAACCCTCATAAATGTTCAAAAATTGCACCCCTTCTTATTGCTTGCATATGTTTTTCTTCC
>DKFH01000068.1:7545-15887 GCA_002452315.1 Anaerolineaceae bacterium UBA6801 | reverse complement strand
CAACCCGGCCAGATGGGTGTTGACCTGCGGACTTTCAACCCCGAGGGATAATTTCTGCCCCCTGGCAATCTCAGCCGGGGTTATCCGCTCTAAAGGTGCCTGCAAATCAACCTGACTGACGGCCACCAGCCCACGCTGATCATACAGGGCATAATCAAGGCCGCTTTGAGTTTTTAGCGATTTGAAAATCGATTCGGCGCGTTTTCCCACTACAACATGATAATCCCTGGCGCCTTCAGCCGTGGGTTCGCCTGACATCAGCAGCCAGGCCTCCTGATGCACATACACAAAAGTCCCGAAACGCTCGGGAGTGCAGAATACCGCGTGAGCGCCCTCACCTGCCTGGGCGATCAATTCGTCTTGCTGGCAGACGATCATCACGTCCGCGTTGGCATTCTCTAATAATTCGTTCAGATACTGGTTTACGGCGTGGGGGTCATCACCTTCTAGAAGCAATTGGTTTAGGGTGGGCCGCCCGGTGATTAACATCACCAACGTGTTCATTTGATTGAGGTTGTTTTCATACAGGGCGATAGTGGTCTGGCTGGCCTGATCCAGCAGCGCCTGCATCTGCGCACCTTCCTGGCGATTCAGGATGATGCTCACCGGGATGCCTAAACCGACCACTGTGGCCAGTGTGAAAACCACAAAGATCAGGATCAATTGAAACACAAACCGTCGCGAGCGAATCCAACGAAACATCAGGTGTGCTCATTTCCCTGTCTGAAGGCTTCCTGGAATTGCCAACAGACAAAACTTGAAACCAGGCGATGTTTTCACCCGAAACAAGGTAAATAAATAACTTCCTGGTGAATGTACCCGGTGATTAAGGTTAATATAACATCTTAAAAGTTCCCTGGCAATCCGCTAGCCAGGCTCTGACCGGTTCACGATTTCGGAATGGCTTTTCGAGCCAACCGGTCCACCCGTTCATTATAGGTATTCCCCGCATGGCTCTTCACCCAGCGCCAGTGGATCTCATGCCGTGCTATCTCTTCATCCAGCTTCATCCACAAATCGACATTGGCCAGTGTTCCCCCCTTGCGCCGCCAGTTGCGCCGTTTCCAACCGGGCATCCACTCGGTGATCCCTCGCTTTAGATATTCCGAATCAGTCATTAAGGTCACCCGGCAGGGTTCCTTTAGCGCCCGCAGGGCTTCCAAAGCGGCCCGCAGTTCCATGCGGTTGTTAGTGGTGTCCTGCTCACCGCCGGAGAGCGCCTTCTCGTGCTTACCGTAGCGCAAGAGCGCAGCCCAGCCGCCCGGACCCGGGTTGCCCTGGCACGCCCCGTCTGTATAGATCGTCACCTCCGGTTTGGCGTCCATCAAGGCGTTGACCCCACCAAATCTACGATTAACGCATCCATCTGTTCCAAAAGCAGGTTAACATTTCCGCTTTCATCCTGTAAAATGCGATTGACCCCATCCTGCAGTACCCATTGCGCCATCGGCCAGTATTCAGACGCAGGCAGGACACTGGCCGAATCAAGCAAAGCCGCCCCTTGCGCCCACTGGGGATATTCGGCTTCAAAATCTGCCAGTAAGTCCATGGCCGATTCCCTGACCGGCAGGCTGAACATGCTCTTAACCAGCTGAACCTGTACTTTGGGCTCCAGGAGATATTTGCTGAACAACCAGGCCGCCAGTTCTTGTTCTGGCATGTCCCTCACGATCATCAAACCCGGTCCATCGATCAAAATACGCTCTCCGGCCGGCCCTGGAAATCCAAGCACTTCCCATTCATCCTCACTGCCCGTAGCATCCATCCAGTTCATCTGCATAGGGATTTGGTCCAACTGGCCAGCGTATATCAATGCGTGCCGGTTAGCAAAATAAGCATATGAGTCGGGCTGCAAAGCAAACCAAATACAGCCCTGGTTTTTCAAATCCCACAGGTAACCAAAGGCATCGCGACCAGCCTCATTATTGAACGCCGGCACGTCTGCCGCAGGCAGTGTGCCCTCAAAGGCATAATACCAGGAGGCCAGCACCCACGGGTCCAGGTTGATCACCCACCCACCGGTTCTGCCCGGTTGATTGTCATCTTGCCAGTTGGCAAACGTGGCATCGCAAGTTTGCCTCCGGAAAGTCGCTAATTCGCGGGGAAGCTCGGTAAAGCCCAACGCCTCTCCCCAGGTGCGGTTATAGAACAACACCGTCGCCTGTGGTGCCAGGGGCAACGCAACCATCTGTTCCTCAATAGTAAAGGCCTCCAGGAATACCGGCATGATATCCTCGCGTTCATCCGGGCTAAAACCCCATCGAGGATCATCAATATAGACGCTCACATCAGCCAGCCCATCCTCTGCTATCATCATCGAGCGCAAATAGGGCTGGGCCGCTATAAGATCTGGCATCTCGCCGTTTGCCTCCGCGGCTTGCAGTGCTTCAACCAGGACCATCTCGCCGCCATGGGGGTAAACCTCCACCCTAATCCCCCAGGGGTTGGTCAGTGAGAATTCCCTGGCCACACTTTCCAGCGTGTCTGCCGGTTCGCCCACCCACGGATGTACAAAGCGAATGACTACCCCTTCCAGGTCATCCGGGTCAACCGTCAAACCCACGGGTTGCGTTGGCGTGGGTGTGAATTCAGGTGTCGGGGAGACCGTCCGTGTTGGGGCGCTGGTGGTCGTTGCGCTTGCTGTTGGCGTGTCAGCCTCGAGCTGAGGCTCTGTTGAGCAGCCTGTCAGCACAACCAGCGCGAATAAGCCAACGATCAGCCATCTTTTCGAATTCCTCAAACGTAAAAATCCATTTATTTTGCTCATTGGATAATCACCAGTGGAACCGGGATGATGCTCAAGATGAACACCACCAGCGCGATTATCCCCAGAATTCGATGCTTGCGGTCAATCGGTGTGATCTGGTCCAGGGGTTCTGCATGATACCGTCCAGCGATGAAGATCAGGGCAGCCCACAACCACCAACCCTGCCAGGCAAACCCCAGTAAAATTAGCGCACCCAGGATAAACGGGTAAATCGTTTTGGCGCGCTTCTTCCCCAGAAGCGTAGAAAGGATATGCCCCCCATCCAGCTGCCCAACCGGGATCAGGTTTAAAGCCGTCACAAACAAGCCCGCCCACCCTGCCCAGGCGACGGGGTGTATCTGCACATCCAAACCGCCCAGCGGAAGCGGCCGGCCGGTGAAGAAATACCGCACCCAGTATAAAACCGGTGACAAATTCCCGTAGCTGACCGGTTGGGGCAGTAATTCGCCAAAGGTGATGTACTTGGCCAATAGATAAATGATTGAGTTGCCCTCTAAAAACTGGACACTACCCTCCGGCATTTCGGTCGCAATTGGGCCCAGGGTGGAAAGGTTCAGGCCAATCAACAACACCGGGATGGTGACCAGCAGTCCGATCAACGGGCCGGCGATGCCGATTTCCAGCATATGCTTTTTATTCTTGGGCACCTCCTTCATGCTGATAAAGGCGCCCATTGTGCCAAATGCGCTGAAGGGAAAGGGGATAAAATAGGGCAAGGTCACCTTCACGCCGCGCGCCCGGCCCACCAGGTAATGACCAAACTCATGGGCCAGTAAAATCCCCAGCAAACTGACCGCAAAAGGCCAGCCCCCCAGAAGAAACTTCGCAATTCCGCCCAATGAGCTAAACATCTGCGCATCAACTTCCACAGTGCCAAACTGTGCCCCGGTTAATAACACACTGAACACCGTCAGCACGAATAAAAGCACGTTCACCCAAATCGGCCCAATTTTTCCGGCTGGTCGATGGTTGATGATGAGGATATACTGACCGCCTTCTTCCTCGCGAAACAGGGGCATCAAGCCCATCGGCTTCAGCCCGGCAGAAAGCTGATCATAAGCAGCCTCGCTATCAACCGTCCGCATCTGACCGTTATAGCGGACACGGAACCCGTGCCGTTCACTACCAGTGGTCACACTGTGGATCGTAAATACTTTATTGACCAAAAAGGTGATGTCCTGAGTGTCTACTGTTAAATTTTCTACCAATCCATCTGTCATGATCTCATCCGATCTGTCGGTTGTGTGAGCGTTACAGGTTAAGTAACAGGCTTAATTAAACCACAAAACGAAGCAGAATCAATACGCCATCTTGACATGCCCGTTGCCCCATGTGCTAAAATCCAAACTATGGCTATCAGACCAAATTTAAACCAGATCCTGCGCACAAGCCAGCGTATTTTTCGGTTGGCCATCCTGGTGACCTGCCTGGTCTTCATCCTGGGTGGTTCGGCCATTCCACCCGCAGGCCTCACCTCACAGGTGCGCGCCTTCACCCGCCCGATCGAGTTTGACTTCAGCACCTGGACGCTGGAAGCGGTCTGGGCAAAACTCGCGGGTTGGGGGTTAAGCCTGGAACGGTTCCTGACCCCCCAGGCGCAATCCGAGCTGGTGCTGGACTACCTGGCCCAGGTTCAGCGCGTTAACGCCCTGAACGCTGAAATTGTAGCCATCTACACCAACCCACACATCGCCAACCCGGATCAGGTCAGCCAGCCTTTGAGGGCAGAATACCAATTGGAACTCAACCATCTCAACGCCTTAACACCCGTGGCCGAAGCTGTCCTGCAGACCCAGTTAATGGATATCCTTCATGAGAGCGGTCTGGGTTTTTTAGGACAGCCTTTTCCACCCTCCCTCTACCGTGTGAGCAATATCCCCCAATCTCTGGTGGTCTCACCCCGCACAGAAGTCCGCCGGGTATTGGATATATCCCTGGCGCCCGGGATAAATGTCGATCTTAAAGAGCAATTAGAAGATGCAATCTTTGCTGAACTGGACCACGCTGCCCTGGTTGTCCCGGTGGGCGGGATCGGCACCTACCCCACCATGGTGATGCAATCAGCCAACCTGGTGTGGCTCACCGAGGTTATCGCCCATGAGTGGGTGCACAACTACCTCAGCCTGCGGCCCCTGGGGATCAATTATTTCACCAACGAAGCGCTGCGCACCATCAACGAAACTACGGCCACGATAGCAGGTGAGGAACTGGGACGTCTAATCCTGGTCAAGTATTATCCCGAACATCTCCCCCCAGAGCCCAAACCACCGCATGTGGATGCCGCACCCGCGCTACCTGAAGCGGCCCCTGAGCCGGAAGGATTCAACTTCCAGGCTGAAATGCGCCTGACCCGTGTTGAAACCGACCGCTTACTAGCAGAGGGTGATATTGAAGGCGCCGAAGCCTACATGGAGGCACGCCGGCAGGTCTTTTGGGAACATGGTTACCCCATCCGTAAGCTGAACCAGGCTTATTTTGCCTTTTACGGCGCCTACAGTGCAGATCCCGATGGCGGCGCTGCCGGAGAAGACCCGATCGGTCTGGCCGTGCAAGCCCTGCGTGCTCAATATGACGAACTGTCAGATTTCCTTAAAGTGATCTCTTGGGTGACTTCTTACGACGCCCTGCTTCAACGCCTGGATCGGTGAGCTTAATCCTCAAAATCTGAAAAACCATCGCCCAAATCAGGCATATCCCGCTCGATTTGCTCGGGGTCTTCCCCTTTCTCCAGTCTTGAGACAACCTCATCAAATTCAGGCCCCGCATCCTCACCCATTTCATCCCCCATCTTACGCATCAGCCGGCCAAGGGCTTTGGGGTCATCCTCAATGCCCGCCAATTGCGCCGGATCAACCAAATCCTCAATGCGGCGGTCCTCAGATTTTGCAATGCGCACCCGGCCAATGCGGCGCACAACCTGATCACTGCCGCACTTTGCACAGGTGACTTCCGTGTGACCATACTCAGCATAGGTTAGAAAACGTTCAAAGCGAGCCTGGCAGGCTTCACATCGATACTCATAGGTCGGCATTGGTATATCTCCAAATCATGTTCTAAAATACATTATAATCAAGAACTGGAAACTTTTCAGGTGAGGGTCATTTTTTGCCAGCAGCGGCACTTACATCTTCACAGGAATGCAGAATGGAAGAAGGATAAATGGAAATTGATTTTACAATTAAGCAGCCTCAACAAACATCTCTGTTGATTGTGATCTCAGGACCCTCCGGGATCGGCAAGGATGCTGTTGTCCAGGGACTTCAGGCCCGGAAATTACCCGTTCACTTCGTGATCACCGCCACCAGCCGTCCGCCCCGCAAAAACGAAATTCACGGCGAGCATTATTTCTTCTACAGCAAAGAAGAATTCGAGACCATGATCGAAGCAGGTGAGTTTTTGGAGCATGCCTGGGTGTATTCGGATTATAAAGGCGTGCCAAAGTCACAGGTCAGGCAAGCCCTGGAGAGCGGCAAAGATGTGGTCATGCGCCTGGATTTCCAGGGGGCAAAAACGGTGCGCGAGCTCAGCCCGGATGCTATTTTGATCTTCCTGACCGCCAGCGACAAGGACGAATGGATTCAGCGGCTGAAAAGCCGCCGCAGCGAATCGGAAGAGGAGCTGGCCCTGCGCATCCGCACTGCCAAACAGGAATATGAGTCCCTGGATATTTTCGATTACATTGTCGTCAACGCCGAAGGGCAATTGGATCGCACGCTGGACATCATCGAGAACATCATCACCGCCGAGCATCACCGCGTTCACCCTCGCGAGGTGCATTTATGAACAACGGTCTGCCTCCAACAGGGCCTGATCCCCACAGCCAGGCTGTGCGGGTGCAGTTACCCAACCGCAAACCGGTGATGACGATTGCATTGCTCATCATCACCGTCGTGTTTTTTGCCCTGCAAACCCTGTCAGAGGCTGTGGTAGGCTTTGATCTGCTCCTTCTCTACGGGGCAAAGATCAACGAATTCATCATGCAGGGTGAGGTATGGCGCTTGCTGACGCCCGCCCTCCTGCATGGCAGCATTCTCCACCTGGCTATGAACATGTATGCGCTTTACGTCATCGGCAACCAGCTGGAACGCTTTTATGGACCAGGCCGGTTCTTGTTGTTGTATGTTTTATCAGCCTTTGCTGGCAACGTGCTTTCTTTTGTGCTCACACCCGCGCCCTCCCTGGGCGCATCCACCGCCATCTTTGGCATCTTTGCCGCACAGGGCATGTTCATCTTCCAGAACCGTAAACTGTTTGGGCCATTACGTACACGCCAGGCGATCATCAACCTCATTGTGATCTTGCTGATCAACCTATCTTACGGTTTTGCGCCAGCTACCAATATCGACAATATGGGTCACATCGGTGGGCTGCTGGGCGGGATCTTCTTCGCCTGGAAGGCCGGCCCGCTGCTGACACTGGTCAGCACGCCGCCCTTTTTCACGGTCAGCGACGGGCGGCGAAAAGACGATATCATCAGTGCCAGCCTGGTGGTTTTGGTGGGCTTCATCATCATCGCCCTGATCCCCTTCATTACCGCCTGACCCACCTGGTTAATTTTACATTCTGCCAAAAACACACAACGCCGTTTGGATCACCAAACGGCGTTATTCTTACCTGGTAAACTATTCAATCCTGAACAGGTCTCCAGTTGTTGTGCCCTGCACCTCAGGATAGAACAACTGCCAGGCATGGGCAGGCAGCACCTGGTAGACCCCGCGCTGATAGGGCAGTAAGTTATAGGTCAGCATATATGTTCCCGCTGGCACATAATCCGCCGTCCACACTACATGGTCTTCATATACCTGGGGCTCATTGAAATACCACCATCCCCACCCCCGTGCAAAGGGATCATTGAGGTCAAACAAATCGTGATGGGCCGCAGGGACAGTTGGTGAGGTCAGGAAACGCGGGTTGATCACCTCTGCACCGGCCGGGATAAAGTCCTCCACCCTCAGATGGTACATCTCATGCGGCAAGTTCACCGTCACGACCACGGTAACGAACTGCGCCCGGCCAACCGGATCGAGGGTGATGGCGTCGATCGGCAGGCACCCCTCAGCCCCAGGACAACCCTCACCAGCCAGGTAATAATCACGCGCCAGGTTAATGCCAGCCTTGATGGCCGGCGCCGTTGCTGCTGGCTGGTAGGTGTGCAGATCCACGCGGTAATACAGCGTTCCGGCCCCCTCTCCCCGTTCAATCAACACAGTATTGGGGGATTCGGGATACAGGCGGTCAATCGCCGCTGAGGCAGAAACTGCCTCCGACAAATCTGGGCCTGCTCCCAAACCCTCAACAATGACCACATCGTTCAACGCCGCCTGGAAGTCGAAGTCAGCCGAGTAGTCGCCCGTGCCCTGGATGGTTTTTGCCACCGCTGCCAGCACCCAGCCCGATTCAAAGCTGGACGACCACAATCCATCAGCACCGCGATGGGCCATCAGGTAACCCAGCGCCAAAGGCAGGCTCGTCGAGGCCGGGTCAAGCTGCGCCAGGCTGTAAACAACCACAGCCGTATTGAAAACTGGCGTTCCAGGCAGCATCCAGGATATACGCTCATTCTCCCAATGCACAC
>DKFH01000068.1:0-7509 GCA_002452315.1 Anaerolineaceae bacterium UBA6801 | reverse complement strand
CCATCCTGCTCGCGGACCGTCAACGCCAGCAACCCCAGCGCCCAGGGGCTCAATTCTGACCGACGGGCATACAGCCCATCCACAGTCGCGGATAGGTCAAGCCCGGTTTGGCGCATGGCATAGGTCTGGAAGGACAGCTTGTCCAGCATCCAGGCCGCCTGGACTTCACCGGGCTGTGTCAAATCAAAGGCTAGAAAATCCCTGCCGCGAGCCAGGTTTTGCTCTCCAATGTCAATGCCAGCCTCATCAGCCATCCCCAGCCCCACTAAAACATAGGCGGTGATGGATGGGTCAGATTTCTCCTGGCTGGCGTTTGCTGATACCCACCATGACCATCCACCATCAATATTTTGAACCGACAAGAGTTTTTTAACGTCCGTCCTGATCACTTCATCCAATGCAGACGTTAGCTGCACATTATCTAACGCCAGATTGCGTAAAACCAGGTAGGTGTTCAAGTTAGCCAATAGGCGCGAGAGCACTGTAAGCGTATCGCTATCAGGCGCACCTTCCAGGGCTTCCAACCCATCGACGAGACTCACCAACAGGGATGGATACAGAACCAGGTTCAATTCGCCCGACGAGGGGTCGGTTGTGATCGGCAAGCTGACCAATTCGAGCCGCGCACCTGCTTCCGCCAGGTGACCGGCGGTGCTGAAGGTGTACGGCATAGTGTACCTTTTGACCAGCAGATCCCCCCAGGTCGGCGTGCTGGCATCTTCAAGCTCACCCGACTCCGCCCGGAGCACCAGGTCAACAGACGCCACACTCTCCACCCGGCCCCACCACGTCACCCGTTCGCTCTGCCCGGGGGCAATCGTCACCTGGTGGACCGGGTCGGTATCCATCAGCCTGAATCCGGCCGCCTCCAGTGAGACATCCACCACCAATGCACCGGGGGTGTTATTATGCACAACTGCCGCCATCTCAACCTGGTCCCCATCCACCAGGAAGCGTGGCGTCACCGGCTGGATCATGAGAGGTTTTTGCGTCAGGACCTCAACCTCCCCTTGCCCGACGAGATAGTCCTCGGTCAACCCACGCACATCCACAACCCAGGTGGTCAGGCTGTCCGGTAGCGGGATGGCCAGTCGGGCAGTGCCGTCCACACCGGTGATCACGTTGGCCTGCCAAAAGGCGGTATCAGGGAAATCTTCCCGGATCCCTTGCTCCGCTAAACGGTCCGCCCCGCCACCTAACCCGCCTACTTCGAGGGGCGAAATGGTCAATTGTTTGGCATAGGTATAAAGTGATAAACTGGTTTGCACAGAAAGCGGCCTTTCGCCGTACAGCGCGTCAAGGATTGGCATACTGTTCGGCGGAATCAACGCCAGCAACGCTTTATCCACCACGGCCACAGAAAACTCGCCCTGGACCGGGTTGCCGTCCTGATCCGAGATCTTCAACGTCAGGATCACCTCTTCGCCCGGTTTTGCCAGGGCCGGATTGACCTCCAGCGCAACATTAAGGGTTTTGCTGAGTGGTGAAACAGGTAATTTCAGCGTGCCCTGCCGATAATCCGGCTTGCCGCTTTCATCCGCACCCAGCAGGATGGCAGAGACATACAAATTGGGAATTGATTCGTCTGTGATCGGTAGGGTAATGGTTGTCCCAGACCCGGAAATGTCCACAACCTGACTGCTCAATACAGCGCCCCGCTCAACGGTCACCATGGCTTTTGCGCCGCTCAGGAAGGGGTTGGGGATAAAAATTTGCGCTACCTGTCCAGGCTGATATTCGCTAAAGTCTGGCGTTAGATCGAGCTGGTTGTGCAGCTGTGTTGGCCACACTGCAGTGCTCTCTCCGCTCACCCAAATCAAGACCTCGGTAAGCGCGCCGCCTGCCTCAACCGTGAGGCGGTAGGTGCCTGGGTCGGGCGGGGTAAAGGATAACTGAGCCCTACCCCCCCGATTCGTGACCGGGCTTGCCCCAGCAATCAGGTCAGTAACCTCCGTATATTGATACGGGTTTTCAGGGTTGCCGGTTTCCTCAACTTCCCATTGGATAGCCTCAAACCGAGCCTCAACCGGGATGCTGCCCGCAGGCGTCGCCTCCCAATCCACCGTGAACAGCGAAAAATTGAACGACTGACCTGCATTGCCAAAATAAGATTCGGGCTGCACACCGATATAAAAGGTTTCTGGATGAACCAGCATCGTATCCGTCGCGCTGACCGGGAAGCCCGACTGGTCGGTTACCGTCACTTCCAGGCTGTACTGATGCAGGCTGCCCGGCTTGCTTTCTTCCAGTACAAGGTCATCAGCGGTAAAAGAAAAGGTGGCATGACCCTCACCATCCGTGAGTCCCTCGCCAATAACAATCAAGTCGCCCATCGGCGTGAAAAACCCAGGTAGATTTGGCCTGTGCCAGAACTCAGTCAACGGACCAACATGGTACCCAGGCAGTGAAAAAGTAGCTTCCTGGCGATACAGCCCCCAAGAAACGGACTGCCCCGAAGCTGGCATCCCAAAGAAGTAATCCGCCTGGGCTTGCGCGTGGATGGACTCCCCAACCAGCAACTCAGCATCTTCAAAACCAGCCCAAACATCGATATCAGGTTTGCGGTATGCCGCCACATCGAAATACAGCGCTTTGATCGGGGTATCCTCAACAGACACTTCGATCCAATAAAAGCCTGGGGGCGTATCGGCTGTCAATTCAACCGAATCTGCCACAGTTCCAAATTGGCTCAAGGGTAAATTTCGCTCATAAAGCGTCGTGCTCATACCCCCCATGCCGGGATCACCCACCAGGCTCACCTTGACCGACTGCAGCGCTGGTAAGGATGGAAAACTGTCATCACGGGTAAAAACAACCGCTCTAAAGTGAACCGTGTCACCAGGGCGATAGATTGGCCGGTCTGTGTAAATGTAGGCATCCAGCTGGGCGGGAAAAGTGTCCACCGCGATGCCGCGTTCATATAAATAAAAACCCTCCTGCCAGGAGGAGATGGAAAAGGCAAAATCTGCTTCTCCGGGCGTCCCCACCAGGGCAAAATACGTGGCAAAGGGATTCTCTCCCCGATCAAATTCCGCAGTGAACTGACCATCACCATCCAACCTACCCTTGGTCAGCAAGTCCCCGTCTGTGGTGAACATCACAACAGGCGCATCGACCAGGGGGCTGAGATCTCCCAGGCGCGTCGCCCATACAAAGGTTTGTTCAGGAGCAACCTTCATCACCAGGTTGTTCTCGCTGACAATCAAGAAAAATTTTTGGTATCCTTCGGGCTGATTTTCGGCAATATCTGGTGTATGCACCCCCAGGTAATAGATTCCCGGCCTCAGCGGCTCTCCTCGATACAACATCGGCAGGGTCACCACCTCACGGCGGTTACTCGTGAGGGACAGGCTGTGTGTGGTCACTTCCCGCACTTCGGGAAGGAAAATCTCCCGGTAGCGATAATTATCCGGGTGGAGCAGGGTGACCAGATCGTCCACCGAAATCGGTGAAATCTCAATCGAAACGCTGCTGATATTCGTCGCCTGAATAACCAATTCCGATTCTGACGCCGGAACAAAAATCAGGTTGTAACTCACATATCCAGTGAGCAGGCGTAAGGATGGCGGCGCAGGCGGCGTTAAAAACGTGATCTCAACCGGGTCGCCAAGTTGACCGCCCCACGCATCCTGCAGACTTGCCGCCATGGCCAGGGTATAGGTGGTCTCTGGTTGAAAATATCCATTAATCCACAGCTTACGCTCACCAGGATCGGCATAATAGTTCACCCCTGCCACTTCGGGCTCGAGGGTGATATGTTCAGTAATATTTTTGGTCTCTAAGGGGGCGGTGAATTCAAGCGTATATTGCCCAAATCCATCGTAATAGGATTCAAATTGGGGTTCAATGCTGGTGGCTATGGTAAAGACGGGATAGGATCGCCGGGTGGTCTCGAGGGCATTAATCAGGGGTAACCCGCCCGCAGAACGCGCTTCTTCGCTTAATCGAATGTAATACGTGGTTTCCCTGGCAAGCAGCCTGGTTGGTGTAAATCTTAGCTGCCGGTCGTTCTGATCCCACTCAAACTGCCCAGGTACACTGTTCCCTTCCAGGTCCATCAGGCTGAAGTTCGCTTCCACGCTTTCGGTGTCCATGCGCACATTGAAGGTGATCTCTACCGGGCCATCCAGGTTGAGCAGTGAGCCCGGGAGGGGTAATACACTGACAATGTCAGGCTCCAGGGTCGTAAAACGATATTCAAGCTGCTGGGTTGATGCCAATCCAGCGCCAGAATTTGCAATCAGGTTCTCATTTAGTTGAATTACATAATCCCTGCCGCCATCCATGCCAGGATCGGGTGTAAACATATAGGTGCTGGTATTCAACCACTTACCCCTCCCCGGCACCTCAGGAGAGAGCCAAAAACCTGGTTCATCAGGGGTTGTCTCGCCCAGGGCAACCACAGGCTGGTTGAAAACAACAAATACGACGCTTTCCGGGTCAACCTCCTGAGCGCCTTCAGCGGGCATCACCTGAACCACATGGAGGTGATCCGCAACCTGATAACGTAATTCAACCGGTTCCTGCAACTGCGCTTGGTTGGCTGCTTGCGCGCTGGTGTCGATCGTCAACCGCAGCTGGCTGCCCGCCAGCAAGGGTTGGTCGGGTGAAAAGGTCACCGTTTGGGCATCCTGCCAGTCAAAACGTCCACTGATCCGGGGCTCAAAATGGAGGGCTGCCTCCACAGAGCTGGCATCCATCCCCTGATTAAAGTAGAGCGTGATCACTTCGTTCAAGCCGATCACGCTGGCAGGCAGTGGATTAACTTCTACCAGGGCTGGGGGGAGATCAGTGCGGGGTTCACGGGTGGGCGTAAGAGTTGGGCTGACTTCAGGATCAATGATGTCTGTGGTCTTCACTTCTGGTCGGGTTTGCCAGGGCAGGGTGCACCCTGAAACCAGGCTGGTGATCATCAGCACAGAAAAAATGAGATTTACCCAACGAGCTTTCCTAATGGGAAGACATCCTCTGACCACAGACCGCTCCTAGCAGTAGTTCGCTATTTTCAACCAAGTTTAAATCTCGCCAAAATCCAAACGGTTTAAACCTGAGGTATTACTTTCTTACCCTCTTATTATATTGCAGAAAAACTCGATTTGCGATGGATTCTCACCAGCAGCAGCATCAATCAGGCCCATGAGAGGGTTCGCAGGGTTTCAATAAATGGCATGGTGAAATCCTCTACCACAAAGTCAGCCTGTGACAACTTGCTGCGGGGCCAGGTTGTCGTCACAGCAATGCAGCACATACCCGCTCTTCGTGCGCCTGCCACGCCAGCTACCGAATCCTCCATCACCAGGCAATTTTCTTTGGTAACCTGCAACACTTCGGCTGCACGCAGAAACACGTCCGGCTCTGGTTTGGCAGGCAAGTTTGAACCAGAGACAACGGTGGCAAAATAGCCCTCGAGGTTATGGACCGCCAGCATGGCACGGATGTTATCCATCGGCGCTGAAGAAGCGATAGCCTGGAGATAATTCATCTCAGCCGCAGCTTTTAGCCAGGAGATCACTCCAGGGACGAGAGTGATCCATTCAGCGGAAATTTGGAGAAACAGGCGCTCTTTTGTCTCAATGATCTTCGTCATCAGGTCAGGTTCGGGCTCGAACCCCAGAAGTGCCGGCAGCAATGAGGCGTTATTGCGCCCGAATTGTTCGACAAATAACGCCCTATCAAGCTGAAAGCCAAAAGCCTCCAGGGCACTCTCCCAGGTCTGCAGATGACCTGCATAGGTATTGACAATGGTGCCATCCAGGTCCCATAAGATGGCGCGTTTGGTGTTGGGCAATAGGATCCTCCTCTGACTGAGTCCGTATTATACTGTCTGTTGGCATTGCAACGATACAAGAAATCAGGCGCTAGCCAGCAACTAAGCGCATCAAGGTTATGGTATACTTCTGCCACATCCTGAATGAGAGAAGAATTCAATGAAAGAAGCTGTTAGCATCAGTATTGGGTCATCAATACGCAATAAATCAGTGCTTATCAACCTCCTGGGCCAGGAGGTGCACATCAGCCGCATCGGCACCGATGGCGATATGCAGGCTGCCCGGAAGCTGTTTCGTGACCTCGATGGCAAAGTGGATGCATTTGGCGTTGGGGGAACAGATTTGGGTTTATTTTTTGCCGGAAAATGGTATCCCCTACACTCTGTGCTCCCCCTGGTGAAGGATGTAAAAATCACCCCGGTTGTGGATGGCTGCGGTCTTAAAAATACCCTCGAGGTGCGCTGTGCTGGCATTTTAGAAGCCGAAATCGGCCCATACCTCAACCATGTCGGCCGGACCGCCCTGGTGATGACCGCGGTTGACCGATATGGACTGTTGCGCTCATTTGTCGATGCCGGCTATCGCTGTCTTTTTGGTGATGCGCTCTTCTCACTGGGGCTCCCGATGCGCCTGCGCAGCGAACGAGACGTCAGAATCATGGCCAACTCATTGATTCCGATCGTCAGCAGGTTACCCTTCGAGTGGGTGTACCCCACCGGCGAAAAACAACACCAACGTAAGCCGAAATACCTGTGGGCCTTTCAACAAGCCAGCGTGATTGCTGGCGACTGCCACTACATCACCCGCTACATGCCAGACGACCTGCAAGGCAAGGTGATTGTCACCAACACCACCACCCCCAGGGATGTGGAACTGTTCACACAGGCGGGTGTTAAATACCTCATGACCACCACTCCCGTCTACGAAGGCCGGTCATTTGGCACCAATATGATGGAGGCAGCCCTGCTGGGCGTCACCGGATTTAAGGATAAAGTCGATTACCGCCAGTACCAGCCGTACTTCAAAATGATGACCGAATTGATCGATTCCGTCGGCTTCAAACCGGAAATCAGGGCGTTAAATTGATGCAAGTAGACGCGCTGATCCTGGCTGGAGGAAATCTAACCAGTGACGACCCGCTGTACAGTGAAAGCGTCAACGGCTCGCGCAGTTTCATTGACCTGTTGGGCAAATACATGGCCCAATGGGTCATCGATGCGCTGGATGGGGCAGCATCGGTGGCTGAACTGTATGTGATCGGCCAGCCAGCAGATTGCGGCCTGCACGCGGCCAAACCAATGCACTTCCTGGATGACCAGGGCGATATGGTGGCTAACATCCGCAGCGGGGTGATCCAAACCCGCATCGACCACCCGGAGCGGGCTAAAACCCTGATCGTTTCTGCGGATATCCCTGCGGTTAAACCCCATATGGTGGACTGGCTTGCCAGCCAAATTGCTGCAAACCCGACGCGCATGATGTACTACAACGTCATCACCCAGCCCACCATGGAAGCGCGCTTCCCGGAGTCAAACCGTTCCTACGTACACTTCAAGGAAGTGGCGGTTTGCGGCGGGGACCTGAACGCAGTGGATAAAAACGTGTTTTCCGCTGAACAGCCCCTCTGGCAGGAATTAACCAACGCCAGGAAAACCCCCCTCAAGCAGGCCGGGATGATCGGCTTAGACACCCTCTTACTGATTGCCCTGCGGATGATCACCCTGGAGTCAGCGGTCAAAAA
>DKFH01000080.1 GCA_002452315.1 Anaerolineaceae bacterium UBA6801 | reverse complement strand
ATCTAATAGCAGGTCTAATACCTAATTCCTAATACCCAATTCCTAATACCTAATTCCTACTCTCCAATCCCCTGTTTAGATGTTCTCATCGATGTAATCGAGGATGTCTTGCACGGTTTGAATGTTGCGGGCCTCGTCATCCGAGATGGTGACATCAAATTTTTCGCAGAACCCATCGATCAGAAAGAACTGATCCATTGAATCTGCATTTAAATCTTCAATGAAGCGGGTTTCAGGGGTAATATTATCCTTATCGACTTTCAAAACATCGGCGATGACTTCTTTGACCATTTCTAATGTATCGGACATGCAATGCCTCCTATGTGGTTTATAATAATTAAAATTCTAACAAGCTCTGCGTTTCTGTCAAGGCTTAAACGGAGTCTCACCGTTGATTAACACCCGATGATGAAAAAAGACACGCACATCAGCACACGAAAGGACGAGCACCTGCAGGTCAACCTGGCGGCGGATGTCTCTTCTGGCCTGGAGACGGGGCTGGCGGATTACCGCCTGGTCCACCAGGCGCTGCCGGAGATCTCGCTGGCGGAGGTCGGGCTGGGGCAGATTCTGTTCGGTGTTGAGCAGCGTGCCCCCGTGCTGGTCTCTGCGATGACGGGGGGCACCGAGCGGGCGGCGCGCATTAACCGGCACCTGGCGCAGGCTGCGGCCGAGGTCGGCCTGGCGATGGGGGTGGGGTCACAGCGGGCAGCGATCGAGGACCCGGGGCTGGCGGAGACCTTCCAGGTGCGTCGATATGCGCCGGGCATCCTGTTGTTTGCCAACCTGGGCGCGGTGCAGCTCAACGCGGGGTATGGGGTGGACGAGTGCCGCCGGGCGGTGGAGATGATTGGCGCGAACGCGCTGGTGCTGCATCTCAACCCTTTGCAGGAGGCGCTGCAACCGGGAGGGCAGACGGATTTCCGCGGCCTGGTGGGCAAGATTGCGGACCTGCGGGAGAAGCTGGGCACCCCGATCATCGTCAAGGAGGTCGGCTGGGGCCTGAGTGCCCAGGCCGCACGCCTGCTGTACGATGCCGGGGTGGACGCGCTGGATGTGGCTGGCGCGGGGGGCACGTCGTGGTCACAGGTGGAGATGCACCGCCAGTCTGACCCGTACCGGGCAAAAACGGCAGCGGCGTTTGTCGAATGGGGCATCCCAACGGTCGAGTCGCTGCTGGCGGCCAGGGACGTGTTCAAGGACCGGCCGGTGTTCGCCTCGGGCGGTCTGCGCACGGGGGTGGATATCGCCAAGTGCCTGGCGCTGGGCGCTGCCCTGGGCGGGATGGCAGGGCCTTTCCTGCGGGCTGCCGACGAATCGCTGGAAGCGACGGTCAGGACGATGGATATGATCGTGGAGCAGGTGCGCATCGCCATGTTCGCCTGCGGGGCGCGCTCCCTGGCCGAGCTGACCCCCGAGAAGCTGACCCCCAACCCTGACGAAAGCTGAGCTAATGCACCTCGAGGAGAAACTCCCCCAACTGGTCAACGCGATTGAAGACGGGCTTAAAGGTTACCTGTCAGCGGTGGATTTTGGGCACAGCGCTGAGCTGGGACGGATGCTGCGCTACCATATGGGCTGGGAGGATGGCCTGGGGGGCGGGAAGCGCTTGCGGCCGGCCCTGACGCTGCTGTGCGCTGGCGCGTGCGGGGGTGAAGTTGCAGCAGCGATGCCGGCGGCTTTGGGGGTCGAATTTGTGCACAATTTCACGCTGATCCATGATGATATCCAGGATGGTTCGCCGATGCGCCACGGCCGGCCGACAGTGTGGACGCGGTGGGGCGTGGCCCAGGCGGTCAACGCCGGGGATGCGCTGTTCAGCATCGCCCAGCTGGCATTGCTCGAGTTGCGCCAAACTTGCAGCGAGGCGGTTGCCCTGTGGGCTGCCCGGGAGATGAACCAGGTCTGCCTGCGGCTCATCCGGGGGCAATACCTGGATATGGCCTTTGAGGGGGATGATGAGGTGGCGCTGGAAACGTACCTGGCGATGATTGAGGGGAAAACGGCCGGCCTGATCGCTTTTTGCACGGCTGTGGGCGGGATGGCTGCCGGCGCAGCGGCGGAGACGGTCACACGGTTGGGGGATTTTGGGCGGCACCTGGGAATGGCCTTCCAAATTCAGGATGATTACTTGGGCATCTGGGGGGACCCGGCGGTGACGGGGAAATCCGCGGCGAGCGACCTGCTGGCGCGCAAGAAGTCCCTGCCGGTGTTGTTCGGTTTGCGTGAAAGCGCCGATTTTCGCGCGTTGTGGGGTGTTGAACAGCCCACCCAGGCGCAGATCGACGATATGGCGGATCAGCTGGCGGCATGCGGGGCGGCAGAGTATGTCAGGCAGCAGGCGGAGACTTTTACCCAGCAAGCCTTTGCGGACCTGGAGAGGCTATTCCCGCGCCCAAACGCTGATGCGCAAGCACTGGGGGCGCTGACCGAGAATCTGGTTCACCGGCAGGTGTAAGCCCGATTTTTCACTCAACCAATTAGATTAGTCACAGACTGCCAGGATTTTGCGCTGCTTACGGCTGCGGATCATCAGCCATAAGCCCTGGGTCAGGTGGGCCAGTGTATAGCCCGCAGAGGCCACGTACACACCCTTGATCGAGCCGACCAGCACGCCGCTGATCATCACCGCGGTCAGGGTGAGCAGGAACACGAACGTGGCTTCGGCCACCGGGCGGGTCTTTTCCTGCTGGACGATGATCCCCTGGTAGAAGTGGATGTACACGCTGAAGATGGAGATCAGGATGGCGATGGCGAGGGTGATGCGGGCGGTCTCAGCCCGGTCAGGGGGCAGGTTGGCGATGATATCGAACCACCAGCGCGAGAGCGGCGAGATGACGAAGACGGCCGCGACGCCCAGGGTGATCAGCGCGGCGTTACGGGCGAACTTGCGCAGGATAGGGTAGGCGCAGGGCTCCTCCAGCAGGGCGACGACTGCCTCATTGTAGGCTACACCCGGCGTGCGGAACATAAAGATCAACCCGGTCACCACAGACCAGATTGCCAGGGATTCGATCGGGTTGGGCATGCGGGAGACAGTACCGCTGATGACCGGCATCCACAACAGCCACAGGGACGAGGTCAGCGCCAGGGGGATGTAAAAGGCGATAAAGCGCTTGAAGGTCAGCGGGGTTTTGGCGGGCGGGGCGTCCTTAATCAGACCGCGGATCTTGCGGATGCGCAGGCCGGCATAGGTTGCCTCGAAGGTAACGCCCAGGGCCTGGGTGATGGCGGCCAGGGATGCACCCGGGATGGAGCCGAGGGAGAAGCCGATGGCCAGCACGATCACATCCGTCACCAGGCGGACGGCGGTGGTCTCGCCGACCATGCGAGAGTTGCCAAAGCGGATCATGGTGCCCTGCTGAAAGCGACGGTAGGCGATGGCGAACGTCCAGGGGGTGAGGAAGAGCAGGCCGGCTCGGCCGGGTTCGACAATGGCTTCCGGCACTTGCAGGATGACGTTGACGATGAAGTCGTAAATGGGGGTGACAGCCACCAGCAGGTGGACCAGACTCAACACACCGCCCATCCACAGGGTGATCTTTTTAAGACGCTGGTAAGAGCGCCAATCCCGGCTGAGGGCGGTGGAGGCTGCCAGGAGCATGATCACGGGAGCTTCGATGGTCAGCGCGATGGGGAACACGATACCGCCATAAGCTGCCAGGTTGACCTCTGCGTCGGGAAGGCGGGCCACGATAGCGTTAATGGTGGGCAGCTCAATGCTCATCAGCAGCCAGCTGGCAACGAGGGGCAGCCAGGTGATCAGGATCTGGCGGGTGGTGAGGTTTTTGGGGTTGGGGTTGGAAGGCGTGCTCACTGCGGGTCACCTCGCGGGTTAGATAAATGTCGAATGTAAAGTATACCACTTAGGGAGAGGGAATTGGGTAATCGGTATGAGGTAATGGTTGTATTGCGGTTGTTTTTCTGGACACTTTAAAGGGTATTTAAATTAGGTGTACAAAGCTTAGACAGTACCAAAAAGTATCTTGAATTCTGACGTCATCAAATGTGCCAATGATGATTGAATTTCTGTTTCCCAATTCCAAATCCCCTAATACCTAATCACAAAAATAGACTGCAGTACACAACTAAATTTCCTTTTCTGCCACCGTATATATGGTTTATAATATGTGAAAGCACAACAATAGGAGGCAATATGTCAAAACTGCCTTATGAGCGGGGGCAAGGGTGGGTTGAATGGATCCTGATCGCAATTTTGGCGATCCTGATACTCGTGACAATTTTCTTATTACTGCGTCCGGCTTTGTCTAATTTGTGGCAAGATTTTATCCAATCCTTACAATAGGCGGTAAACACCCCAATAGAGGAAAAGAGGCATGATCCGGCGTTGACGATCCGATTAGCAGCATTAATCCACAGCGGTTTTTGGCGATCAATGGATTGGATCTATCCGCCTGTTTGCGCCAGTTGCGGCGAGGCCGGGTACCGCTTATGCGCGGATTGCATGTCGAAGATTCGGTTCATCAAAGGAGATCGGTGCACGGTTTGTGGGGAACGTCTAGCCAGGCCAATTGAGGTTTGCCTGGATTGCCAGCATCAACCTCCGCCATATACAGCGGTGCGCAGCCTGGCTGATTATGAGGGGGTGATCCGAGAGTGTATCCATGCGATTAAATATGATCACAACCTTGGCCTGGGGGAGTTTTTCTCACCGATGCTGGCTGACCTCGTCGAAGAAGCCGGGTGGCGTCCTGACCTGGCGATGCCGGTTCCGCTCAGCGCACAGCGGGCAGTTGAGCGGGGGTATAACCAGGCGGCCTGCATTGCCAAACCCCTGGCAGCACGCCTGGGGGTACGCTACCATCCCTTTGGGATTGAACGCACCCGGGACACACCCAGCCAGGTGGGGCTATCTGCTGAAGCCCGGCGGCAAAATGTGTTGGGGGCATTTATCGCGCAGCCTGTTATTGTTTCCCACATGCGGATTTTGCTTGTTGATGATGTTATGACGACCGGATCGACGATGGAGGCTTGTGCTCAGGCATTACGAGATGCAGGTGCCAAGGAGATCTACGGGTTGACTTTGGGACGGTTTGCCCGAAAAGCCCCAAGGAAGACCCAGTCAAACCCGGCATCAAGTATAATGTAACCAATCAATTTATAAATGGAGGCAAAAATGACTGTCAAAATTGAAATCTTCACGAAAAATTTAGAACTCACCGATCGACTCAATGATTATGTTGTGAAGAAAGTTGAAAAGCTTGAAAAATTTTTGGATGATGTTGATGAATGCCGGGTAGACCTATCCCACGTCAAGACAGCCAGAAACGCCAATGACCGCCACGTCGCCCAACTCACATTGCGCGGCAGGGGGTTCATCCTGCGTTCTGAAGAACGTTCGGATAGTATTTTTTCAGCTGTGGATGCGGCTTTGGATAAAATGCGCCGCCAGATTGCCCGCTATAAAGGCAAACGGGCACGGGGCCGCGGTGATGGACAAACAATTGCCGAAGCCATCGAAGTGCCAGCGCTGGAACCCGTCGAAGAGGAGGAACCCATCATTGTCCGCCGAAAGCATTTCATGCTAGTCCCCATGGACGAACTGGAAGCAATTGAACAGATGAAACTTCTGGGTCATGATAATTTCTTTGTATTTTTTAACGCCAATACGAGTCAATTAAATGTGCTGTACCAACGCCGTGATGGCAGTTATGGCATCATTATCCCCGAAATTGGTTAATTCACCTTGATTTGTACAACGGCTTGTGCAATTAACCTTGTACAAGCCGTTTTTTTACTGATAACCGGAAAGTTATAATTCAAACATCAAATACGAGAAAACAATTGGAGGTTTAATATGGTTGAAGATTGCAATGATCCCCTGGCGCTTGCTGCAGAGTTGTTTTGTGAAGAACCGATGGACACAGAGACGATTGAATCATCAGTAAAAGACATTTTGACGGCGATTGGCGAAGATGTGGATCGTGAGGGGCTTTTACGCACTCCCCAGCGTGTTGCCAAGAGTTACAAAGAATTGCTGGGTGGTTACCGAATGGACCCGCGTGCGCTGATCAACAACGCAGTCTTTGATGTCACCTATGACCAGATGGTGATTGTGCGTGACATCGAGTTTTACAGCATGTGCGAACATCATATGCTGCCTTTCATGGGACGTGCACATGTGGCTTATGTCCCCACGGATAAGGTGATCGGTTTGTCCAAGATCCCTCGCATCGTGGATTTGTTTTCCAAGCGCTTGCAGGTGCAGGAACGGATGACGACCCAAATTGCGGAATATTTAGATTTCGTGCTTAAACCCCGGGGCGTGGCCGTGGTGGTGGAGGGCTTACACATGTGCATGATGCTGCGCGGCGTGAAGAAACACGATGCCCGCATGACCACATCAGCGATGCTGGGTTCCTTCCGTGAGGATATGTCGACCCGGATGGAGTTCCTGGATAACATCTCCCGGGGGGCTGAACGGCTGCATTTCTAACGAGACCGGGTAATTTCTATGCCTACGGATTCCGCTGCCGGGACTGCGTTTGGTTTTTCAACCCGCAGCCAGATGGAATCAATGCGCTCATTTTGCATGATTTCGGCAGCCAGTGCTTCAATCAGGGCTTCGATCGTCAGATGAGGCGTGTTTTCAATATGCCGGGCGATGATTTTGGCCAGGGTTGAGTAGTTGACCGTTTGGGTGATATCATCATTTAGAGCCGCTGCCTTGATATCCGTCGTGGCAACAGCGCTGATACGGATCTCCCGGGGATGACGCTGTTCGTGTGCATGAATGCCCAGGATGCCAGACACGGTTAGGTTGTTGATAAATACTTTGTCCATGGATGTTCACTTTCTATGGACATGATTGTACCGAAAAATTGGAGACTGAGGCGAGATGAAAATCGTGGCTTTTTCGATCAATCCCATTTTCCCCGATACTATTACGGGGGGTGCATCGAAACACCTCTTTCACATCGCCCGTTTTTTAGGTGAGCAGGGGCATGATGTTGAGATTCTGTGCGCAACCGGGGATGCGGGGGTCACCAGCTTTGATTGGGCACAGAACGTTCATGTTTTCCCCATTTTACCTTTCCATCTACCTTTTCCCCAGCCCTATGCAATCAGCGGCGCTGATTTGGGGCTGATCGTCGAACGGGTTTCTCGTCGCTTAAGGGATGCTGATCGGTTTTACATCCATGATGGTGAGTTTTTGGTCCCGGATGTGTATGCGCACATTTCTACGGTAACCTCATTTCGAGATAATATCTATCCCGAATCCGTGTTAGGCACCTTTATAGGGAAGGCAGATGAGGTCATTTGCATATCGGAATTTTCTGCTGAAGTCATCAAGGCCACTGCGGGCCGCTTTTTTCAGGGGTTGCTGGACCGCATTCACTTAGTGAAAAACGGGATTGATTTCGAGATGTTCAAACCCACACCGTTTGGCGCATTAGCAGACCGCCTGGGTGTTGACCCACAGGCTAATCTGATTGTGCTGCACCCCCATCGCCCAGAGCCCGGTAAGGGTTTACCCGAGACGATCAGGGTGGTTGACCAATTGGTGCACAGGCACGGCTGGAAACAGGTCAGGGTGCTGATCCCGGTATGGATTGAGACGATGGTCTCAACCGGGGAAGCCAGTTTTTACCGGCAGATGACCGACCTGATGGATGGGTTAGGGGTTCGGGAGCATTTTATCTTCATTCCCTGGATGTCCCAGGAACAAATGCCGGCGCTGTATAGCATGGGGCATGTCACCTTGTGCCTGGGGAATTTTGTGGAAACGTTTGGTAATGTTGCTTATGAGTCGCTGGCTTGTGGGACGCCCAGTGTGGTGGCCAAAGTGGGCGTCCATCGCACACTGCTGCCAGACGAATTGATCGACAAAGTGGATTATGGTGATATTGAGGGGGTTGTGGACCGTGTGTTAGCGATCTTGGCTGGAAAACGGGCGAACCCACCTGGCGTGCTGGCCTACTTGAGGGCCGAATTGAATTATCAACGGCAGCTTTTATCTTATGCAGAGATCATCACCCACTGTGAGAAGCGTGAGCCGCTTCTGTTTTCGCCGCCCCGAACGGATTCAAATCAGCATTACCGATTGGCCCCCTGGTGTTATGTGACGGGCGAGCGCATTTATCATGATTTTAGGGGTGAGTATATCCACGACCAGGATCTGATCGAAATCCTAACAAATAACCCTGTTATTAGTCGTGCAGATGCTGACCTTCGGCACTTTCCTGATGCACAATGGGAAGCATGGCTGGGGGATACGTTGATTGTTCCGGTAGAATCATAAGAAAAACTAAGAGAAAGGAATAAAATGTTCAATTTTGAAGGACAGGTGATTGTGGTCACCGGCGCTGCCGGTAATTTAGGCCATGCCGTGGTGGAAGCTTTTTTAGAAGCGGGCGGCACTGTGTGTGCCCTGGATCATCGCCAGGGACGCCTGGCGGGTTTATATCCCCAGGCTGGTGAACGGCTGCACTTTTACGAAGGCGTAAACAGCGCCGATCGGGAGGACATGGTTGATGTGGGGGAGAGAATCCGCGCAGAGGTCGGGCCGGTGGATGCCCTGGTGAACACCGTGGGCGGGTTTACCATGGGTGACCGGGTGGATCAGCTCACCGCTGAGACCTGGGATCGGATGATGAACATCAATGTGCATTCCCTGATCAATGCGGCTGCTGCATTTGTGCCGGGCATGATGGCTGCAGGGCATGGGAAGATTGTGTCCGTAGGAGCGGGCGCCACGTTGAAAGGCGGCGCGAAGATGGGTGCTTACTCGGCTGCGAAGGCGGCCGTGGTCCGCCTGACGGAAAGCATGGCTGCAGAGCTGAAATCCAGCCATATCCAGGTGAACAGTGTTTTGCCGGGCACGATTGATACGCCGGATAACCGCCAGGCGATGCCCAATGCTGATTTTGATCAGTGGGTGAAGCCCGAGCAGATCGCCCAGGTGATCCTGTTCCTCTCGTCGCCTGCCTCTGATGCTGTCACCGGCGCAGCGCTGCCAGTGTATGGCGGCTGACAGGGCTTACAAATACTGACCACCATCGACCCTGAGGAAGGTGCCGGTGGTGAAATCACTTTTAATCAGGTGCAGGGCATTCTCTGCTGCAATTTGCGGGCTGCCCGTGCGTTTTAGGGGGACATATTTCTCTGCGTAGGCTTGCAGGTCTGCGTCTTCCTTGCCGGCCAGCGGCAGCATGATCCCTAATCCCAACGCATTGACGGTGATGTTTGGCGCAAGTTCAGCAGCAAACATGCGCGTCATTTCAACCAGGGCGATTTTTGTCAGCCGGTAAGCAAAATGCGATGGCTGCAGGTGGCGAATCTGGGCATCGGCAATGTTGATGATCCGGCCAGGGCGGTCTTTGGGGAGCTGTTTGGCAAAGGCCTGGGTGAGTAAAAAAGGCGTTTGCAGGTTGATGCGGAATTGTTTTTCCCAGGTTTCCAAATCGGTTTCAAGGCCAGTGCTTTTAAGATAAACGGCAGCGTTATTGATGAGGATGTCGATGCAGTCAAAGTGTTTGAGGGCCTGTGGAAGTAATGACTGAATGGCAGGTAAATCGGTAAAATCTGCGCCGACTGCGACAGCTTTCACCCCGTAGGCTTCGGCCAAACGGACGGTTTCTTCCGCCGGGGCAGCAGATCGGTTGTAATGTACGACCAGATTCACGCCTTCTTGTGCCAGCGCAAGGGCGAAGGCGCGTCCCAGCCTGATGCCGGCGCCGGTAACCAGCGCCGTTTTATCCTTCAGTTCCATTTTCCACCTCTTTTATCCGGGTAATCTGAGTTGTGTCCGTGTTCTTATGCAAAATTTCATCAATCGAAAGCCCATTAGCGGGATGGCGAAAATCGGGTGCCATTTCTGCTAGTGGAAGGGCGATATAGCGGTATTTTAACAGATCTGGTTCAGGAATACGGCGGTGACCCTGGACAAAAACTTCACCGCCAAAGGTGAGGATATCTAAATCGAGGGCCACACGGACTTTGTTGTCCTTTTCCCTGCCCAGGCTTTTCTCAATGGCTTTTAACCGGGCGCGCAGGTCCTCATAGGGGAGATCGGTTTCAATTTCAATGACCCGGTTGGTAAAAACCGCCGCTTCTGGGTGGCCTTTGACGTCTTCGGTCAGATACAGGCCGGATTTCCGCCTGATGCGGAAATCCTCTGAAAGCAGTGCCACTGCTTTTTCAAGCTGACGCTGGGGATCAATGTTGGCGCCCATGCTGATGAAGACGCTCTTTTTGGGGTTGCGGGGGAAAGTGCGCCTGTAGAGCAATCCCAGTCCAAAAAGCATCACAATGAAGGCTAAAAGCTGGTAAAAGTCCAGACTACCCAACAGGATCTTTTCTGCGGCAAAGGACCGGGTGAAGAGGGTGATCAGGGCGAGCCCGGCGAGAACGCTGTTGAAAAGAAGACCGCTGACCATAAAACCTGAGGATTTGAGCCCTTTGGTTTGGATGAGCAACCCAATCATCAAGACCGCACCGAGCAAAAAGGCATAGAGCTGCACCGGATGCCTGAGCGCGTTCCATAATTCGACCCCCCAAGGCAGTTCAGTTGGGACACCGTAGGCGTTGCCATTGGCATAGTTGGCCAGGTGAATGCCCATAAATACGAGGACGAAGAACGGTGTGAGGGTATCCAGAGTCGGCCATAGGGGCAGGTGTTTCTTTTGGGCGATGGC
>DKFH01000152.1:25536-37701 GCA_002452315.1 Anaerolineaceae bacterium UBA6801 | reverse complement strand
AGCAAACCATCCACTTGAACGGTCCGGAACGTCAGGTCTTTCTCCCGCAGGGCTATTAAAGTATTGATGGCATCTTCCCAGGCACCATTAGCAACCAGTTGCTGCGCCGTATCAAACAATTCTTGCGCGTCACGAAAGTCTGGCGTGGGTGTGAAGACCGGCTCGACCGCTGTGGGTGATGGCTGCGGTGTGGGTGTCCTGACCGACCCAATTAGCAGCAACGCCTGGCTGTAGAGGTCGCCGATCTCAGCGAGTTCATCATCCGTGATGAACTCAGTCATCTCTTCCAGAATCCAGTCCAAACGGGTCAGGGCAACCTCATAGCGGCCATCCTCAAGATCCTGCCTGGCCCCAGCAATTTGTGATTGTATCCTGGGCGCAGCCTGGCTCTCTGCTAAAGAAACCCGGTCAGATATACCCCTGGCAGCCCCTGAAACAGCGCCAATAGCTAAGATCAGCACGACCAGGATAACTGTGATTAAAACCCAGGCAGAACGCCGTTCAATGAATTTCTTCTTTGGCTTGCGCGTTTCATTATCTTTTATATCTGTTTGTTGCGTATTCTCAATTTCATCCATGGGCAGGATTATACCTTATCAAATTTAAAGGTGAACAAGTAATCGAATCTCTTTCCAGATCGGTACTGCTGCTGCAATAACGGCCACCACGATGGCCCCAAGCGCTAAAAATAACGCAGGGATCGGGATGGGAAGCACCCGCATCACCAGCCAGGCGCAAGCACCGGCCAGCACAGCGCTCAACACCGCACGGATAATCGGCCCTCCCAGGCGGAATTTATCGGGCAGACGGTGATTGAGCAGTAATACCAGCAACACCGCTTGAATGCTATACGAAATAGCATTGGCCAACGCGATTCCAACAAAGGACAGCCAGCTCATCAAAGGAATCGCCAAACCAAGATACACAAAAAAGCCCAGGGTGGAAACCGCCATCGGCACACGGGCATTCTGGCGGGCATAGAATGAGCGCACGCCCAGCTCGACCAGGTTATGCCCCAGCAAGCCCACTAGGAAGGCCTGCGCCGCCCTCAGGATCATGTTCGATTCTGCCAGGGTAAATCCGAAAGCTGTTTGGATCAACGGCAGGCTCGTCAGTGAAAGGATCACCGCAATCGGCAGCGAGAGCGCGATCATTACCTTTAACGAGCGTTCAATCGTGTCCTTAAAAGCCTTATCCTCACCGGAAGCCACATGATCGGACAATGTCGGCAGCAACGCAGTGGCGATCGCAGTGCCGATCATCGTTTGGGGCACCTGCTGAATCCACCAGCCAAAACTCAATGCGGTCACAGATCCAACGGGCAGCCGGGAGGCTAGATTGTCCTGCGCCAAAAAAATCAACTGGATAAAGACCATGCTCACCAGGCGGGGTCCCATCATCCCCAACACTTTGCGCACTGCTGTGTCTTTAACACTCAGGCTGGGGAACCACTTGAATTTATACTTGATCAAGCCGGGGACCTGGACCAGCAAATGCAGGGCAGCGCCGATGATCACGCCATAGACCAGCCCATGAATGCCCATCCCAAAAGCTGGCAGTTGAATGCCGGCGATCCGGTAACCAACGCTGGGCGCCAGGATGACCGCCCCAAATATTTTTCCCCCATCGTAGACCAAAGGCGCAATCGCCGGTAATAAAAAATGCTGATTGGCCTGCAAGCCGGCCATCACCAGCCCGCTGATCGAGAAGATCAACGTGGCGATCAGGTTCAAGCGCATCAACTGCACTGCTAAATCCTGCTGGTCAGAGGTGAAACCTGGGGCTATGCCCAGCTCCCAGCGTACCAGCGGCCCGGCAAAAATTGCCATGAACAATGCCAGCACAGCCGTGACCACGAAGGCCAGGTTGGCAATTTGTGAAAACAGCTTCCAGCTAGACTGTCGTCCTTCTTTAACTAATGTTTCGGACAGGATCGGGATAAAAGCAATCGCCAGCGCACCCCCGGAGATCAACGCAAACAACATGTCGGGCAGGTTATTCGCCGCGTTGAAAACATCCAGCTCAGCGGATAGGCCGAATTGGCGGCCAATGATGACCGTGCGGATCAGAGCCAGCAGCTTATCAGCGCCAAAAAAGAGAAATAAAAGCAGTGAAATGCGGGTTAATCGGCTGGTTTTTTTCATAAAGCTCCGATCCTTCAGCGAAGGTAAACTGCCTTGATTATGCCATATTCCAACTCACCTGACCAGTTCCCTTAAATCCTGCTATTCAACATACCTGCGGAAATGTTACAATTAATTTTATGAATGAGAAAACCAAGCCCGGAACACTTTACATCGTTGCCACCCCTATTGGCAACCCCAAAGATATCACACTGCGCGCCCTGGATGTCCTCAAAACGGTCGATGCGGTCATCTGCGAAGAATACCGGCAGGGCAGCCGGCTGCTCCACCGGTTAGGGGTGGAGAACAACCTGCTCACCCTGAACGAACACAATGAAGCGGAAGAAGCATCCAATATCCTGGTCCGCCTGGCCCAGGGCGAATCCATGGCGATCATTTCAGATGCCGGCACACCGGTCTTCGCCGACCCGGGCCAGCACCTGCTTGAACTGCTCTACCAGGCGGGGATCCCGGTCTCGCCGGTTCCGGGCCCCGCATCACTAATGGCCGCGCTTTCGTTGTGCGACTTTCCCATCGACCGGTTCGTCTTCGCAGGGTTCCCGCCCCGTAAAAGCGAGCACCGCGAAGGCTTTTTGGCAAAATACAAATCCGAAACCGTCCCGGTCATCCTGATGGACACCCCCTACCGCCTGACCAAATTGCTGGAGGAAGTGGGTTCGGTGTTTGGGAAGTATCAGGATCTCCTCCTGGCCTGTGATTTGACCCTCAAAAAAGAAGCCATCTACCGGGGCCGCCTTGGCGAGATCCTACCCAGGTTATCGGGGCAAAAACGGGAGTTCATCCTGATCCTTAACCTCAATAAACCCATTCGGAGGTACTGAGATGCCCCACACGCCCATACTACACATCAGGGATAAGCACCTTCACCTACCGGCCTTCCTGCCCGACGCCACCCTGGGTTACGTCAGGGCGGTGGATTCACGTGACCTGGAAAGCGTCCAAATCCAGGGCCTGGTGATGAACACCTTCCACCTGATGCAAAAACCCGGATCAAGCACCATCCAGGCCTTTTCCGGATTGCACAACTTCGCCGATTGGCACCAGGTGATTGTGACCGATTCGGGTGGCTTCCAGGCATACTCCCTCATTCACCAGTCCGACCAATTCGGCACCCTGACCGACCGCGGCATCCTCTTCCGGCCCGAAGGCAAAAACCGCAAATTCCTCCTCTCGCCGGAAAAGAGCATCCAGTTACAGATCAGCTACGGCAGCGATGTCGTCGTTTGCCTCGATGATTGCACTCACGTGGATGCCTCCCGTGCCGAGCAGGAATCATCGGTTATGCGCACCCTGGATTGGGCCAAACGCTGCCGGCAGGAATACGACCATCAGCTCGAACAACGCAATGTCGACGAATCACACCGACCTATGCTCCTGGCCGTGATCCAGGGCGGTGGGTTCCCCGATCTGCGCAGCCAATGCGCACATGAGTTGCTTGAGATCGGGTTTGATGGCTTTGGCTACGGCGGCTGGCCGCTGGATTCACAGGGCAATTTGCTCACCGATATCATCGCCCTGACCCGAGAGCTGGTGCCGCCCGAATTCCCCATGCATGCCCTGGGGATCGGGCATCCCCTCAACCTCGTCAAAACCTACCGCATTGGCTATGACATCTTCGACTGTGCGTTACCTACCCGGGATGCGCGCCACGGCCGCTTTATGCGCTATACCGTGCCTGCCCAGACCCCCTTACAGGGCGAGGATTGGCTGGAATATGTGTATATTCAGGATAAAAAATACATCAAAACGGATCAGCCCATTTCGGAATTCTGTGATTGCCCGGCCTGTCAGCACTACAGCCTGGGTTACCTGCACCACCTCTTCAAAACCGGTGATTGGCTCTACCATCGCCTGGCCACCTTGCATAACCTGCGGTTCATGACCCAGCTCACTGAAAGGTTACGGAGTAACCGTGGATAACACAGGGGCACAAGCACTCGTGGCCCAGGTGATGGCCCATCCCAAATATAAAACTATCACACCAGACCTGGTGCTGCGCCTTAGCCAGGAGGCCATTGCGGCCGGTTTATCGGGCAAACCCGCGCTCAAATCCGTGCGCAATAAACTCCACCAGGTTGGCGGGGCTTACTTCAAGAAAAAAGTGGATTACGCCACGGCTACTTTCGCATTACAGAACCTCCCACAGGACCTGCACGCGCCCCAGACCTTGGAATTCTGCCTGGATATGCTGCGCGTCCACGCCTCAACAGCTGAACGCCTGCCCATCATCGAGACCTTTTTCCATACCTGTCTGGCACCGATTGCCCCTGTCACCAGCATCAACGACCTGGCCTGCGGCCTGAACCCCCTGGCTGTCCCCTGGATGCCCCTGGCCCAAAATGCAACCTATCATGCCTGTGATATCTATGGTGACATGCTGGGCATGATCCAGGCTTTTTTCACTTATTTCAACCTCGCCGGCCAAGCAATGCCCTGCGACCTGATTGCCCACACCCCCGGGGAGTATTCTCAGGTAACCTTTTTGCTTAAATCAATCCCCTGCCTGGAACAAATGGATAAAACCATCGCGGTCCGGCTATTGGAGCAGATCAACTCCGATCACATCCTGGTGTCGTTTCCTGCCCACAGCCTGGGCGGCCGCAAAAAGGGCATGCCAGCCTTCTACCGGGATCATTTCTACGCGCTGATTAGCGGACAGGCCTGGACGGTATATGAGTTTACGTTTGCCACTGAGCTGGCCTTTTTGGTGTCGAAATGAACGTCAGTGAAAAGTTCGTACAGGAGCTGACCGACCAAGTGATCCTGGGGAAAAAATATCGTCACCTGTGGTTAAACCCCTCGACTGTGGAAGACCTCATCCGCCAGGAAGCGCCCCACCACACCTCGGCCAAAGCCATCCTCAAAGCGGTCAAGCGAAAATTGCACAACATCGTCGCCCCCTACCTGGGCGAACCAGATTACGCCGCCTTGACGGACCAACTCGGTCAAATCGAAGACTATTCTCTCAATTCTGCTCCCCTGCGGGCATTTTGCCTGGAGGTTCTTTCACAACATGCCTCCACGGCAGAGCGCATCCCCCTCATGGCGGATTTCTACGCACAGCTCTTTGCGGCGGCTGGCAAACCCGCGGTGATCCTCGATCTGGCTTGCGGTTTGCACCCCCTGTCATTCCCCTGGATGGATCTGCCTGCCACCACCTGTTATCATGCCTACGACATCCTCCAGCCCAGGGTAGATTTCATCAACACCTTCTTTGGCAAAATCGGCCTGGCGCCACTGGCCGAAAACCGGGACATCCTCGTCAACCCGCCAGAACACCCCGCCGACCTGGCCATCTTCTTTAAAGAAGCCCATCGCTTTGAAAAACGCCAGCCCGGCTGTAACCGCCCATTTTGGGAGGCTTTAAATGTGGCTAAATTGGCTGTATCGCTGCCCACCCAAAACCTCGCCGGCAGCCTCAGCCTGCTTGAGGGCCATCGCAAACTGGTCTATGCCAATCTGCCCAAGGGTTGGCCTGTCGATGAAATCCAGGTTGAAAACGAGATCATCTTTCTGATCGACCGCAGCGGAGACGTGTGACATGGCTGACCAGACCGCACCACAGCTGACCCACAGCCTGGGCCGCTTTACAGGTATCCTCACCAGCGCTGAGCTGCGCCGCATCCAGGCGATTCAGGACACGCCGCTCCACACTGGCATCCGGCTCAACCCCCTCAAATCCGACCCCGATACTGCGATCCAGGCCCTGGCGCAACACTATGACTGGCAAGTCACGCCGGTCAAATTTTGCCAGAACGCCTGGCTGATCGAAACGGCTGGCTTTCCTCCGGGCCAGACCATTGAACACCGCCTGGGCGGCTATTACCTGCAGGATGCAGCCTCGATGGTGCCGGTCAGCCTGCTGGATTTTAACGTACCTCACCCACTCATTCTTGATATGGCGGCATCGCCGGGCGGTAAAACCACCCACCTCATCGACCGTTCCCGCGATCTGGGCTTCATCCTTGCCAATGACGCCAGCCGCAGCCGCATCCCGGCGTTGAGGTCAGTGCTGGCGGCCTGGGGCGGGATCAACCAGGCTGTGACCAACTTCCCCGGCGAAGCCTTCGGCACATGGTTCCCTGAAACCTTCGACCTGATCCTGCTGGATGCCCCCTGCAGCATGGAAAACCTGCGCCCCACTGCCAACCACCCCCTGCGTGAGACCACTCCCACAGAGCGACTGCGCTTGCAGGAAAGGCAAATCCAGCTCCTGATCAGCGGGCTGCGCGCCCTCAAGATCGGCGGGCAGCTCGTTTATGCCACCTGCTCACTGGCCCCGGAAGAGGACGAGGCCGTCATCGATCGGGTTCTGAACACCTTCCAGCAAGCGTTTGTGGTTGAAGAAATCTCCCCTAAAGTGCCCTTCCAGGCACCTGGGCTGACCGTTTTTGGCGAAGAAACTTTTCACCCGTCCTTGGCCCATGCCCTGCGCTTGTGGCCGCATCTGACCGGCATGTCGGGGTTCTTTTGTGCTCGTCTAAAGAAAATCAACTCCATTCCCCACTCGCCCGAAGCGCCGCCCAGCCGCGATTTTTCTCGTACGTTCCTCGAACCTGCATCCCGGGCCATACAAACACGAATTTTCGACCAAATTTCGCAAGCTTACGGGCTTTCTTTGGAAGAAATTATGGCAACCCTTCGCCTTCAGCTCTTCCTGCGGCATGAGGGCTTGTTCTTCATCCCCGAAGCTTATCTGGAAAGGTTTGCATCGCTCCCCTTTGAATTTATCGGCATGCAGATTGGACAGTGGGACGGGGATAGTTTTCAGCCCGACCATGAGTTTGTCAGCCGATTCGGCCACTGTTTTACCAGTGGAAAAATCCAAATTGCAGACGACCAGGTCTCCCAATGGATCGCTGGCCGGGACATTCGTAACCCCAAGGTTGGATTAAAGCCTCAAGGTCAGTTTTTGTTGGTTGCCGATGGAGATGGCCGTAATTTAGGTATGGGTAAACTGCTCCCCAAACGACTGCGTAACTTGCTCCCCCGAAAGCGGGTCTAAATAGTCAAGATACTGTCTCCTGGGCACAACCACCCCGGCATATTCCCCATGATATTCCTCAGGTAACAGGTCCGCAATTTCCAGCATGATTGCATCCGTCACAGCCTGCATGACGTGTTTATCCTTTGCATGCCCCTCAAACTTGCATCGAAAAGGCTGCCCAACCCGGATCGTAATCGGTGTGCGTTTAAATCGCCGAATATTGCGCTTGAAATCCTCGTGCCCGTAATAAGCCATCGGCAGGACAGGTACGCCAGTTCTGCTGGCCAGGATGGCGATGCCGGGTTTCCCCCGAATCAGGTGCCCATCCTCCGTCCGCGTGCCTTCGGGCGCGACTGCCAGGAGCTTGTTTTCTTCCAGCAGCGCAGTTTTGGCCTCTTTAAAGGCGTTAAAATCTGCCACCCCGCGGTCGATGGGAATCCCACCCCACAGGTTAAATAAAAATGGCATCACAGGCTTATCCCAGATTTCCCGTTTGACCAACGCGGTGATCGGTCTTGGCGCCAACAGGGTGATCACCACCGGCGCGTCCAGAAAATTGACATGGTTAGTTGCCACAATCAGCGGTCCATGCATGGGCACCTGGTCAAGACCGGCAACCTCAATCTTCAACAGGATGCGTAAAATGAGATAAATGACCGAATTCACCAGCCAGATGAGGAATTTTTTCATGGGCATACCAATCGCAAAGCCTGGGGCACGACCTTCACTTCCAGTTCTTGCCCGGCCACACAAATCGTCTCACCATCCGCATGAACGGGCAGCGTGCCGCTCAGTGCCTTGATCTTGACCGACCGGGCTGTCGGCATCTTGATCGCCGGGTGAGATTCCTGCGTGCCCGACATGACCTTTGGAAACAATCCGAGGATCTGCAGCCGTGAGACCTGTCCAGCGATACATAAGTTCAGGATGCCATCATCCGGTTGTGACTCAGGGGCAAACATGAACGAACCGCCCATCCTGCGGCCATTCATCAACGACACCAAAATACATGGCTGTTCCAGCACTTCGCCATCAATGTCCAGCTGGAGATTCGGTGCGTTAAAAAACAAAAAGATTGTTTTTAATGCCGCAATCAAGTAACCAGGCACACCGCCGACAAAGGGTGGCAGCTTGGCCGCTTCAAAACCGACCACGGTATCAAATCCGATCCCGATGCCATTCCCAAAATAACGGCCATCGGGATAGTCCCCGCCTTTGACCAGCCCGATATCAATCTGGCGTGAATGGCCATTTGCCAGCAACTGGCAAGCCGCTTCAAGTTCCTGTGGTAAACCCATCCCGTATGAAAAATCATTTCCCCGGCCCACGGGCAAAACCGCCAGGCTGGGTAAATTTGCAGCACCGTGAGCAGACCCCATCATCCCATTGATCACCTCGTTAGCCGTGCCATCCCCGCCCACGGCCACCAGGACTGGATATTCACCTGCACAAGCATCTTGTGCCAATTGAATACCGTGGCCGGGATGCTGTGTGTATTTGACGTCATAGTCCAGGCCTAATCGATCCAAAATGGCTTCAATTTCGGGCATGGCTTTTTTTGCTGCGCCTTTACCCGCAGCCGGGTTGATAATAATGCAGATTCGGTTCAATGTGATTTCCTGTTCATGAGGTGGTTTTTACTTATAACCCGTATTAACAATAAAAGTTACCAAATCACAACATAAATCCCACCTTTACATTGTCTCCAGTTCATACAGCACAAGGGCGGGGAACACCAGGGCGGCCGTTTCCATCCGCAGGATGCGCGCCCCCAAAGAAACCATCTGAACACCTGCCTCGATGGCCGCATCCACCTCCTCAACAGAAAAGCCGCCTTCAGGGCCGATAAACAAGGCCATCGAATCCCCGCCAAAACGGGTTCGTAATTCACTTAACTTAAAATCATCCCTGGTTGCAGCCTCCCAAGCCATCAGGCATAAGTCATACTCGCTTTGTGCCTTGAGAACACATTTCAGCAAATTATCGGGCGCATTAAGGACAGGCAGCCTGCCCCTTCCGGATTGCTCTGCCGCTTCTTGAATGATACGCTCCCAACGAGCCAGCTTTTTATTAGAAAGCTCTGGGCTGGTCACCAATGTCCGTGAAGAAATGAAGGGACAAAAGGCCGAAACGCCGATTTCGGTGCCTTTTTGTAAAATCCATTCCACCTTTTCACGGCTGGACAGCCCAAAATACAGCGCCAGGTGGGTTTGGGGTTCCGAGGTCACCGTTTTAGCCCCCACGATTTGACCCTTCAAAGCCTGTTCACCGGCATGGGCCCTTAAAACGACCGTGTACAGCATCCCGCTGTTATCCAGCACAGCGACATGATCGCCCTCACCCAGCCGCAACACATGCCTGATTTGGTGGGCAAGCTGGGCCTGGAAGCTAACCACTTGCCCCTGGATCGAGTCTGGGGGGATAAAGAAATGATGCATATCAAGGTATACTATGGTTGTTAATCAACACGGGAGAGACATGACCGAAAAAAGCCAACAACTTGAACAAAAAAACTTTAAGTATTTAGATGTTCTCATGGTGATCTTCGTTCTGGTGCTGGTCCTCAGCAATATTGCCTCATCAGCCAAGATCATCGATTGGGGCATCAGCTTGGGGAATCTGCCCCTGAGCTTTGATGCTGGCACGGTCCTCTTCCCGATCAGCTACATCGTCGGTGACGTCCTGACCGAGGTCTATGGTTACAAACGCTCCCGCCGCATCATCTGGATCGGCTTCAGCACCCTCGCCTTCAGCGCCCTGGTGTTCTGGCTGGTGCAGGTGCTCCCCGGGGAAGTCACCTGGCAGGCCAGTGTGGGCCAGGAGAGCTATGATCAGATACTGGGGAGCATGAGCTCAGGCGCGATCGTGGTGGCCAGCCTGGCCGGCTTCCTGGCCGGCTCATTTTCAAATGCAATTTTGATGGCCCTGATGAAGGTGCTCACCAAGGGCAAACTCTTGTGGACCCGCACCATCGGCAGCAGCGTCATCGGTCAGGCATTTGATACCTTTTCCTTCATTTTTATTGCCACAGCCCTGGGGGTATTTCCCTGGAGCTTGTTTTGGAGCCTGACCATTACCAATTATATCTTTAAACTCCTGGTCGAAATTGTCGTCACACCGGTCACCTACTGGGTTGTGAACGGGTTAAAACGCGCCGAAGGGGTGGATGTTTTCGACGACGATACCAACCTCTCACCTTTCAAATTCTGAGCACCCTACCGTCGAGCGCCTTCGATCACCACGGTGTATTCGCCGCGCGGTGCTTCTTGTTCCAGAGCACCTAAAAGCTCGCTCAATGTCCCGCGCTGGACCGCTTCAAACTTCTTCGTCAGGTCATTCGCTAATGCGGCCTGGCGATCCCCCAATACCGCCAGTGCATCTGCTAAAAAAGCCTGGATCCTGTGGGGGCTTTCATAAAAAATCAGCGTATGCGGCGATTCAGCCTCCTCACCCAAAAACCGGCGGCGCGGCCCTGCTTTACGGGGCGCAAAGCCTTTATAGGTAAAACTATGCGCAGGCAACCCGGATAATGTCAGCGCCAGCACCAGGGCTGAAGGCCCCGGGATGGCCGTGACCGGGATTTCGTGCGCCAGGGCAGCCTGCACCAGGGAATACCCCGGGTCAGAGATACCTGGCGTCCCCGCACTGGTGACCACCGCTATCGATTGCCCTTCCAGCAGCAACTCGATTAATTTAGGCACCACCTTCTGCTCATTGAAGGCATGGTAGCTTTTTTGCGGTTTGTGGATGTCGTAATGCCGCAATAAAATCGAGGTCTTGCGCGTATCTTCACTGGCGATCAAGTCAACCGAGCGCAGCACTTCCAGCGCCCGCAGTGAAATATCGCCCAGGTTGCCTATGGGGGTTCCGACCAGGTAGAGCATCAGGCATACCTGCCATCCAGGTGGCCGCGCACCATCTTAATTGCTTGATAATGGTAGATGAATTGCACCGCGTGCATCCCGAAGGCACGGGCGGCTTCCACATTGGCCAGGTGATCATCCAGTAACAAGGATGTTTCCGGCTTTGTCCGCATGCGATCCATTGCAATCTCAAAAATGCGGGGATCGGGCTTGATCACACCCTCCTCGGCTGAGATGATGATCTCATCCACATACTCCCCAAGCCGATAGATCTCCTCCATCAACCGCCGCGACTGATCTCCGGCGTTACTTAAAATCGCAGTTTGATAATGGCCATTCAGCTCCCCCAAAAACTTGACCATATGCTGATTCAACTGGCGCTTTGAGAACAGCCACCGGCGGAAAAAACCGATCATTGACGGCCTGAAATGCCATTTTTCAGCCATGATCCTCCACATCGTGTCTTCTGGAATCTTCCCCAAACAGATATCTTTAATCATCTGAGACTCATGCGGGTTTTCCAGCATGTCTGCTATCTCAGGGTGATCATCCGTACCCAGCACCTTTTTCCACAAGCCTACCCACCGATCACTCGGCTGCTTGATGATCACACCGCCAAAATCAAAAAAGATCGTCTTAATCACTTGTTTGCCTTCACATCACGCATACTATTGAACCCATTCAATTGTACCGAAGGAATCAAAATGAGAGAACAGGCAAAGCATTTTCTTGCCCCAGCAATTGATCCAACCCTGATTTTGCTTACATTTAATGTTTTCGCTGATATTCTTTATCCGCTGCCAACCCTGATGGAGATCCAGGAAAACAATACATCCAGATTATCTGCCGGCTGACAATCGTGCACGGTGTACATAAGCCACAATAAGGGTAAAATGGTGATAATAATTTTCATTCCCCTTAAATCGAAGTGAGCCACCATGGAAAGAACCGTCCCCACCAGAGCCTCCGAAGAAATAGACCTCTATATCCGCACCATCTATTCCTTGCTGCGCTCAACTACGCCAGTGCGCATCCGCGCCCTCGAAGAGGTCCACGCGGGAATCAACTCCTCCCTGCACCCCTTTGCCCGCCAGGAACACCCCGACATCTCGTCCTTTATCTATGCGAATTTGCGTTTGCCGGACTGCATGCCGGATGTCCGGGCAGTCCT
>DKFH01000152.1:21706-25513 GCA_002452315.1 Anaerolineaceae bacterium UBA6801 | reverse complement strand
GAGGTCAGCGCCAAAGCTCGCCGCCGGCGAAGCTATTACAATGGCAAAGACCTCCTGGCCTGCTTTGTCGCCTCCCGCTCAGATATCGATGACGTCATCCCCATGCTGACCGCTTACCAAATTGAGTGGAATAAGTTGCATCACCTGCTAACAAATGTCCCCGATTCAACGCTTGAAAGTGCTTCTGAGGACAATGCGCTCCTGGAGGATCTGGCCGAGGATTTACAGATTTCTCAGGATGAGCTGCTCCGCTTAAAAACCATCTGGGGCGACCGCTTCCTCTCCATGCTTGAGCAAATCAAAAAGCAAAAATTAGATCTCGAAGTCCAGTTGTTTAGCGGCTCCCTCAATGAATACCGCCGGGCAACCCGCTTTTGGTGGAACCATATCGCGAGCAGCTATTCGGAGATCACCCAGCGCCCGGTCTACTTCATCTCCAGCAACACCCACAGCATCCCCAATTTGTTGACCGGCTTTGCCCTCACCCAGGAAGACCGACTGACCGATTATCTTCACACCGCCGGGGATGAAGACCTGCTCTCTGAATGGCAGGAAATCAATCACGATGAGGTCCCCTCCCGGCCTGAGAACTTTCTTTACTACATCCTCAAGAAATACCAGGCCACCCCTCAGGGGCAGGACCTGGTTAGTGCCCAGGCAGCCTATGAGGAGAACAACGGTGTCTTCCGCTTCCCCAGCGAGCATGCCTTTGACATTGAAGCACAAATCATCGACCTATCAGCCCTCAATCCCGAGACGATCGACCCCCGGCTCTCACCGCAGACCCTCGCAGGTCAAACCATAGATTGGTCTTTTCTTAACAAGAGCAATGCCCTCATCCTCAATATCGATTACCCCTTAGGGCTGGCGGCTTACAACTTGCTGGTTAAGATCGCCGAACACACCTGCCCCCTGCTGGGAATTTATATCATGGGAAAGGCCGCCACCCTCAACGGCCGCCGGGGCGATGTGATGATCCCTAATGTGACCTACGATGAGCAATCACACAACACCTTCATGTACCACAATTGCTTTTCAGCCAGCGACGTAAGCCCATACCTCGTCTACGGCACCGTCCTGGATAACCAGAAATCGGTCTCTGTGCTGGGTACTTACCTGCAAAACGCACAGATCATGGAAGTGATCTACCGCGAGGGCTACACAGATATCGAAATGGAAGCCGGCCCGTATCTTTCGGCAGTGTATGAACTCTTCCGGCCGACACGCCACCCCGTGGATGAAATTGTCAACCTGTATGGTGTCCCCTTTGACCTGGGCATCCTGCACTATGCCTCAGATACGCCGCTTACCAAAGGCGAGAACCTCGGCGCAGGCGCATTATCCTATTTTGGCGTCGATTCAACTTATGCCACCTCACTGGCCATTCTCCGCCGCATCATTCAGCGCGAACATAATCGGGTTTTGTAGGTTTTTTGTTGGGCACGCAGGGACCTGCCCTGAGCGAAGCGTGAGGGTTTCTGCGCACCCGGCAAATTCAACCTAACTGCTGCTGCAACCGTTCAGCTGTCTCCTGGAAAGCAGCCAACTTCTCGCGCTCCTTCTCCACAACATCCGGTGGCGCTTTCTGCGCAAAGGGGCTTGCCAGCAATTTCTCCAACCGCTGGATCTGTGACGCCGCTTCGGCCAATTCCTTTTCCAGCCGGGCCCGTTCAGCCGCCAAATCCACCAGGCCGGCCAAAGGCAGCGTAATCTCCACCGGCGCTACCACCAGCGTGATCCGCTCGTCCGAGGGTGGCAAGGGTTTTTCAACAATCTGCATCGCCTGCGGATCAACCCCGGCCAGCGAGACAAAGGTCTGCTGCTGAGCGGCAATCATGTCCCGTTTACCTCCTGCGCTGATGGTGCAGGCGATCTTACGCCCGGGTTCAACCTTGTACTCCGAGCGGATATTGCGGATCGCGCGCACAATCTCCTGAATTAGCGTAAAATTGTCAATCGCCTGCGCTTCCCAACCCTCCATCTCTTTCGCCTCCGGCCAGCGGGCGATGATCAGGGCATCCTCCCAGCCTCCCTTCGGCGCTAAAGCTGGTGAAGTTTCCTGGCAAGCCCCCCGCAGGTGACCCCATAATTCCTCGGTCACAAAGGGCGTGTAGGGATGCAAAAACCGTAAACAGGTGTCAAAGATCCGCACCAGGGTCTGAACAGTGTAAAACGCCCGGTCGCCGCCCTCCGCGATCTGGTCTTTGGCGATCTCTACATACCAATCGGCAAATTCTCCCCAGAAGAAATCATAAATCTGGCGCCCGGCTTCGCCAAACTGGTAGCCCTCGAACAAGCGGTTGACCATCTCTGTCAAATACTTTACCCGCGCCCAGATCCAGCTGTCCGCCAGGGTCCACTCAGGCTCGCCGGTAGGCTCAGCCGGCATGTTCTCCAGGTTGCGGATCACAAAGCGCCCAGCATTCCACAGCTTATTGGCAAAATTCCGGTTGGCCTCCACTTTCTTGATCGAGAGGCTCGTATCATTGCCGGGGGTTGAGCCCACCAGCAGCGTAAACCGCAACGCATCCGTGCCCAGCTCTTCCATCACATCCAGGGGGTCGATCATGTTGTTCTTAGTTTTGCTCATCTTTTGCCCGTGCTCATCGCGGATCAGGCCGTGCAGGTAAACCGTGTGGAAGGGTGCCTCCCCGGTGAATTCCAGCCCCGCCATGATCATGCGCGCCACCCAGAAAAATAAAATGTCATATCCCGTTTCCATCACCGAGGTAGGGTAGAAATAGTCCAGGTCAGGCGTCAGGTCCGGCCAGCCCAATGTTGAGAACGGCCACAGCGCCGAGGAAAACCAGGTGTCCAGCACGTCCGGGTCCTGTCGTAGATGGCCGCTCCCGCAAGCCTGGCAGGTATCGGGGTCTTCACAAGTCACCGTCATCGTGTCGCAATCTTCGCAATACCACACCGGGATGCGGTGCCCCCACCACAACTGGCGGCTGATGCACCAATCTTCGATGTTTTCCATCCAGTTGTAGTACACCTTTTTGAACCGCTCGGGAATGATCTCAATGCGCCCATCCCGGACAGCGTCAAGGGCTGCCGCGGCCATTTCGCTCACATCCACAAACCACTGTGTTGAGATCATCGGTTCGATCAGTTCACCCCCGCGCTGGGAGCGCGGCACCTTCATCAGGTAGGGTTCCACCTTGATCACCAGTTCATCAGCCTCCATATCCGCCCACAGCTTTTGACGGCAGGCCATCCTGTCCATCCCTGCATAGGGACCGCCATTTTCATTGATGGTGGCATCCTTGTTGAGCACATTGATAAAAGCCAGGTTATGGCGCTCACCAATGGCGTAGTCGTTGGGATCATGGGCAGGCGTGATCTTCAGCGCGCCGGTCCCGAACGCACGGTCCACGTAGTCATCCGCAATCACCGGGATCTCACGCCCAAGTACAGGAACGATGGCCATCTTTCCCACCAGGTGCTGGAAGCGCTCATCCTCCGGATGCACAGCCACAGCAGTATCGCCCAAAATCGTCTCAGGACGGGTGGTGGCTACCGGGATGAATTCATCGCTTCCCACGATGCGGTATTTAAAGAAATACAGCTTGCCCGGCTCTTCGGAGTATTCCACCTCCAGGTCCGACACGGCGGTTTGCAGCCCGGGCGACCAGTTAATCATGCGCGGACCTCGGTAAATCCAACCCTTTTCATATAGTGAGACAAAAGCTTCCCGTACCGCGCGTGAAAGGCCTTCGTCCAATGTGAACCGCTCACGGCTCCAATCACAGGACGCCCCCAGCCGGCGGATTTGCTCCGTGATGATGCCCCCGAATTTCTCCTTCC
>DKFH01000152.1:16201-21578 GCA_002452315.1 Anaerolineaceae bacterium UBA6801 | reverse complement strand
GCGCATGCCCCAGGTGCAGGCTGCCTGTCACGTTAGGCGGCGGGATCGAGATCACAAAAGGCTTCTTGGTGGGGTCAAAATTAGGTTCGTTGGGGTCATTGCTGGGTTTGAAGTAACCCTGCTCCCACCACCAGCGGTATAAACGGGCTTCAGTCCCGGTAAAGTTATACGTTTTCGGCAATTCTTTGGCCATCATACACTCCTCACTTAAATATTAAAAAATAAAAACCTTTCATCCCAGAGGACGAAAGGTTACTTCCGCGGTACCACCTCATTTCGCCGATGTCAATCAGCGCACTCATGCCGGACCATCATCCGGTCACGCGGTAACGGGCGCACCCGTGCTGTTCTACTCACCCAAGGGGCTTTCTTCAGCAATACGCTGCGGGGACTTCACCCATCCCGTTTCTGTGGACGCTCTCAGCCTGTGACGTGCCTTCTCTGGCAGGCGGCGAAGGGTTACTCTTCCGCAGGATTTTATGTAGTCAAATTATAGCAACAATTGACGAATATTTCAACCCGGCAGGCGCTAGCGCCCCATTGAAACAACCTGGTCCTCCCAGCGGTGCCAATCAGAAAACTTTTCGTCGATGACCTTTTTGCCTTCACCCGGGGCATCCAGGCCTACCAACTCCAGATCTGCATCGACCATGATTCTCACCAGGTCGCGGAACTTGACCCGGGGCTCCCAGTTGAGCAGTTTTTTAGCTTTGGCTGTATCCGCTTCCAGGTAATCGACCTCAGTCGGCCGGTAATAACGCGGGTCAATGCGTACGTAATCGTGCCAATCCATATCCACATAACCAAAGGCTTCATCCAGAAATTCCGCGATGGTATGCGCCTCGCCTGTGCCAACCACATAATCCTCGGGCTGATCGCCCTGCAACATCAGGTTCATCATTTCAACGTACTCAGGCGCATAACCCCAGTCCCGGCGGGATTCGAGGTTGCCTAAATAGAGGTGCTTCTGGTTTCCAGCCCTGATATTGGCCAGGGCCATGGTAATCTTGCGGGTTACAAAGGTCTCGCCACGGCGCGGGGACTCATGGTTGAACAGGATCCCGTTGACCGCGTACATCCCATAACTCTCGCGGTAGTTGTTGGCAATCCAGTAGCCGTACAGCTTGGCTGCGGCATACGGGCTGCGCGGGCGAAAGGGGGTGTTCTCATTCTGCGGGGGTTTTGAATCACCAAACAGCTCGCTGGAGGAGGCCTGGTAAAAACGGGATTTCATCCCAGCCTTGCGAATCGCTTCCAAAATTCGCACCGTCCCCAGTCCGGTCACATCACCGGTGTACTCGGGCATGTCAAAACTCACCCGCACGTGGCTCTGGGCAGCCAGGTGGTAGACTTCATCGGGTTTCACATTGTATAACACATCTAGCAGCGTATCGCCGGCGGTGACATCACCAAAATGTAAGAACAGGTTGATTTTTCCATTGTTTCCATGCGGGTCTCGATAAATGTGGTCAATCCGTCGGGTGTTAAATGTGCTGGACCGGCGGATCAGCCCATGGACCTCATAGCCTTTGTGTAAAAGCAATTCAGCCAGGTAGGATCCATCCTGCCCAGTGATGCCTGTGATCAATGCAGTTTTCAAAACAACCTCCAAATTTTTCTTGCTTAATACGAGTTGATAGTATATCTCTTGGATCGGGAAATGTCAAACAAACGGCGCTCCAAGATAAATGTAGAAAATCACCAAACCGGTTGAAATTTTAATCAAATTGCCAATTTTGATTGTACCAGAAGTCAAAGTCGGCCGAAAAAACCTCTCACTGGGAGGTCTGAAGATCAATATTTATCCAAAAGTGGTTAAATCTCACCCTGTTATGCCCTGTGGAGATCACCCAGCCAAACAGCGCCTTTTGATATCTTCACAAATTTATTATCTACCATGACGATAGACGGTGACATCCTTGACCAAGACAGTTAGAGCACCATTACATCAACAACCGAATTAATTAACACCAGGCTGACTCGATCAAGCATCTCACCTGACCTTTCCAGGAAAAACTTACAAATGTAGCCTTGCATGTATTGACCCAGATTAAGTACAATTGTGAGGATGAGACAAAAACACCGCTTTCCCCTCTTTCGATGGACTGCCATCCTGATCAGTTTTATCACGCTGATCCTGGCCACGCTCCAGTTGATCGAATACAGCCGTTTGCGCAATAATTTCCCACTGGGCATGCAGGTAGGTGGGGTACCCATCGGCGGATTGAATTATGTCCAGGCTGCTGAACGCCTCTATACCGTCTACCGATCCCCCGTTGAGCTCGTGTATGCCGGTAACACAATCCACATCCGCCCGGCGGTGCTAGGATTTGAACCTGCTGTAGAACGCATGCTGGCTGTTGCCGACAACCAGCGTGTCACCGAACCCTTTTGGGAGGGTTTTTGGAACTTCCTCTGGAGCCGGGATATCCAGTCTATCAACATCCCGCTGACCGCCAGTTATGATGAAAGCCGCATCGAGGATTACCTGCGGACGGAAATCAGCGCCCGTTACGATTCACCGGCGACACCCCCCAAGCCCGTCCCCGGCACCTCGCAATTTGCCGAAGGTATCTCCGGCACCAGCGTGGATATTGACCGGGCTACACTGCAGGTGATTGATGCGCTCAAATCGCCGACCAACCGGCGGGTAAACCTCGCCCTGGACCAAACGTCCATCCCCAGGCCTTCACTAAACGATCTGGAAATCATGATCCGGCAGATAATTGAAGTCTCCGGGTTCGACGGCGTAGTCGAGGTCTATATGCAAGACCTGGGATCCACCCGTAACATTTCGCTGGCGCACCAGGGCAATGGGCAGGAACTCCCCCCCAACATCGCCTTTTCGTCCTGGAGTTTGGTGAAAATCCCCCTCATGGTGACAGCCTTCCGCTACATGGAGGAACCCTATCCCCCCGAAGCCCTCACCTTAATGGAAGAGATGATCCAGCAGTCCGAAAATACCAGCACCGACCAGCTGGCGATGATGGTGATTGATGCTAACCTTTCACCCCTGATCGTCACCGATGATATGAACCGACTGGGTCTGGAAAACACCTTCTGGGCCGGCCATTTTTACGTCGGCGCGCCCCTGCTGCAAAACTTCTCCACACCGGCCAATCAACGTACGGATATCGACACCCGCCCCGACCGGTACAACCAGACGACAGCCGCCGACATGGGTATGCTGATGGAAGATATTTACCTGTGTGCCGAGAATGGGGGCGGTTCACTCATCGCGGCTTTTCCCGGTGAAATCACCCAGGAAAAATGCAGGTTGATGATCGACATCATGGAACTCAACAAAATCGGCGTTCTGATCCAGGCTGGCGTCCCTTCCGGCACCACAGTAGCCCACAAGCATGGCTGGGCAATTGAGACGGATGGATTAGTGCATACGTACGGAAATGCCGCCCTGGTTTATTCTCCTGGCGGCAACTATGTCCTGACCATTTTTGCCCACCACCCGGTCCAGGCTGTCTTTGATCCTGTCAATCTGCTGTTTGCCAACATCAGCAGTGCCATTTATAATTTTTTCAACAATTAATTCGCCGACCATTAAAAAACAGCTCAGTTCTGAGCTATCATTTTCGTCACCTTAGCAGAGATCACCCGATGAAGACCTCAACCTCGTCTCCGTCTTCTTCATCATTGACATGGATATAAAACGGTTCTTCCGGCGAGATGTGATCAAGCAGCTCGGATAGGTCCCCCATAGGTTGGTCCTTCAGCCCCGGGATTTTGTGCCCAAATACCGATATGAACCATCGCGTCAGAGAGAGCGGTAGCGGTAAGCTGATCGAGATTTTCGGCGGTTTCTCGCCATGCCTTTGTTTAACGCGCACATGCAACCACACACTCCGGCGGGTCTGAAAACTGACCGCGACGACGAAAATGCCCAGGATGAATGGAATCCACGCCAACCAAAAACCCCACCCAAAGCCATGATTGCTGTACCTGGAATACATCCACACCGCTCCTAAAGTGGTGATCAGCATCCCAAAGGCAAAGGGCAGAATCCACCATCGTTTGAGCTTTTTCATCCGGTTTAATTCATCATCAGAAAAGCGCGGCGAGGATGGTTCTAAAATGTCTTCATCCGAAACCTCAACACGCTCAGAAGGGGTTCCATTCGTTGCTGTACCATTTTGCTTATCTACCTCCATGGCCTTGATCAATCGCAAACCATCTTCTGCGGAGATCACCCCTTGCTCCACCATATCCAGAATTTTTCGTTCAGCCTGTTCCACCATCCACAACCTCAGCTTTCCATCGCCTTAAAAAGGGTTTCCGCCTCATCCACCGTGATCTTGCCCTCTTCCAGCATCTTGAGGATCATCAAACGCTCTTCATCTGTGGCGCCTTTTGAACCGGCCGGACGTGTCACCGGCGGCATGGGTTGTTTTGGATAGTGTGGTGTTGCCCGGTGTTCATCCTCCTCCTCACCCGAATCGATGGTAATGCCCCGAAACATCTCCACCTGGTCCTGGATCTGACCTAAGCGGATCTCAGTCGTCTTGACCTTGGCCTCAGCCCGCCGTGTTGCTGATTCAATCCGTTCCTGGATAATCGTGCTAAAGGCTGATTCCTCAAATTTGAACCGGCCTGATAGGTCGCCAATAAAATCGTCCCACGGCTCAGGGGTATCACCCACCGAGACAGATCCGCCAGCCCTGATGCCAATGGCTACGCTCCCGCCGCCAAGCGTGTGTTCGTACTGAGATTGGCGAATAAGGATATCCTCGTCTTGTGCTTTAATTTTGATCTTGTGACCACCCGAGATGATATTGAATGTGAGATCTGGCTCTGCTTCTGATAATTCGATGGAGACGTTTCCTCCGGCATGTAAACTCAGGTCGTCGGAAAACTGACATCCGTTCAGCTCGATACTCCCCCCCGTCTTCACATCCTGCGCCAAAGTCACATCTTGCGCTTTGAAAGAGCCGCCAAATTTCGACAGGATAGCCAGCCCGGCAATCCCTTGCACCTTACAGGAACCGCCGGCTTTATCCACCCGGCCATCGCCACGAATATCCCGCAGGACGCAATTGCCGCCAACCTTGTTCACGCTGACCGCCTCGACATCATCCATGGTCAGGTTGCATGCTACCTTATCCGCCTCGATCATTCCGGTCGTTTTCCACGCGGATAAATTACCGCCTACTTTTTCAACGGTAACCTGACCAACCTCAACCAGGACCAGGTTTCCCATCACTTTTTCAACATTGATGGGGTTTAATACGCCCTTGATCAACACCGAGCTCATGCCTCGCTCAATTACAATTGAAGCCATCACCGGCACTGCCAATTCGCAAGCGGCATTGACTGTCACATACACATGACCATTTTCTTCCACCAGGGTTGCCAGTTGCGGCGC
>DKFH01000152.1:0-16173 GCA_002452315.1 Anaerolineaceae bacterium UBA6801 | reverse complement strand
ACCGGATCCTCCCTGGATACTTTCAGGACGTGTGCCATGGTTCGTTTCCTTTCTATATAAAGAAATCTGATGTGAACCTATTATTACTTAAAGCTATAATAGCATATATTTAAGTTTTGTCAAGCTATACATCAATTTTTCTGAAGGTCCAGCAGCAATTTAATTAAACTTCTATGCTCAGAAATGGATAAAATTGAGCAAATCTGGTCGTTCAAATCCCAGATGTAAGGCTCAGCTCGGCGCATCACCCCCTCAAATTGCGGATAGCGAGCCTTCAACGCCCCCAGGCGGACATCGAAAGGCACAATGCGATCCTGTTCGGTCAGCTTATCGCAAAAGAAGACCAGTTTGTTTTCCCAGGAGAGCTGCTCATCCGTCAAATCAGCGCGCATCACATGACCGGAAATGATATCAGCCAGGTCGGCATGTCCCTGGTTTCGCACAAAAGCCGCCCCCAGCACGCCGTGCGGTTTTGAAGGATCCAGGGTGTGCAGCTTATCCAGGTCGTGCAGCAGCCCGCCCCGGTGCGCCAAGATCGGGTCAAGCTTGACCCCCGCTCGCCGGAGCAACACCCCCAAAACATAAGCCATCCAGGCCACCAGGCTGACGTGCCGGCGGATATTGTCAGGCACCTGCCAGGTGTCCAGCCATTGGGTGCAGGTGGTTAAGGTGGGTTTAGCCAGCAAAGCAGGAATGTCTCTCAATTCCTCAAAACTGGTCACCTCCCCATCGTGAATGGGTACCTTGCCCGGTGCAAAATCCATCAGCAGGTTGTACCATACCGTGCGATACCCCTGGGCAGCGCAGACACGCAACACCTTGTATTGATCCGCCAAACAGACCACGATAGACCCCCCACCATCAACGGCTTCACCAACCCGCCCCACATCCCCATCACCAATTGAACCCGGGGTTCTTAAGCGTAAAACCTTCACTGCCCCGAATTCCAGGCAACCTTCACCAAGCCGCCATTCACCTGGGTGAGAATGGAAAGAATCCACCAGGTCATAAAACAATGTTTGGGGAACATAGACAAGTGCTTGGCGTTCCATCATCGCAACACCGGTAGGGACTCTGCTAAATTGGTGAAAAATAGATTATCAGGTGTCATGCAAGCTTTGCTCCGCAAAATTTTACCGTATCAAACCCACAGTATAGGTTATTTGTGCACCAGGGTCAAACGGAGCATCGATCGCTGCTAACAAAAATCGACCACCCGAGCGGAAATCGCGGTATAATGGGTCTGCTTGCCCCCGTAGCTCAATGGATAGAGTACCTGACTTCGAATCAGTTGGTTGGGCGTTCGAGTCGCCCCGGGGGCGCCAAATATGGCGGTATAATAGCCGCAAACCCCCATATATAGGGGTAAAAAGGGTCTTCAAGAAATGAAGGCTCTTTTTTTTACTGCAACCTTACTGCAACCCATTTTGGCCCTCCACCTTTTCAAGCATCTCACTAATATCAATCAATGCGGTGATTTCATCCATTTTCTCTGCTGCTTCTCTTTGCATGCCCGGGATGACATGAGAATATACATTCAAAGTCATGGCGGCATCACTGTGACCAAGGCGTTCCTGAACAACCTTTACCGAAGCACCCTGTTTCAACATCAAGGAAGCAGCGGTATGACGCAAGTCATGAAACCTGATATCAGGTAGATTTGCTTCTTTTAGCAACTGTTTATAATCGCGATTAAGATTGCTTTGGCTCAGAGGCGTTCCGATTGAAGACGGAAATATCAAGTCGTGGTCCTGCCATTTTTCCCCTTTAAATTCTCTTTCTACCCATTGTCTTTTTTGATGATCCTTTAGCGCTGAAATCGTATCCGACCCTAAGATGATCATCCTGCGACCAGCAGCGGTTTTGGGTTGGGAATAGGTTAAGCCTTTTTGAGGCACTCTTTGAATTTGACGTTGCACATTGAGTTGGTGTGTGTCCCAATCCAGGTCACTCCATTTCAGCCCGAGGAGCTCCCCTTTTCGGAGACCTGTCGTGATGGCAAGTTTATAAAGCGCCTCATGTCTTTTCCCCTTAGCAGCGATCAGTAGCATCCTGACCTGATCCTCATCAAGAATTTCCATTTAGCTTTTTTGGACTTCCGGCAGGGCAGATGGAATGAGGGCAGAGCTGTTGCACTCTGCCCGGCCGTCTAGTCACTCATGTCAGCGCTCAGGTCGCTCTCCAGCGTTACCCTATCCTCTGTATGAGTTATTGTATTTTACTATTCTTGTAGGTGGGTGGGCTCATTTTCGATGTTAAAAAACACCTTTATTTTGGCGTAAGGTTTTGAAAAATGGCTGAATTGTATGAAAGGATGCTCACTCAGTCCTTTATCCAATCTAGGTTGGTTATAATTAATGAACGCTTTTTTCATTTTTTGCTAATACAGAATACTTCCGATCGTCTCTCATCACAATCTCCGGTAATCCAGTCTGTATTTTGGTAAACGAATATGACAAGGATTTTTGAGAAGTAAGAAACTGGAAGGGAATCCCGTCTAACAGGTATAAGAAACCAATACAATGAAAGGATAAAAAATGAAAAAAGCAATATGGAATGGAAAAGTTATTGCAGAGAGCGATCAGACGAAAGTGATTGAAGGAAACCATTATTTCCCACCTGATTCCGTCCGCCAAGAATATTTAAAAGAAACGGATTATCACACGACTTGCCCCTGGAAAGGTAAGGCCAGCTATTACAACGTCGTCGTAGATGGTGATGTCAACCAGAACGCTGCCTGGTATTATCCTGAGCCAAAGAAAGCTGCCAGCGAGATCAAAGGCTATGTGGCTTTCTGGAAGGGCGTGAAGGTCGAATAATTAATTTAGGAAGAATTTCGAAATTGGGTCGCAGGACTTGTCAATAAATAATTGATCTACACCTATGGAAATATTTCAAGAAGCATACAATTATTTTCTACAAAACCAGTCCTTTTTTTGGGAAGCGGCTGGCGACCATCTCATTCTAAGCTTTTCAGCCCTTGGGATCAGTCTGCTGGTTGCTTTCCCGATTGGCCTGTGGATTGCCAAACAAAAGCGCATCTCTCAGGTTGTGATCAATGTTTTTAATGCGATGCGGGTGGTTCCCAGTCTTGCGATCCTGTTTCTTGCCTTACCATATCTGGGGCTTGGCTTTGTTCCCTCACTGATTGCATTGACAGTGCTGGCATTTCCACCCGTATTAATCAGTACCTATACCGGTATACGTGGGGTTAATCCTTCAGTCATCGAATCAGCTTCGGGAATGGGCATGACCAAAGCCCAGCTGTTGACCCAGATTGAGATCCCCTTAGCAATCCCCGCGATCATCTCTGGCATTCGGATTGCATCCGTTGAAGTGATTTCCAGTGCTACATTGGCCTCCTTTATTGGCGGCGGTGGATTGGGAGATTTCATCACCCGTGGATTTGCTTTGTATAATGTGCCGGTGATGCTGGTAGGTGCAATCCCGGTAGCGTTGTTAGCATTGCTTTCAGAAATATTTTGGTCATCGATCCTCAAGAGGTACCCAGTCCAGTAATTATTAGGATGCCTAAACTTAATAATAAGAAAATTATAAACACTTAGGAGGTGTTGCATGATTACAATAAATAGAATTAAAATATTTGCATTTTCTTTTCTGATTGGTGCTTTGCTCCTTGCAGCTTGTACGCCAACCACGTCAGAACAGGAAGAGAGCCTGGGATCCATTGCTGTGGGTTCTAAAGATTTCACGGAACAATTCATTGTTGCTGAAATGTACGCCCAAATTTTAGAAAACGCAGGTTTTACAGTAGAGCGGAAGCTAAACCTTGGTGGCACACCCATTGCACATGAGGCAATCTTGAATGGTGACATCGATCTTTATCCAGAATATACCTCGACAGGTTTATTGACGGTATTGAAATTGAGTCCTATTCAGGATGCCCAGAATATCTACAATACTGTTGAAGAGAACTATGAAGAGCAGTTCAATCTTACTTGGCTGGAGCCTTCACCTTTCAATAACACCCAGGCGCTGGCAATGACCAAAGAAACAGCTGAAGTATATGACATCCAAACTTACTCGGACCTCTCTGAAAAGGCTCCTGAGTTGATATTGGGTGGACCAGCTGAATTTTTGGAGCGAGAAGACGGCATCAAAGGGCTTCAACAAGCTTACGGTGGCTTTAAGTTTAAAGCAGTAAAGCAGCTTGGAACGGGCAGCCTGCGCTATCAAGCATTGATGGACGGTCAGGTGGATGTTGTGGTCGCTTTTGGCACCGATGGTGCGATTAAGGGCAATGATCTGGTTGTGCTAATTGATGATCAGGTGTTTTACCCAATCTACAACATTGCTCCGGTTGTCAGGATGAACACCTTAGAAGAATTTCCGCAAATTTCTGACCTGCTGAATGAGCTTGCACCTTTGCTGACAGATGACGTGATGTCAGGGCTGAACTGGCAGGTAGATGGACCAGAAGGACGTGAGTCTGCTGAGGTCGCCCGTGAGTTCCTGCTGGTAAATGGTTTGATCGAATAATAGGAAGATAATGACCTACGCATCCTCAAAAACAAAAGAGAGCCGGGTAACCCAATCTGGAGAAATTCTCTTTGAAGATGTTTCAAAAACCTTTGAGTCTGAAGAGGTCCCGGCTGTGGACAGCGTTTCTTTGCAGGTCGCAGCCGGTGACCTGGTCGTATTCCTGGGTCCATCGGGCAGCGGGAAAACGACCCTTCTGAAAATGGTCAATCGCCTCTATGAGCCGACCAGTGGAAAGATTTGGATTGGCAACGAGGACATTCAGAGGCTGCCCATTAATGATTTGCGACGACAAATTGGATATGTGATCCAGCAAGTAGGACTCTTTCCACATATGACCGTTAAAAAGAATATCAGCGTTGTCCCCCGATTATTGGATTGGGAAAAGGACCAAATACAATCGCGGGTGGCAATGCTGCTTGATCTGACCGGCTTGCCAGAGGCTTATTTGGAACGCTATCCAAATCAACTATCTGGCGGAGAACAGCAGCGGGTAGGACTGGCACGGGCTCTGGCTGCCGACCCCGACATTCTTTTGATGGATGAACCTTTTGCTGCCCTGGATGCCATCAACCGTGAACGATTGCAAAAAGAACTGCTCAAGCTTCATTGTAAACTTAATAAAACGATTTTATTTGTTACCCATGATGTCGAGGAGGCACTGCTACTTGCAGATAAAATTGCTGTGCTTCGTGATGGGAAGTTAGTTCAGTATGATACCCCAATTGATCTGGTGACCAGACCGGTGAATTCTTTTATTGAGGAACTGGTCGGGACAAATAACATTCTCAGACGTTTGAGCCTGGTCAGCATAAAATCGGTCGTAAAAGCACAAGCACGTGAATCTTCGGAGAAGATTGCTGATTCGCAGGTGTCTGAAACTGTAACCACGATCCACCTTGAGGAGGATTTACGATCCGCCCTGTCTCTTCTGCTGAGCAGCGGCAGTGATTATTTGCGTGTTGTGGACTCCTCGGGAATACAGCAGGGGCAGATCGGTATGGAGGATTTGAGAAAAATGCTTTCGAGCAACCAATTGATTGAAAAGAAGAAGTGTGATGAGCTATCTGATTAATAACCTGGATCTGGTCGGAGAGCTCTTTTTACAACACCTGCAGCTCACGTTGATGGTTTTGTTTTTTGCATTGATCATTGGCATCCCTTTAGGGGTTGTTTTAGCCCGTTTGAAATGGCTCCAGGGTCCGGTTATGGGTGTATTGGGGATCATCTACACCATCCCAAGCTTATCCTTTTTTGTGCTCTTGATCCCTGTTTTTGGCTTGGGGACCACGCCGGCTATCGTCGCATTGACAGCTTATGCCCAATTATTGCTGGTGCGAAACTGGCTTGTTGGTTTGACCTCAATCAACCCTGCTATTCTTGAGGCTGCCCGCGGGATGGGTATGAGCGGATGGCAGCGTTTCTGGCAGGTAGAATTTCCCCTTGCGCTGCCCATGCTCCTGGTTGGTGTGCGCCTGGTGGTGCTTTCATCGATCGGGATTGGGACCATTGCTGCATTCATTAATGCAGGAGGGTTAGGTGTTTTACTTTTTGAAGGTGTTATCACCGCAAATTACAATAAAATTTTTTCTGGTGCCGTTGCCGTGACTGTACTGTCCCTGACTGCGAATTACGGTATTCGCACCTTCGAACAGCGTGCTGAAAGGTTGATCCACGGTTCGCAGGGTAATCATTAGTTTTGGAGGTACTTATGGATGTTTTTGACACGATAATAATTGGTGCTGGACAGGCAGGCAATCCTCTTTCACAAGCCCTTGCCAAATCCGGCGAACAGGTTGCATTAATAGAGGGGCAATTTGTCGGTGGAACCTGTATCAATGTTGGGTGTACTCCGACGAAAACCATGGTCGCAAGCGCTGAAGTCGTCTATCTGGCGAACCGTGCGTTAGATTTTGGGGTCGTGGTAGAGGATGTGGCCGTCGATATGAAAAAGGTCAAAGCGAGAAAAGCCGAGATCGTCAAAAGTTTCCGAGAGGGAAGCAGGAACCGGATCATTAATTCAGGGGTGGAACTGATCTTTGGTACTGCATCTTTCACCGGTCACAAAACCTTAAAAGTCGTGACAATGGAAGGCGAAACCCGGGAATTGACCGCTGAAAAAGTGATCATCAATGCTGGCGGAAGAGCAAGAATTCCGGATATTGAAGGACTGGCGAAAGTGCCATACTTAACTTCATCATCGATCATGGAATTGGAATCCGTCCCTGAACACTTGATCGTAGTGGGCGGTGGTTATATCGCAATCGAGTTTGGTCAGATGTTCCGTCGGTTTGGGAGCGAGGTGACGATTATCCAGCACTCAGAGCAGTTATTAACTCGTGAGGATGAGGATGTCGCCGAAGAGATCCAATCAATTTTAGAAGAAGATGGAATCAAGGTCTTTCTAAACACAGACCCAACCACTGTCGAAAAAAATGAGCAGGCTGGTGTAACCTTAAAGGCAAACACGCCTGATGGTGTGATTGCTCTTAGCGGTTCCCATTTGCTTGTTGCCGCTGGTCGTGTTCCAAACAGCGACAGGTTAAATTTGGGGAAAACATTCGTTGAAACTGATTCGAGGGGATACATTAAGGTCAATGAGCGTCTAGAAACAAACATCCCCTGGATTTTTGCAACCGGTGATATTAAAGGTGGACCAGCCTTCACCCATATTGCCTATGACGATTATCGGATTCTCAAGGCTAATCTTCTGGAGGACGGCGACCTGAATATCGAAGGTCGGCTGGTGCCTTATGTTTTATTCATTGATCCCCAGTTGGGGCGCATTGGTTTGAGTGAAAAAGAAGCTCAACACCGAAATATTAACTACAAAGTCGCAAAAATCCCGATGAACTACATTGCCAGGACCCTGGAACTTGATCGCTCACGGGGTTTGATCAAAGCCCTTGTCGATCCGGACAGCGAGCAAATTTTGGGGGCTGCAGTTTTAGGCTATGACGGTGGAGAGATTATGGCGATGCTGGAGATCGCAATGATGGGGAAGGTTTCCTATAAGAAGCTTCGTGATGGGATATTTGCCCATCCGACCCTGGCAGAAGGTCTTAACACCCTCTTTGCTAATTTATCGTAAAAAATAACACTTTCTATCAACAAATTCACAAAAAAACACCTGGCTTTTGAAATACCAGCCAGGTGTTTTTTCCGTTAAGCTGATCACGCTTTGGGTTTATAAACCCAATCCGATCGTTGGCTCATTAAAGCTCGTAAATCCATCCGAACTTCTTCGGCGGTTGGCCTTCCCAAAAACCACCAGCCGTTGTAAATTTTGTAAATTGTTCGATCGCGATCAAGGATGAAGGTGTAGGGGATATAAATTTCTCCGTGGACAGGGTCCGTTGTGTCTACCATTTCCAGTTCATGCAATAATTCTCGTTCTGGATCGCACAGGAATATCCAGTTGGCATTTAATTGGTCACGAACTTCTCGGGTTGTCATCGCATCGTCAACCGAAACAGTGATCAAGTTGGTATAGTTGACCCGTAGTTCAGGCTGTAAGTGTTGAACATAATTTGCCATTTGTCTCCGGTCTTTCGGGCAAAAATAACCTCTGGAGAAGATTAACACGCCAGGAAAACCATGTAATAGTTGAGATAGTTTGTGATTTTCTCCGTTGTGGTCCGATAGTTCAAAGTTTGGAAATTTAGCGCCAATTTTTAGATCTTCACGCATTGGGTAATCCATTTTTCTTACTCTCCTTTTTATTGTTGGTGTAACATTCTTTCTTTAAAATCTTGAACCTTAACAGATGATATCTTATAAAGTGGTGTAAAAAGGTTGACGAAATAATCATCTTGTGCTTCCATAAAGATGGCAAAACCAAAAAAAGGAGGCACAAAGATGACTGACAATATTATGGCATTGATAGAAGAACTTCGCAAGTCAGGCTTGCATGAAGACCTAGAATTTTACAAAAAGGCCGTAGAATATCTGGCACAACAAGCAATAGAACTTGAAGCTGAGGAGGTATACCTAAACGATTATCAAACACCAAGGGAAGCTCGAATTGGCCTGACGAACTATTTCGAGTTCTATAACTATCACAGGCCGCATCAATCACTGCAATATCAAACACCAGCTGAAGTATACATTACTGGTGAAAACCCTGTACAATTATCTCAAATAGAAATGGAGGATTCCACCTTATTTTGACGTCACTTCGTGTCAAAAAATGGGGTCCACCGCAGTCCCCACCTCAGTCCACCTCAGTCTCCTGATCAACCTCACCTTTAATAGATCTTGGATATGAGTGTTTATGCCAAGATTTGCTGCTCGAGTTTCAATACATCCATCAATATCTCGTATTCTTCACGGCAATCGGGGCACAGGTCCAAATGCTTGGCAACCAGCGGCATCATTTCAGCCACATCTTTCCCACGCTGTTTCATTTCTGCAAATTCAGCTAAAACCTTAAATACATCATCACAGGCAATTTCATGCGCGTCGGTCTTAGCAAGCATATTGAGTAAACTCGTCAACTGACCAGGCGAACTGGATTCCTTGATTGCTTTTTTCCTAATCCAATAAAATAATCTCTTCATTATAAATATATGACAACCATTCTGCCGAATTAATTACCAAACATATTAAGCAGCTCATCTGGCGGGTAACCTTCCAGCTCTAAACGGCTTTTTAGTTTAACGCGTGCATCATGCATCATCTTATAAACTGCATTGCGATTGCTGCCAAGGCGCTGGGCAATTACATCTAAGGGAACACCCTGGACATTAACTGCCATCATCACAGCCCTCTGACGTGGGGTAAGTTCATGATCAATGATCGATTTGATCTTCATCATGGTTTGTTTCTGTTCGATAACTGTTTCGGGATTTGGATCGTTATTGGAGAATGTCTCAAACGGAGCCTGGTCTGGTTCTTGACTTTCTTCAAGTTGGTCAAGCGAAACCTCTTTCCATTTGCGAAGGCGCAACTCACTCAGTGCAATTCGGATCGCAATGGTATATACCCACGTTGTGAATTTACTGCGGCCTTCAAAAGTATCTAAGCGATCAAGAACCCGTAAGAGCGTTTCTTGGGCGACGTCTTCGATAAAAGGTTCAAAATGCTCGTTTTCAGGAGAAAGCCAGCGTGTTAATGCTGAGGATAGCATCCGTAAAATGATCTCGTTTAAATCACTTAATGCTATTTCGCGAGGATTTCCTTGAGATCTTAAATCTGCCAGCCAGGTATCATTGTTACGAGCCATGAATTTATTATAGCTGATAAACCAATCAGGTAAGAGTTTTAGAGAAGAACTCTTCATATATATGTAATGAAATGAAAGGGAATTTTAATGAATGATTTATCAACCCTGCCCTGGCTGACAACAGCTCAGATGGTTGAGGTGGACCGCCTAATGATCGAGGAATGGCATATCAACCTGATCCAGATGATGGAAAATGCTGGTCGAAACCTGGCTGAAATGGTTAAGCGTTATTTGGGTGGGTCAATTTCAGGAAAACATATTGTCGTCTTGAGCGGCACAGGAAACAACGGTGGGGGCGGCATGGTGGCGGCACGCCATCTGCATAATTGGGGCGCGGTCGTCGAAGTAACGGTCGTGGGTTCCACAACCCACATCAAACATATCCCCGCCCATCAGCTCTCTATCATTCAAAAAATGGGTTTTTTAACCTCAAACCCCGCACTCAACAGGGCTGATGTGATTGTTGATGCAATGATTGGTTATGGGTTAACGGGCGATCCTCACCCTCCAGTTGCAGATTGGATATTATTGGCAAATGCCAGCCAAACCCCTATCATTGCGTTGGATACACCCTCGGGTTTGGATACCACCACGGGGATACCCTCCCGAATCTGTATTCGGGCGGATGTCACGCTTACCCTTGCGCTGCCGAAGGTAGGTTTGAAAACCACCGAAGCACAACCCTTTGTAGGCGATCTTTACCTGGCGGACATCAGTGTACCGCCAGAATTGTATGCATCACCCTCATTGGGATTGGGTGTAATTTCACCCTTTAGTACAGAACCGATCATCAAGTTATTGTAAAGTAGAACAGGAAAACTTATGCCCAGGAATTTAGTACTTGGAAATGGAAATATGCTGGTCGCTTTAGACAAAACGCATCAAATCCGGGATTTTTATTGTCCCCATGTTGGGCAGAGCAACCACGCCTTAGGGCACCCCTTCAGGATGGGGGTATGGGTTGATTCTGCCTTCCGCTGGTTAGATGACGACCGTTGGGAACGTACCATTCAATACAAAGAGCAGACTTTGGTTTCAGATATCCGCCTTTCGCATCCGGATTTGGATGTTGAATTATCGGCAACAGAAGCGGTGGATTTTCACGAGAACTTGCTCCTGCGCCGGTTTGATGTGCGCATCCCCTCCGGAAAACAGCGTGAGGTGAGGCTGTTTTTCTATCACGATTTTCACATCAATCAAAACGAGGTGGGCGACACCGCCTACTATGAGCCAGAACGCCGGTCAGTGTTTCATTATAAAGGAAAGAACTGGTTTATGATCAACGGCGCGGTTGAAGCCGACCAGTCCCCCTTCGACGCTGGTGAGAGCCTCTATGATGGCCTGGTGATCGGGGTTCATCAATGGGCATGTGGGTTGAAGGAAATCCACAACCTGCAGGGCACCTGGCGCGATGCTGAAGATGGGGTGCTTTCCGGCAATGATGTGGCCCATGGCTCGGTGGATTCGACCATCGGCTTTACTGTGCATATCCCAGCAGAAAAAACGGTCAGGGTCTGGTACTGGATGGCTATCGCGCCTACGTTTGAACAAGTTGTTGCCATCAACAGGTCAGTACGAAGGCGCGGGCCTGAATTTTACCTCGAGCGGACGGCGGCCTTTTGGAAGCTGTGGTTAGGCAGCCATTTGCCCGACCTGAGCAACTTACCCGAATCTGTCAGCCAAGAATACGAGCGCAGTTTATTGGTGATCCGCACGCAAATTGACAATGAGGGCGCTATTCTCGCTGCCAATGATTCGGATATCTCCACTGCGGTCAGGGACACCTACAGTTACATGTGGCCGAGAGACGGTGCTTTGGTGGCCAATGCGCTCACACGAGCAGGTTATATTGATTTACCACGTGCATTTTATCAGTTCTGCCAGCGCGTACTGACACCACAGGGGTATCTGCTGCATAAATATAACCCGGATGGCTCTTTAGCCTCCTCATGGCACCCCTGGCGGAGGGACGGGGAGAAGGCTTTGCCAATCCAGGAGGATGAGACGGCCTTGGTGTTGTGGTCATTGTGGCAGCATTTTGCCCGCTTTGGCGATGTGTATTTTATCAAACCGCTTTATCGCGCGTTGATCAACCCCATGGCGGATTTCCTGGCTGAATACCGAGATCCTGAAACGGGATTGCCCTTGCCGAGTTATGACCTGTGGGAAGAACGGTACGGCGTATTGGGGTGGACGGTCGGTGCCACCTGGGGTGGGCTGGATGCGGGTGCAAAATTTGCACAAGCCTTCGGCGAGTTTGACCGTGCGAAAAAGTACCGCCAGGCGGCTGATGAGATCAAACAAGCCACGGATCAGTATCTATGGCTAGAAGACGAACAGCGCTTTGCGCGGATGATCAACCGAACGCCGGATGGTGAATGGGAGATTGACGCAGTCATTGATGCTTCGCTGGTTGGGCTGTGGCAATATGGGATGTATGCCCCCGATGACCCTAAAATCATCGCTACCATGCAGGCCATCAAAGATCGATTGTGGGTAAAAACGGAAGTAGGCGGCGTTGCACGGTATGAAAACGATAATTACCACCAGGTCAGCCAATCGATCGACGACGTGCCGGGAAACCCCTGGTTCATCACCACATTGTGGCTGGCAGAATGGCTTGCTGTCACAGCGAAAAGCACCCAGGCGTTAGGCAAATCACTCGAATTACTGGAATGGGTCGCAGGGCGTGCCCTGTCCAGCGGCATTTTAGCAGAACAGGTGCATCCCTATACCAATGACCCCTTGTCGGTTAGCCCGCTCACCTGGAGTCATGCAGCCTTCGTAGCCACCGTTCAAACCTGGTTAAGCGCACATCAACGAATGGAAATGCATCACTAAAAAAACGGCTTATAATTTTATGTTAGTGATTACATTGAGGTGTAATTTATGACTGCGCGTATTTTAGCCAGCGATATTGGCGGCATTCAATCACCATGGCAATGTCTGTCTCACACCAAGAGGGGGACTAGCTCAAGCAGTGGATGAGGTGAGCAAATTAAAAGCTGTAGGTGTTGATCTGGATGCCATCACGGCGCAATTATTGGAAGAGGGTGTTGAGGCATTTACTCACTCTTAAACGACCTTGATCCAGAGTAGTATTAAAAAGCAATCCGAATTATAAAATGCTTGAAGATGTGATCTAGTAGTATGATTGAGCCTGTGAGCGGTCCTAATGGATTTTTATTCACATTGGCTTGAGCGTATGAACAATTGCATAATGATTTAAACTTTGTAAGCGAAGATAACGGTCATCATCATTAACGAATTAACCGGAATAAATTTTATGTGAAAGGATAAGTGATGGAGAAATATGATCTTGCAGTGATTGGCGCAGGTTCAGGCGGTTTGGTGGCTGCACTAACTGCCCATCGGCGTGGTAAAAAAGTTGCAATGATTGAACGAAATAAAATCGGAGGCGAATGCACCCACTCGGGTTGTGTTCCTAGCAAGACCTTCATTAGCAGCGCTCGTCTTTTCCATGCGATTAAAAATGCTGACTTGCATGGTCTGCCAGAGTTCACGGATGTTAACAAACTGGAATTTCGGAAGGTCATGGAGCACGTCAATCAGGTGATCCAGGGCATTTACAACACAGAAAAGCCAGAGCATTTTGAACAATTAGGGATCGATGTTTATCTGAATCAGGAGGGTGCGAAATTTCTGAACCCGAATGAAATTCAAATAGGGGAAGAAACGATTTGGGCAGAGTTTACGGTCATTGCCACAGGTTCATCACCACGCATGGCGCCGCATGAAGGCAGCGAATTGTTGAACATCCTGACGAATGAAAACTTTTGGGATATCACCGAATTGCCCCGTTCAATCGTGTTTTTAGGCGGCGGTGTGATTTCAGCCGAATTAGGGCAGTCATTAGCCCGCTTTGGCTCCCAGGTCACCATCGTGGACCGCAACGACCGCATCTTGAAGGCTGTTGATGAGGAAGTGGGCCAGCTGGCAACGGAAATTCTGCAGCATGAGGGCATCAATATTCGCACCAACGCTGAGGTCGTCCTATGTCAACAAGATCCAAACGGAGAGATTAAAATTACCCTAGAAGAAAACGGTCAGAAGACAATGATGATAGCCCAAACTATATTTGCGGCTTTAGGACGTGTTCCTAATATTGAGGGTCTTCAATTAGAGCAAGCTGGCGTGGATTACACTGCGCGGGGTATTCAGGTGAATGAATACATGCAAACATCTACGCCGAATATTTACGCCTGCGGCGATGTGGCCTCACCGGCGAAATTCACCCATATGGCATCCTACCAGGCAGAAATCTGTATCGATAATATCTTATCTGGAAACCATGTGAAAAGTGATCTTTCCGTTGTGCCCTGGGCAATCTTTATGGCGCCCGAGATAGGACATGTGGGCCTCAGTGAAGCTGACGCTCGCCGCCAATATGATCAAATCAATATCTTTCGCCTGCCCACTGAAACTGTTAACCGTTTCACCACCGAATCTGACACCGCCGGGTTCATCAAAATCATCATGGATAAAGACGATGTCATCTTGGGCGCAGATGCCATTGGCGCGCATGCCGGGGAATGGATCCAGTTTTTTACGCTGGCAATAACACAAAAGCTCTCTCTTGAAGCGATTGCGGAAACCATTTTTATTTATCCAACTTTCTCAGAGATAGCCAAAAAAGTTACTTCCAAATATTTGCGTGCCAAGAGATTTGGTTAACCTTTTGAAAAGCCACCAGTCCTGAACGAGAAACCCCCGCAGAATCTGCGGGGGTTTTAGTCGCTCATCCCTCAGTTAATTATTCATTGAATTTACGGAATAAATTCGCCATCTTTTCTTGCAAACTTTCGGGGCCGTCGACGATAAATTCCTCATCCAGCAATCCGGATTGGTGCAGTTGCTTTTGGGTCAACGGTGTTGCCACAGCCAATACAGTCGCACCCGCTGCCAGCCCGGCTCGCACTCCCGAGACCGAATCTTCAATCACCAAGAGCTCATGGGGGGATACGCCTAATTCTTTTGCCAACAATAGATAAATTTCAGGATCAGGTTTTGGGTTTTCCACGTCTTCACGGGTGGCGATGAAGCTAAAGACATCTTCAAGCTGCAAAGCATGCAACGCTCGTTCGACTTGATCGCAGTGAGACATGGTCGCTAATCCCAGGGTGCAATTGGCCGCCTGAATTTGATGTAATAAGGCCATGTTATGCGGCCAGGCAGCATCCTGTAAGGTCTTTTCGTTAGAAATGATTTCCTGATAGATTTGCAAACGAAGCCGGGCGAGGACCTGCCAGGGTGCACTGGCGCTAAATTCATCCATGCGCCTGCGGGCAGCTTCTTCCAGATCAAAGCGGGCCAGCAAACCTTTGGTGACTTCCTCACGTGAACCCCCGACAAAATCCTTAAACGCGTCGATCACTACCTGTTCGCTGAGTGAGGCAGGTTTTAATTGCACGGCCGCTTGCGCATAAGACTGCGCTTTGAGCCGTTCAGTTTGTATTAAAGTGCCATCCAGGTCAAAGGCCACAGCACGGATCATATTCACTCCTTCTATTGTTTTCTACTCATTATTATTGTGATCCTCATTAAATAAGACAGCAATCACTGGCGCTCTCTTACGGTTACGGTCGCTACTTTCACCTAAGAAAACCAACCAAATGGCTTCAAGAAGGTAATTAATGGCTGTTTATCGGCATCTTATTATTGTTACACAGTCAGAACAAATTTCCAACTGTGAAATGGACAAGCGGTTGATTGTCCTGATAAAGCTTGTCTTATTATGCGATTACATCCATTGTTAAGAATTAATGTTGATGTTGTCGCAAAAACGTCATCAACATCGATCATAGAAAAATTGGAGGACTAATAAAATGGAACTGGCAATTATCGGTTTGGGAAAAATGGGGGCAAACATGGCTCGACGTTTACTTCAAGGCGGTCATCGTGTGATTGGCATGAACCGATCAATAAAAGTTACTCAAGAATTGGCACGGGAAACCAGGCTGATCCCAGCTGCTACACTTGAGGAGGCTGTTCAGGCGCTTGCTTTACCACGAGTGCTATGGGTCATGTTACCATCAGGCGAGCCAACCGAGGCTGTGATTTCCGATTTAAGTCGGATGCTCTCGCCGGGCGATACGATCATCGATGGCGGGAACACTTTTTATAAAGATGATATTCGCCGTTCAGCTCAACTGAAAGCGAAGGACATCCATTATGTGGACGTCGGCACCAGCGGTGGGGTATGGGGTTTAACAGAAGGCTACAGCATGATGGTCGGTGGAGAAGATGAGGTCGTGTCAAGATTGGCACCCATTTTCGAAACACTTGCTCCTGCGCCAGATCAGGGCTGGGGACATGTCGGACCGGTTGGCGCTGGTCACTTTGTTAAAATGGTGCATAACGGCATAGAATATGGCTTGATGCAAGCTTATGCTGAAGGTTTCGAGTTGATGGAACATAAAAAAGACATG
>DKFH01000189.1:1448-4898 GCA_002452315.1 Anaerolineaceae bacterium UBA6801 | reverse complement strand
GTAAGCTGGCGCCAATGGACTCCACCTGGTTGTAGAGGCTCTGAAAATCGTGGTGGGCAGTGCCGGTCATCAGCCCGAAGGCAGTCAGGTTGCTTAATCCGAGCTTATCTTCTGGATCAAACAGGCTGCCGCCCTGTAAATAGCCCTTAATCGAGAGGGTGGGGCTGTTGAAATTCGACCGGGAGAGGATCGTGATCCCGTTGGGCAACTGCTGGCGGGTAATATCCTCCGGGCTGGGCAAGGCATGGCGATGTTCTTTGAGCATGGGATTTTTCATAGTGACCAGCTAACTTTGTTCAGGGGTATAAAAACCGACGACCCGGTTATTGGGATGCAGGTAGGTTTGGGCAATTTGCAGAACTTTTTCAGGCGTAACACCGGCGAGATGTTCCACATAGTTTTCAAACCAATCGTAACTGGCGAACATCTCTGCGTAACCGAGCCAAAAGGCCTGGTTGGAGATGTTTTCGCTGCTGTAGGCAAATAAGGCCTTGGCCTGTTTGATGGCCCGGTCAATTTCGGCATTGGTAACGGGGGCATCGAGAATGCGTTTGATCTCCTGGTCTACCGCGTTCAGGACTGTTTCGGGCGTGTGGGCAGGGTGGACAGTCAGGTTGATCGAATAGATGTAGGGGTCCAGGGTGGCCTGCAACGAGCCGTGGCAGGAGACGGTGATTTCGCCCTCGACCAGGGCGCGATAGAGGCGGCTGGTTTTATTGCTGGTGCCGCCTGAGCCGAACATGTTCAGGCTGCTGGGGCCGGTCAGCAGGCTATCCAGCACGGTGAGGGCAAAGAAATCCGGGTTGTTGGCGCTGGGCGCACGGTAAGCAATCTGGACGTAACTGGTTTCGCCAGGCCCGCTGATCTGGACGCGCTTTTCCTGGCCGATGGGCGGGTCAGGTTCAATGTGAGGCTGGATCGGTTGGCCGGTGGGGAGTGGGCCGTAGGCGGCTTCGATTTTCGCCAGCATGTCCTGGGTTTTGAAGTCGCCCGCCATGGCTAAAACAGCGTTGGCGGGTTGATAATACTGGCGATAGTGCTGGTAGAGATCCTCGCGAGAGAGGGTTTGCAGGTCTTCTTTCAGGCCGATGACTTCATGCTGGTAGGGATGCTGTGCAAAGGATGCCTCTTGAACCGCCTCTGCCAGCTGGAAGATCGGTTGATTTTCGCTGCCCTCTCGCTCGGAGATGATCACGGTGCGTTCACGCTCGACCTCTTCGGGGTCAAATTGGCTGTTGACCATCCTGTCAGCTTCGAGTGCCAGGCTGATGTCGAAAAGATGGGCGGGCATGGTCTCAAAATAGGTAGTCCAATCCAGGTGGGTGAGGGCATTCCACACGCCGCCCACCCGGGAGATCTCCCGGTCGAGGATCCCGGCGGGAAAGGCCTGAGTACCTTTGAACTGCATGTGCTCCACCCAATGGGAGGTGCCTGTTTTGCCGGGTGTTTCATTACGAGAGCCCACGCGATACCAGACCCAGGTGCTGATGATGGGGGCGGTGTGGATCTCTTTGAGGTGAATGGTAAGGCCGTTGGGCAAGGTGGTCAGTTGTGCGGGTTGGGTCATAGGATGTCCACGATAGTATTCATTAATGGTTGTACGCTCATTGAGTCCTTATTGATCAATCCAGTATAATTCAAGCTGCTCTGGTTTCCATTCATTATATGCGAATTGTGGCAACTGCGGCGTCCAGGTTTGATTTAGTGAGGTGATATTTGACGGTCAGTTCTGAAACGAGCTATTTGGTGGCGGTGATCGGCGCCGGCCCGGCCGGGCTATATGCTGCCCAATACCTGGCCCGCAAGGGTGTGAACGTCGTCCTGTTCAACCGCGATATCAAACCCGGCGGCCTGGCCGAGTATGGGATTTTCCCGGATAAGCTGAAGATGCGCACCGGGTTGCTGGCGCAATTCAAACGCATCCTGGCGATGCCTTCCATCCGCTACCAGGGAAACGTCACCATTGGTCAGGCGGGGGATATCCAGCTGGACCAACTCCGTTCGGCAGGGTTTCAGGCCTTGATGATCACCACCGGGGCACAGCAGAAAAACTGGCTAGGATTGCCCGGCGAAGACCTGGCCGGGGTTTACCATGCCAATGACATCGTTTTTCATTACAACCGCCTGCCCCAATATGTTGATTTACAGCTGGACTTTGGCCAAAACGTGGCCGTGATCGGCGTTGGCAATGTGATGCTGGATATCGTCAACTATCTCAAGAGCGAGCAGCATCCCTGTGTGGTGACCGCCTACGGACGGCGGGGCCCCAGCCAGGTGAAGTTTGACACCCAAACCCTGGAGCCCGTGGCGGGCTGTTTGGATTTGCCTGCCATTGAGGCCGCTGTAAAATCGGCTGACTTGATCGAGGCAGGTGTGGGGGGTGATGTGGACGGCTTTTATCAGCTACTGGCTGATGCCCGAACCAGGTCAACGGTGTGTGATACGGGTTTGACTTTTCGGATGGCGTTTTTGAGGTCACCAAGGCGCTTGATTGGCGACGATCGGGGGCGGGTCAGGGCGATCAGCTTTGAACTAAATGAACTGGTATCTGAGGGTGGCCAGGTGGTGGCACGCGGCACAGGTCAGATGGAAACCGTGGCTGCGGATACGGTCATTTTTTCTATCGGCTCGCAGGTTGAACCGGACTTTGGCCTGCCGGTGGCGGACGGGAACTATGTCACCTCGCCCCAACCGCGCTTCCCGGTGGATGGGATTTCGTATGAAGTCTACAATCCGGACCTGTGTGCACGCTGCGAAGACATCTTTGTGAGCGGGTGGGCGCGCAAAGCCAGCGAAGGCATTGTGGGGCTGGCACGTAAGGACGCTGAACGGGGGGCAAGGGCTGTGTTGAGCTATTTGGAAACTTTAGAACCTGTTTCGCTTGGCACCATCCAATCCGCGCTGGATCGCCTGCCAGACGCAGGTAAGCGGGTGGTGGATGCGGCAGACTTGGAAATATTATGGACCGCTGAGGCTGAACAGGCAGCCGAGTTGGGACTGCCTGCGTTTAAGTTTAAGACGAATGCTGAAATGCTGGGGGTTATTGAAAAAGGGCTGACAACTTAATGTTGATCGAGTCAGAATCACCCGTTTGTGATGGTTTTGGATCCTGATTGGCAGTCCGCTCAGGTTTGTTGGCAATTAGCTTTCGTAGGCGATTATTATTGAAGCGGATCATAAGCAAAAAGCCGACGGCAATTGTCATGATCCCTAAGGCCATCCCCCGTGCTTGCAAAGGGCCGAAAAATACGTTTGGCAGGGGATGACTTCCCAGGCCAAAAATGTCGGCCATGCCGGTGAAGACACAGATCACATACCCTGTGCTGATCAGGCGGGCGCCGATTTCGGCTGCGATGGTCTTCTTGCCCTCAGGCCAGAGGGCATTGAGGGTCATGTAACCACCCAGGTTGATGAGGGCCAGGCCGAACAAGAACACCGATATTTGAACGA
>DKFH01000189.1:0-1322 GCA_002452315.1 Anaerolineaceae bacterium UBA6801 | reverse complement strand
GGGGGGCTGTTCTTGTTCGAATTCCGTTGATGCTGTTTCTTGTGGGTTTGTCATGAGCTAGGCAAGTTATGCTTTAAGATTCTGAGCCAGTTTCCATGAAAGATGCGTTTGATATCATCTTGATTGTAACCCTTTTCTTCCAGATGTGGGATCAATTTGGGAAGATCAGCGATGGTATCAATTTCATGGGGAACCAACTCCACGCCAAAGCCACCATCAAAATCTGTCCCGATGGCCACATGCCGGGTGTTCCCCGCGATCTGGCATACATGGTCAATCTGGGCGATGTATTGATCCAGTCCAATAGCTTCCCGTCCGCCATGGTCTCGCCAGTGCCAGTCCAGGAAATGATTTACGGGCACGATGCCCATCACCCCCTGGCGATCGATGAGCTGACGGATGGTTTCATCTTTGAGGTGGCGGTTGATGGGAATACCGGTGATCAGCGCTTCGGCGTTGGCATGGGATGCAATGACCTGTCCAGCGTAATGATCCAGTGCCTGCCGGGCTGATTGATGGTCCATGTGGCTGATATCGAGCACCATGCCCACATCAGCCATCTGGTCGAGGAGTGCATAGCCCAGCTTGGTCAGCGGACCGGGCTCACGGGTGCCGCCGCAGTAGCGAGTGCCTGCCCAGGCTGGCCCGATCAACCGGACGCCCCAGGCAAACCAATCTTCAACTTCTTGTGGCGTCTGAATGCCATCTGCGCCTTCCATCAGGATCACGATGCCGACCGGCGGGGGCGGGTCCTGGCTGGCGGCCAGATGGGTTTCCCATTGTTCGAGGTGGGTGGTGAGCTCAGCCTGGTTGAAAAGCAAGCGGAACTTACCCGGGTGCTGATCGGCCAGGCGCTGGTAGGCATCCAGGTTTTGGCGGTAACACTGATGCGCTTCCTGCGGCGTATCATAGAGCTGGATGGGGTACTGACCCTTGTCCACCCGGCGCGGGGTGCAATACAGTGTACCGAACACGATGGCAACATGTGCTTGCTGGTACTGGGGCCAGCCCAGCAAGGTGTTCCCGTTGTAAGCCGGGATGGGGGTGTTTTTTTCGTCTATGCGGATTTCGTAGGCTGAGCGCGTGTAATCGCGACCTAAGTTGACAATATTCCAAGCCAGGTCTTGATGGGCATCAATAATCAGGGTCATGTTATTCGTTGGTGGTGGTGATTTAAAAAAGGCGCACCGGGTACCCGGTGCGCCGGTATGTACTAAAATCTAGTCTTCGGTTTCTTCTTCAACCGCTGCAGATGCTTCAGCGTCAGGGGTTACAACCTCTTCCACATCTTCAGCATCTTCTACTTCGGTTTCTGCTTCAGC
>DKFH01000119.1:3643-7387 GCA_002452315.1 Anaerolineaceae bacterium UBA6801 | reverse complement strand
AGGGTGTTGAAAATGGGAATTTCCTCTAAACAAATTTGATCATAGGGGCGGACCTCTGTGTCCGCCCAGGGCAACCACGGAGGGTTGCCCCTACGCATTAATATAAAGTAGATAATAATTGTAGTTAATAGAATTAATTATGGATTTTGACAAACGATGAGCAACCATTGTTCGTTTTTCAACACCCTCAAGCTATCCAGGCTTAAAATTATTACAGCAGTAATAAAACCTCCTAAGGCATGATGCACATAAACTTGACGCAACGCGCCATCGTTCTTACAATAGTTGTATCTGTTTCGCCGTGGCTATTTTGTATAGTCACCTAATAACACTACACGCTCGTGCCGATCGCCGATAGAGCATTACCAATCGTGATACTATGGCAAAGACCCTTTCATTAACCAAATTCCAACGCCTGCTGATGGTTGTGTTTGCCATCATCCTCAGCCTGATCGTGCTGGAGCTTGCCAACCCGCTCATTCACCCGCCCGGTCGGGATGGGGGTGCGTATATGTTTGGGGGCAGATACGTCCTGCACGGCAAGACCCTCTACAGTGATTATTGGGAAGCAAAAGGGCCCATGATCCTGTGGATCAATGCTTTTGGGCTGCTGCTGGGCGGTGATTCCCGGTGGGGGATCTGGCTGGTTGAAACCCTGTTTTGGGTAGGTTCTGCCCTTTTGGGCATGGCGGTGATCAAGAAAAAATCCGGCTTTTTACCCGCTGTGATCGGCGTTACCGTGATGATGATGGTTGGCAGGTGCTTGGTCGGCTCAGGGAATTTCACCGAGGAGTATTCGCTGCTGTTCACCTGGATCGCCTTATTTGCCTTCTTCCAACTGCTTAGGAACCCTACCGTCAAGGTTTACCCGGTCCTCCTGGGGGCCATGCCAGCGCTAAACTTCTTCACCCGTGCGAATAACATCGTGACCAGTGGGGTCCTGATCCTTATCTGGCTTTTTCATGCGCTGCGCACGAAGAAGCTCAAAGGAGCGTTAGGTGATGCTGCCCTGATTACAGTTGGGGGATTGATCATCGTCGTCCCTGTCACAATTTATTTTGCGGTGCAGGGCACCCTGGTTGAGATGATCAACGCTTCGATCATCTATAACTTTTCCTACAGTTTTGGCACCCGGCCAGGCGCCAGCAACCTCAACATTATTGCCAGCAGCCTGATGCCAGCATTATCTGTGCTGGGCGCCTGGATGGCCTTGCCCCTGATTGGTTATATCGTGGGTTTGGTTCAGTTCATCCGTGAGCTGCTTGACAGGCGCATTGAACCGGTCAGCCTGGTCCTCGTAACCATCTGGCCGCTGGAAATGTTGGCCAGCTCTATCTCGGGGCGCAACTACGGGCATTACTTCCTCACCTGGCTGCCCATCATGGGGTTGCTATCCGCCGTCCCCATCAAGGCCATCCTGAACCTGATACCGGACAGGTTTTCACCCAGCAGGCTGCCAAAATGGACGCCAACCCTCATCCTTAGCGGGGTCATCCTGCTGTTTTCGATCATCTTTCATCAGGAATTGGGGATTTATGGGAGGTCCCTGGCCGCTGTGATCGGCCCCCATGAAGGTGAGGTGGAATATATCCACCCGGTTTCAGCCTTTATCACCCAGCAAACAGCCCCCGATGACCTCGTCCTCGTATGGGGCGGACAGACCGGGATGCTCTTCATGAGCGAGCGTTATTCTTCCACGGCCTATAATTTTTACCCGTTGTATGCCAACTCCAGGATTGGAAGAGAAATTCAGCAACGTTACTTTGAGGATTTACAGCGCAACCAGCCCAAACTGATCCTGGATGCTTCCATCCATGCGCCAGACTCGCTGCCCAGCGTAGACCCTGCTACCCGGAAAACGCAGCGTTTAATTCACCCGATTGCCGCAAATGTAGACCAGGTTTTGGATTACATCAACGCAAATTACACTTTGATCTACGATGAAGATGGCTACCAGGTTTACCAGATCCTTGAACCCTGAGGGATGGATCCTCAAAGCTGATAAATGAAAATCACGCCCGGTGCACCGGGCGTGTTGTATTTTTGAAAAAATGCCGTTCCTTCAGCTGAAAGCCAGGTTCTATGGCTGAAAATTCTTGGGGGCGGGGGCTTTGATGACCAATAATTCTAGCAGATCATTGTGGGTGTTCCTGACGTTCATCTTGATTTTGTAAGGAATCTTTAACAGCGTGCCCCCCGGGTAATGATGATCCGCCTGGTCATTCAGCCCGATGGAAAGTGTACCCTGCAGCACCGTCATGTACACGTTCGAATTTGAATAATGCAAGGGCAAGCCTTCATCCTTGTTGAACAGCATGTGGATATAATCGAGGTTTTCACCCTGGATGACCTTTTCAACGGTGCGTTCCGGGCTGCGTGCCAGCATAAATACTTGTTCAATCATTGATCATCATTCCTTTCTTCATTTTGCCATTTGTAGGATGGGTTGGCGGGATAACCAAATGATTTTTCGCAAACGAATCAATTTGGAGAAACCAATTCCCCGCCAACCCACCATGATCATGTTGCCATCCAGTTGATGGTGGGTTGGCTTGATGATAACATTGACCTTATCCAATGGCTGCATTGCCAATGTGATATTGGTCATAATAGTCTTTAGCCAACCCACCCTACAAGAAAATTGTTAATTTCCAGCCATCATGGCTGGTACATCTTCCTCAACAGTGCCAATCGGCATAAGGTTGAAGTTTTTGACCAGCACATTAATCACATTGGGGGTAAGGGAGGTGGTATTTGGTATTGGGTATTTGGGCGTAGGATGGGTTGGCGACACCGTGGCCATTACGCTGGTCAACGACGACGGGCGCTTCCACGACATCGTGATTAATGAATTTAACGCCACCACCTCCGTGTTTGGCGAAATCGGGCAGGAGGAGACGGTGACCTTTGTCGCCGACCAGGCAGGCACGTTCTTCTATTTCTGCAGCGTCGGCGGCCACTGCCAGGCCGGCATGGAAGGCCAGCTGATCGTTGCTGCTGGTGAGTAAGACGATGGAGAAAAGGTAGGGGCGACTCATGAGTCGCCCCTACCGCCTATGGGAAAATTCAATATGGACATGGCTGATTTGAAAACAGCGCTTAAATCGCAACAAGCTCGCAAATTCACATTGCGAGCTTGTTTATTCAGCGGGGAGGGGGGGATTCGAACCCCCGGTTGAGCTATAAACCCAACAACCACTTAGCAGGCGGCCCCAATCAACCACTCTGGCACCTCCCCAGGCTTCATTTATTAATTTTTCCCTCCTAATTTCAGGCGGAGGGAGAGGGATTCGAACCCACGGTGGGCGTAAACCCACACCTGTTTTCAAGACAGGCGCCATAGTCCACTCGGCCATCCCTCCGGGATAAAGATTCTAACATTAATCACGGGTTACCACAAGACAGGAATTAATCATACCCCCCATCATCCAGGATGCAATACATCGAAAACAGCCTGGGTTAACCTCACCCCATGCGGCCGGTGATGTAATCCTCGGAGATTTGTTCCCTGGGGTTGGTGAACATCTGGTGGGTTGGTGAAAACTCGACCAGGTCCCCCAGCCAGAACAGACCGGTGAAATCGGAGACGCGGGCGGCCTGCTGCATATTGTGCGTCACGATCACGATGGTGTAATCTTCCTTGAGCGTTGCGATCAGCTCCTCGATATGCTCGGTGGCGATCGGGTCCAGGGCGGAGGCCGGCTCATCCATCAGGATCACCTCAGGCTGCACCGCCAGCACCCG
>DKFH01000119.1:457-3613 GCA_002452315.1 Anaerolineaceae bacterium UBA6801 | reverse complement strand
CCACATCATCCCACAGGGCGGCCTGGCGCAGGCAGTGCTCAACCAGCGCATCCAGTTCGCGCTTGTTCATGTGCATACCGGTCACCCGAGGCCCAAAGGCCACGTTGTCATAAATTGATTTGGGGAAGGGGTTGGGCTTTTGAAACACCATGCCGATGCGCTGGCGTAACTGGGCCAGGTCCGTCTCAGGGGCGTAGATGTCCTGGCCTTCAAACAGGACTTCACCTTCCACCCGGGCGCTCTTGATGGTGTCGTTCATGCGGTTCAGGCAGCGCAAAAAGGTCGATTTTCCGCAGCCCGAGGGGCCGATCAAGGCCGTCACCTGCCTGGGTAAAATCGACATGTTGATATCGCGCAGCGCCAGCGCCTGGCCATAATAGACATTCAAATGGGTGATCGATAATACCGGGGGAAACAGTTCACTCATGCGGTTTATTTTACCTTAATTGCCTTCAGCACATGGTCAAAACAGCGTTTTAAGCTATAATCAACCCGATGGGTAAATTTCGATCTTTGATCATTGTTTTGCTCTTAAGTTTTGTGACACTCGCCTGCTCGGCAGGAACTCCTGGGGCAAATGCACCCATTGACCAGAACGAGGTCAATGCCCATATTGAGGTCAAAGGCTCGGATACGATGGTCAATTTAGCCCTGGCCTGGGCAGAGGCCTACCAGAAGGAGGTTGAGACCGTCACCATCTCGATCACCGGGGGCGGTTCTGGCACCGGCATCGCTGCGCTGTTGAATAACACGGTGGATCTTGCCAACGCCTCGCGCCGGATCAAAGAAGAAGAGATCACCCAGGCGCGCAGCCAGGGCATCGAACCCAACGAAATTGTGGTCGCCCGGGATGCGGTGGCTGTGATCGTTAACCCCGCTAACCCCATCGATCACCTGAGCCTGCAGCAGATCTCTGATATTTTCCAGGGCAAATACGAAAACTGGCAGGAACTGGGCGGCGATGACCGGCCGATTGTGCGCGTCTCTCGGGAGACCAATTCGGGCACGCATGTTTACTTCCTGGAAACTGTTCTGCGCCTGGGGGAAAAGGATAACAAAGCGCTGTTTCACCCCAACACGCTGTTGCTGCCTTCCTCTGAAGGGATCATCGCCGAGGTGCGGGATAACCCCAATGCGATCGGCTATGATGGGCTGGGCTATGTCACCCATGACGTGAAAGTGCTGGGGATTGACATCGACCAGGCAGGGAACGTGGTTTTCCCTTCGATGGAGACCGTCGGCCTGGGGATCTACCCGATTGCCCGTGACCTGTTTGTTTACACCAACGGCGAACCGCAGGGCGCGAATAAAGCCTTTATCGACTGGATCCTCTCCGATTCAGGCCAATCCATCGTCAAAGAACTTGGGTTTGTCGCCATCACCCCGTAAAGACAGCGCCTATGGATACACCCATCATCCCCGGACCTCAAAAGCAAACCCCAAAAGACGCGTTTTCCAAAGCGGCTGAAATTCTGATCAGTGCCATCATCAAGGCGATGGGCTATTCTGCCATCGTGTTTGTGATCATGATTTTTTATTTCCTGATGAGCGAGGGCGTGGCCGCCTTCGGCGAGGTACCTCTGAGTGTCTTATTTTCAACACGCTGGTACCCCATTGAGGGTTATTACGGCATTTTGCCCCTTATCAGCGGTTCGCTGCTGGTGACGGTCGGGGCGACGTTGTTTGCCGTCCCGATTGGGTTGGCCACGGCCATTTACATCGCCGAAATTGCCCCGCGCTGGGTGCGGGAGATCCTCAAACCCGTGGTGGAGATCCTGGCAGGCTTGCCCTCGGTGGTGCTGGGCTTCATTGGCGTCATCGCGCTGGCACCCCAATTGCGGATATTGCTGGATCTGCCCACCGGGCTGACGGCGCTGGCGGGCTCGATCTTATTGGGGATCATTGCCATCCCCACCATTGTCTCCGTGGCTGAAGATGCACTGGATGGTGTGCCGCGCGCCTACCGGGATGCCGCCCTGGCAATCGGTGCCACCCGGTGGCAGACCATCTGGCGGGTGACCCTGCCGGCGGCCAAATCCGGTGTGCTGACCGCGGTCATGCTCGGCATCGGGCGTGCCATTGGGGAGACGATGACGGTGATGATGGTCTCCGGCAACGCCCCGATCATGGCCCGGGGGCTGGGCGCACTATTTCTGCCCACCCGCACGATGACCGCCACCATCGCGGCTGAGATGGGTGAGGTGGCCAAAGGCAGTATTCACTATCACGTCTTGTTCCTGATCGGCGGGATCTTATTCATGATCTCATTGCTGGTCAACATCATCGCCTCGGCCATGGTGTTCCGGGTAAAAAAGCGCTCAGAACGGATCCTCTCATGAACCAATCCTCCAAGAAGCGCATGCTCTATCAAAACCTGGCCTTTTCAGCCCTGACCCTGGTGGCCAGCCTGACGGTGATCTTCATCGTCATGATCGTGGTGTACATTGTCAGCATGGGCGCTGGTGCGATTTCCTTTGAGTTCATCTTCAGCGCGCCCTATGACGGCATGCGCTCCGGCGGCATCCTGCCGGCCATTATCGGGACCTTTTACCTGACCCTGGGCACCGCCGTACTGGCGGTCCCCCTCGGATTGGGCGCGGCCATTTACCTTTCTGAATACGCACCCGATAACCAGGTGACGCGCATCATCCGAATTGCGATCACCAACCTGTCTGGCATCCCCTCGGTGGTCTACGGCCTGTTCGGGCTGGGTTTGTTTGTGCTCTTTTTAGGCTTTGGTACCAGCATCCTGGCCGCCTCGATGACCCTGGCCATTATGACCCTGCCGGTGATCATCACCACGGCGGAGGAAGCCCTGCGGACCGTGCCCCAATCCTTCCGCGTGGTCAGCATTTCCCTGGGCGGGACCCGCTGGCAGACCATCCGCAAGGTAGTCCTGCCAGAGGCCATGCCGGGCATCCTAACCGGCGTGATCCTGGGTTTGGAACGCGCGGCCGGTGAGACTGCGCCGATCATGTTTACCGGGGCGGCCTTCTTCCTGCCGCAGCTGCCCACCGCCCTGACCGACGCCACCATGGCACTGCCCTACCACCTGTTCGTGATCTCCACCCAGGTGCCGGGCATGCCCATCCAGATCCAGTTTGGCACGGCACTGGTTTTGCTGGTGTTCGTGCTGGGGATGAACCTGATCGCCTC
>DKFH01000119.1:0-332 GCA_002452315.1 Anaerolineaceae bacterium UBA6801 | reverse complement strand
ACCCTGCTGCGCTCCATCAACCGGCTGAATGACCTGGCGGATGTTAAAGTTATCCGGGGTAAAATCACCCTGGATGGCATTGACATCCTGGATAAGAAAATTGACACCAACAGCCTGCGGCGCAGGGTGGGCATGGTGTTCGCCCGCCCGGTGGTGCTGCCCTTCAGCATCCGCCGCAACCTGACCTATGGCTTTGAACTGGCCGGGGAGCGCAACAGCGCCCTGATCGAGGAAAGCCTTGAGCGCAGCTTAAGGCAGGCGGCTTTGTGGGACGAGGTCAAAGACCGATTGGATGACCCGGCCAACGCCCTCTCGGGCGGCCAGCAGCAGCG
>DKFH01000088.1:16138-18731 GCA_002452315.1 Anaerolineaceae bacterium UBA6801 | reverse complement strand
TGGCCATCGAGGCCGTCTTCCAGCCCACCTGCACCATCTGCGGGCTGACTGCCGGCTACCAGGGCCAGGGCTCCAAGACCGTCCTGCCAGCGGAGGCCAGCGCCAAGGTAGACTTCCGCCTGGTGCCCGATCAGCGGCCAGAGCAGGTGCTGGCGCAGCTCAGGGAGCACCTCGATGCGCATGGGTTTGACGACATCGAGATCGTCGACCTGGGCGGCAACCCGCCCGGTAAGACAGACCCCGATCATCCCGCCGTCAGGCTGGCGGTCAGGGCAGCCGAGGACGTTTACGACCAGCCCTCCCGCATCTATCCCCTCATCGGCGGGTCGGGCCCCAATTACCTCTTTCAAGAAACCCTGGGCCTGCCGATCATCTCCTGCGGCGCCGGGGATGCCCACTCCCAGGTGCATGCCCCCAACGAATCGATCAACCTTGAGCTTTACGCTAAAGCCGCCCGGCATTTTGCCCGCATCCTGCACCTGATGGGCGATTATTAAGCCTATCGCTGGGTGAAAAACAGCATCCTTTTCGGACCCTCAAGGCTGCACCCCCTGCAAGCAGTTGCGTTATTTTCAGCAGCGGGTAAGATTGATGGTCGTTTGTGACCAATAGTGTTCACCGAGGAGAGCGAATAGTTATGACAACAGTGAATAATGCAAAACAGATCCATCCTGCCCTCGATTGGCTGCTGCGCCTGTTCAAGGGCATCATGGTGGGGATCGGCTTCATCACCCCCGGGTTATCCGGCGGCGTTCTGGCGGTGGTGCTGGGGATTTACGAGCCCCTGATCCGATTCTTGAGCAACCTGCGGCATAAATTTATTCAAAATGCGCTCTTTTTCCTCCCCGTGGCGGTGGGCGGCGTGATCGGCATGGTCGCCTTTGCCGCCGTGGTCGATATTGCCTTCACTCACCAACCGGCGCTGTTCACCTGGCTGTTCATCGGCTTTATCACCGGCACCTTCCCCTCGCTGTTCAAGACCGCGGGCAAACAGGGCCGAACCTGGACTCATTGGCTGATTCTGGCCATTGTAGCAGTCGGCACCCTCTTTTTGCTGCGCTGGATGGATAACGCCCAGCTGGTGCAGCTGACCCCGTCCTTTGGCACCTGGCTGCTGAGCGGCGCGCTGATCGGGCTGGGCGTGGTCGTGCCCGGCCTCAGCCCCTCCAACTTCCTGATCTATTTCGGTATCTATCAGCCCATGGCGGCCGGCCTGCGCGTGCTGGACCTGGGCGTGGCGGTGCCCCTCGGGCTAGGCGGCCTGATCATCGTGCTGGTCCTGGCCAAGCTGATCGCCTGGCTGTTCAAGAAGGCCTACACCGTCATCTACCACCTGATCCTCGGCGTGGTGATCGGCTCAACCATCGCCATTATCCCGGAAGGCGTCTCAGGCTGGATGATCGCCCTCAGCGCACTGCTGTTCGTGCTGGGCGCCCTGGCCTCTTTCGGCATGTCCAGGCTGGATGAGAAATACGAGCGCGAGGAGTTATTTGCCTGAAGTGGTATGAGGTGATTAGAGAGTAGGTATTAGGGGGATAAACCTGGCGCAGGTGACGCATTTAAAGTGAAAAGTCACGATATTTTGTCATTGTCAGCCCGTCAGGGCGTCGCTACTTTTTCTCAGGCTCAACCCTCCACCTTCTCAAATTTTCCTCCCCCACTCTGATACAATTCTTATCGAAAGCCATTATATTTTTAGCAAAACCATCATTTGAAAGGGCGTGAAATCCTATGACAGACCAATCCCGACCGGCCGAAGGCCAGCCGATCCCCTTCAAGGCCGAAACCCAGCAATTATTGAATATCCTGATCCATTCCCTGTACACCGAGCGGGAGATCTTCCTGCGTGAGCTGATCTCCAACGCTTCTGATGCCCTGGCGCGGCTCGATTTCGTCATGCTCACCGACCGAGACGTCCACAACCCCGACCTCCCGCCGCAGATCCGTATTCGAACCGATAAGGACGCCGGGATCCTGATCGTTGAGGACACCGGGGTCGGGATGACCCGCGAAGAGCTGGTGGAAAACCTGGGCACGATCGCACATTCCGGTGCGCGGGCCTTTGTGGAGGCCGCCCGGGGCAGCGAACACAACCTGGCCGAGATCATCGGCCAGTTCGGCGTGGGCTTTTACGCAGCCTTTATGGTGGCTGAGTCGATCCAGGTGGTCTCACGGTCTTACCAGCAAGATGCCCAGTCCGCTGCCTGGCAAGCCACAGGTGAGGATACCTATACTCTGGCCCCTGGTGACCGTGAGAAGCGCGGCACGGAGGTGCGCATTACCCTCAAAGAGGATGCCAAAGAATTCCTGGATGAAACCCGCCTGCGCCAGGTGATCAAACGCCATTCCGACTTCATCCACTACCCAATCTACCTCAACGACGGGGACGAACCCGTCAACCGCCAAACGGCTCTGTGGCGGCTTTCCCCCCGCGAGGTGGAGCAAGACGCCTATAACGAGTTTTACAAACAGCTCACCCTGGACTTAACCGACCCGCTGGTACACGCTCACATGGCCGTCGACGCGCCGGTGCAAATGTATGCCCTGCTCTACATCCCGTCAGACCCGCGCAACCTGGTCTTCTCGCCGCGCA
>DKFH01000088.1:15013-16101 GCA_002452315.1 Anaerolineaceae bacterium UBA6801 | reverse complement strand
CAGGGCGTGGTCGATTCAGAAGACCTGCCCCTCAACGTCTCGCGGGAAACGGTACAGTCCAACCGGGTGATGGCCGGCCTCAAGCGCCTGGTGACCGGCAAGGTGCTGGATGTGCTCACCGACCTGGGTCAGTCGGATACGGACAAATACCAGACCTTTTGGGAGACTTACGGCGGCCTGCTCAAGGAGGGCGTCGCCATCGAACAGGACGCGCCTGAGAAACTGTTCCCCCTGCTGCGCTTCCACACCGATCAGGACCCGGCCGGCTGGTCTTCGCTGGATGATTACCTGGAACGGGCAGACTCTGAGCAGAAGGAGATCTACTACTTCCTGGGCGACGACCCCAGCGCGGTACGCTTTTCTCCGCATATGGATGCCTTCCGGGCAGCGGGGATCGAAGTGCTGACCCTCACCGACCCGGTGGACCCCTTCATGCTCATGCAGTTGAGGGAATACCAGGCGCACCCGCTGGTCAACGTGGCCGAGGCCGAGCTTCCAGAAGATAAAACAGAAACCCCCGTTGAGGACGAAGCCCCCGGGCTGGACCCGGCCGCGGTAGCAGATTTAATCGTGCGCTTCAAGTCGCTGCTGGGCGAGCGGGTCAGCGATGTGCGCATATCCACGCGCCTCTCACAATCCCCCGCCCGCCTGGTGGACCCCGAAGGCGCTCCGGATCAATCCGTCCAGCGCGTGTACCGGTTGATGGATAAGGACTTTGAGATCCCCAAAAAGGTGCTGGAGCTGAACCCGAAACACCCCATCCTGCGCCGGATGGCGGCCCTGCGCCCGGCAGACCCCAAATTTGACCTGGCGGCAGAGCAGCTCTTTGAAAATGCGCTGTTGGTGGAAGGCCTGCACCCCGACCCGGTCAGTATGGTGGGGCGCATCCAGGATTTGATCGCCAGCGCGTTGGGGGATGGCGAAGAAAGCTGAGCTCAGTCCAGCCACTCGACGATGGTGGCTTCCCCCTGACCCACACCCACACACAGCGTCGCCAGCCCGTAGAAGGGCCTGGCGGCGGAATCCGCCCTGCGGCGCATCTCGTGCAGCAGGGTGGTGAGGATGCGCGCCCCCGAGCAGCCCAGGGG
>DKFH01000088.1:12285-14891 GCA_002452315.1 Anaerolineaceae bacterium UBA6801 | reverse complement strand
GCCGGGATCGGCCCGGTGCCCATCACGCGCGGCGGCACGCCGGCCGAAGCCATGCTGACCACCCGCCCCATGGGTTGGTAGCCCAGCCTGGCCGCGGTCTCCGCCCGCATCACCAGCAGAACCGCCGCGCCGTCGCTCAGGCCAGAGCTGTTTCCAGCGGTGACGGTTCCCCCCGGCTTAAAGGCCGGTTTCAGCCGGCTGAGGGCTTCCAAGGAGGTGTCCCGGCGGGGGCGCTCGTCAATTGCAAAGGGGATAGGCTCCCCCTTGCGCTGGGGGACGTTCACCGGCAGGATCTCCTCGGCGAACTTGCCCCCATCGATGGCCGCGATGGCGCGCTGGTGGCTGGCCAGGGCAAATTCGTCCTGTTCCTCACGGGTGATACCGGTCAGCTCGGTGAGGTTCTCAGCGGTGACCCCCATCGGCTCGGCCCCATAGGCAGCCTCCAGGCGCGGGTTGACGAAACGCCAGCCCAGGGCTGTGTCGTAGGCGGTCAGGTTGCCCACCGAATGGGCCGGCTTGGGCAGGGCGTAAGGCGCGCGGCTCATGCTCTCCACGCCGCCCACGATAAAGGCCTCGCCATCGCCGGCACGGATGGCGCGGGCAGCCAGGTTGAGCGCAGTCAGACCCGAGGCGCACAGGCGGTTGACCGTCACCCCGGGCACTTCAACGGGCAACCCTGCCAGCAGCGCGGCCATGCGGGCAACATTGCGGTTATCCTCACCGGCCTGGTTGGCGCAGCCCAGGTAGACCTCTTCGATCAGGGCGGGGTCCAGGTGGTTGCGTGCTACCAGGGCCTGGATGGCGTGCGCGGCCAGGTCATCCGGGCGGATGGCGGCCAGCGCGCCGCCCAGGTTGCCGATAGGGGTTCTGAGCGCGTCGATGATCACTGCTTCGGGCATGGGAATACTCCTGGGAATCTCGGGTGTTGCCTGAATTTTACCATCAAGCCAGGATATGATCAGCCCTACCGCTCGGGGTTTCATGCATCCAACCCCCTCAAAATGCCATTACAATTAGACAAGACAGCCACACAAGGCGATTGGTAACCGATGGAGACATACCTACAGCAGATCAACCAGCTGATCCCCATCCACCAGGCGGTGGCGGGGTTCAACCCGGCCGTTCGCCGCTTATATCCCATCGCGGTTGTGGTTGGCGATGAATTTTTGATTTATGATGTCGTGGCCGACACACTCCAGTATGATTTCATCAAAACCGCATCCACTCCCATGCCGATCCCTGCGGGCGTGCGGGCTGCCTTCCAGCTGGCGGATTATGGCGGGCGCATCGCCTGCGTGGTCACACCGGATGTTTTTGATGCTCTGGCAGGGTATGTGACGGTCTTGCACGAATTTGTGCACTGCTACCAGTACGAAACCTGTGAACAGGGGCTTAAATCCCAACTGGATGTGGCGCGCCAGGCGGTTGAGAAGGGCGATGTGATGTGGGAAATCGAACATCCCTTCCCCTATCAAGCCCTGTCCTTCGAGCGCACTTACCATGCCTTTTTAGAAGCCGTGGCCCGGGATGACACGCGACAGATCTCAATGACACGGGAAGCGTTGCGATCTTACCTGGGACGGCATGATTTTGAATACATGGTCTGGCAGGAGTGGAAGGAAGGCTTTGCCCGCTGGGTGGAAAACCACCTGCGGGGGCAATTGGGCCTGACAGAAAACACAGCCGGACTGGCACCTCCCTTCAGCCGGGTGACCTTTTATGCCGGCGGCGCAGCCTACATTGACCTGCTGCACGCACACAACCCTGCCCTGGTGGAGGATTTGCGCCAATTATTTGAGCGCATCAGCATGTCCAATGGGGGTAAATATTGATCAATATCACCCAAAATTTATGATAAGCAGTGCCGCCCCAGGTGCAGGGCTGGCGCGATTTGGAGTATACTAAAGTGGCAAGTCCCGAGAGCAACCTCACCTCATCACCCGGGACCGTGACCTGTTACCAACAAAGGAGGCTTGTTAATGCCCGCGAAGGGATATATTGAAGTCAACGAGTTGTATTGTAAGGCATGCGAGTTGTGCGTGGCGGATTGCCCGCATGACGTGCTGGCGCTGGATATGACCCGGCTGACCCCCAAGGGGTATCACCCGGCATACATGGTCGACCCAGGTGCCTGCACCGGCTGCCAAATTTGTGCAGTGGTGTGCCCCGATGCCGCCATTACCGTTTATCGTTACGCTCGACAGAAGGTGGAGGCGTAAGATGGCTAAAGAACTGATCAAAGGCAATACCGCCGTCGCCGAAGCGGCCTTACGGGCCGGCCTTGAGGCGTATTTCGGCTACCCCATCACGCCGCAAACCGAATTACTGGAGCACCTCTCCTTCCGCATGCCAGAGTTGGGGCGCCCCTTCGTCCAGGCAGAAAGCGAACTGGGGGCTATCAATATGGTCTACGGAACGGCCTGCACGGGTAAGCGTGTGATGACCTCGTCCTCCAGCCCGGGCATCAGCCTGATGATGGAGGGCCTCTCTTACATCGCCGGCACCGAGGTGCCCGCCGTGTTTGTGGACGTGGTGCGTGGCGGACCGGGTTTGGGCAACATTGCGCCCGCCCAGGGTGACTATAACCAGATCGTGCACGGCGGCGG
>DKFH01000088.1:9215-12210 GCA_002452315.1 Anaerolineaceae bacterium UBA6801 | reverse complement strand
TGGATGGCAGCCTGGGCCAGATGATGGAGCCGGCCGAAATCCCACCCATGCAACCCCTCAAAACGGACATCCCGGATTGGGCTGTGCGCGGCACAGACAAAGGCGAAAAACGTATCCTGACCTCGATCAACTTAGACCCGCCGGCCCAGGAACGGATGAATTACCGGTTGATGACCCGCTGGCAGGAAATTGAGGCCAAGGAAGTCCGTTTCAAAGGTTATTACCTCGATGATGCCGATTTTGTCGTGGTTGGCTTCGGCACCGCTGGAAGGATTTCCCTCTCAGCAGTGCGGGCAGCCCGGGAAAAAGGCATCAAGGTAGGCCTCTTGCGTCCGATCACCCTGGCTCCCTTCCCCAAAACTGTGCTGGAAGAGCTGGCGGATAAGGTGAAAGGCTTTCTGGTAGTTGAAATGAACGCCGGGCAAATGCTGGAAGATGTTCGCCTGGTGGTACGCGGCCGGGTGCCCGTTGAATTCTTCGGGCGGATGGGTGGGGTGGTGCCCTTCCCGGACGAGGTGCTGACCGAGATCGAACGCCTGGTAGCCGGCCCCCTCACCACCGAGGGTCACCCCCGTGACCGCTGGCTGGCTCGCATGGCTGACGTGTTAGGATAAGGAGAGATTTAGAATGGTTATGATGGATGTTCCAACCAAGATCGTTTACGATCGACCCGAAGTGCTTGACCCTCGTGTGACCCATTACTGCCCTGGCTGCACCCACGGTGTGGCGCACCGCCTGGTAGGCGAAGTGCTGGAAGAGATGGGCGAGGTGGGCAACACGATTGGCGTCGCCTCTGTGGGTTGTTCGGTGTTTGCTTACAATTACTTCAATATTGATTTTGTGGAAGCCGCCCACGGGCGTGCGCCGGCCATGGCCACAGGCATCAAGCGTGTGCTGCCGGAGCGGCTGGTGTTCACCTACCAGGGCGATGGCGACCTGGCCTCGATCGGCATGGGCGAGATCGTCGGCGCAGCCTCGCGCGGCGAACTGCTGACCGTGATCTTCATCAATAACGCCAATTATGGCATGACCGGCGGCCAAATGGCCCCCACCACCCTGCCCGGGCAGGTGACTACCTCCTCGCCCACCGGCCGGGATGTTTCACGCCAGGGGCACCCCATCCAAACGGCCGAACTGCTGGCCACACTGGAGGGTGCCGTTTACGTGGTGCGCCGCAGCCTGCATAATGTGCGCGAAGTGCGGCGGGCGAAGAAAGCCGTGCGCACCGCCTTCGAAGTGCAGAAAAACGGTTTGGGCTTCTCGCTGGTTGAGCTGCTCTCGACCTGCCCCACCAACTGGGGATTGTCCCCGGTGGAATCGCGCGATTGGATCGAAGAGCGCATGTTACCCTACTATCCGCTGGGCGATTACAAGGTTGCGCCAGCGGTGGCCGAGCTGAAGAATTAAGGAGGGTTCAGGTATGCAACAAGAAGTGATTATTGCTGGGTTTGGCGGTCAGGGCGTGTTATTTGCCGGCCAGCTGCTGACTTATGCCGGGATGGACGCGGGCAAGGAAGTGACCTGGATCCCCTCTTACGGGCCAGAGATGCGCGGCGGGACAGCCAACTGCACGGTGATCATCTCCGATGAGGAAATAGGCTCACCCTTTGTTAAAAATCCCACCGCGGTGCTGGCCATGAACCTGCCTTCCCTGGATAAGTATGAGCACCTGGTCAAGCCGGGCGGGGTGCTGGTGGTGAATTCCTCCATGGTCAACCGGGAGGTGGAACGCGATGATATCACCGTGATCAGCCTGCCAGCCAACGAGATCGCGGAAGAAGCGGGCAGCAAACGCGCTGTCAACATGGTCATGCTGGGCGCGCTGCTGGCCAATGCGGATATCCTTACGCTGGATGAGCTTGATAAAGCCCTCGAGGACCACCTGCCTGAGCGGCATCACAAGTTTTTGCCGGCCAACAAAGCGGCCCTGCGCCTGGGTGCAGCCCACAAGGCTGTCGAGGCGGCAAAAGCCTGAGATGATGCGCTTTGAAGTTTGAAAAAGTAAAATAATAAAAGACCCCGGCCAGCCGGGGTCTTTTGTGTTCATGCGGCAATAGCCGTTATAATTAGATCGGCAAAAAAACGCACTAAAAACAGGGCAGGTACAGACGCCTGCCCCCCATCAAATGGAAAAAACGATGAAAATCCCCATGTCATCCCCTGACCTCACTGATGCCGACCGCCAGGCCGTGCTGGACGTGCTCAACACGCCCAATCTTTCGATGGGACCCAAAATAGACGCTTTCGAACGCGCCTTTTGTGACCTGACCGGCGCGGCGCACGCCATTGGCGTGAATTCGGGCACCGCCGGTCTGCACCTGTGCGTGCGCGCGGCGGGGATCGGCGCTGGCGATCTGGTCCTGACGACGCCCTTCTCCTTTGTGGCCTCGGCCAACGTGATCCTGTTCGAAAAAGCCATCCCGGTCTTCGTCGATGTGGACCCCCTCACCGGCAATATCAATACCGACCTGTTGGCCCGCGCGGTGGAAGACTTAAGCCTGGGGGGCGACCTGGCCCAACAATGGCTGCCCAGGCGCCTGCACCTTTTCAACGAGGGCCGGCTGGGGGCGCTCAAGGCCATCCTGCCGGTGGATGTGTTCGGCCAGCCTGCGGATTATGACCGGATCAACACCATCGCCAAACAGCACAACCTGGCGGTGATCGAGGATTCCTGCGAAGCTCTGGGCGGTGCCTACAAAGGCCGCCCGGCCGGTACCCTGGGGGATTACGGTGTGTTTGCCTTCTACCCTAACAAGCAGATCACCACCGGCGAGGGCGGGATGATCATCACCGATGACCAGCAGGCGGCAGATTTCATGCGCGCCCTGCGCAACCAGGGCCGCGCGCCCGGTGACACCTGGCTGCAGCACACCCACCTGGGCTACAACTACCGCCTGGACGAGATGAGCGCGGCGCTGGGTCTGGCCCAGATGGAAAGGCTGGATGTGCTGCTTGCAAGCCGGGCACGGGTGGCGGATTGGTATGAACAGCACCT
>DKFH01000088.1:7518-9142 GCA_002452315.1 Anaerolineaceae bacterium UBA6801 | reverse complement strand
GCGCGCGGCGTGCCCGTGCGGCCGTATTTTGCCCCCATCCACCTGCAGCCCTACATGATGCAAATGTTCGGGTTCCAGCCGGGTGACTTCCCCGTCACCGAGGATTTGGGCAATCGCAGCCTGGCACTGCCGTTTTCGGGCAAAATGACGGAAGAAATGGTGGTCAGGGTGTGCCAGGCCCTGGCCGAGTCGGTCTGCGCGGCCGAAAGCTAGAAAAAACGGCGAAATTGCATGGAAAATGAATTTTCTCCCCCACGGACAACAGGCACCCTCCTCCAGGTTGGGTTGATCCTGGTTTTGGCGGGCGTGGGTGCGTTCTTCTTTTACCGCGCCACCCAGGACCCGTCGGGGGTCAACTTTTTACTGGATATGCTCATCGCCCTGGTGCTGTTTGCGCCGCTACCCTTGCTGGGGTACCGCCTGTACGCCCTGGAGAATGCCTCCTACATCCTCCGCCGCGAGGGGTTAATGATTCGCTGGGGTTTACGGCGCGAGGATATCCCCCTGAGCGCAATTGAGTGGATGCGGCCAGCCCGTGAGGTCGGCTTCCGGCTACCGCTGCCCTGGTTACGCTGGCCGGGCGCGGTCTTGGGCCGGCGGATGGTGGCCGAATTAGGGACGGTGGAATACCTGAGCGCGGAGGTAAAACACATCGTCCTGGTGGCCACACCGGAGAGAGTTTTTGCCATTTCGCCGGAAAACGTAAAAGGGTTCATGGCCACCTTTCAGCGGGTGAATGAGCTGGGCAGCCTGACGCCCCTGGAGGCGCAATCCGTGTACCCGCGCGTGTTCATCGGCCGGGTGTGGGAAGACCCCCTCGGCCGCTGGTTGATCATCGGGAGCTTTGCGGTGGGCCTGGTCCTCCTGGCAGGTGCGGCCATCGCCGTTCCAAACTTGGAGGTGATCCAATGGGTGGAACCCGGTAGCACCGCGCCGGCGGAGCGCCTGCTCTTGCTGCCCGTGCTCAACGGCTTGATCTGGCTGTTCAACCTGGGGGCTGGTGCGCTGCTCTACCGGCGGGGGGATGACCGTAAAATCGCCGCCTACCTGCTGTGGGGGACCTCCGCGCTGACGGGCTTGCTGCTGTCCATCGGGAGCTTGCTGCTGGTCTTCTGATCAGATCCATTAATATAATAAATCATTTATTATTATATTTAATTGTAAGTAGGGGCGACGCATGCGTCGCCCCTACACCAATGTTCCTAATGATTGTTCAACAAGGGGTTTTTATTTATGATTATCACATTATTTGCAATGGTGTTAATTTTGTCTGTACCCTCAGCGCTGCGCTGGCGGGAGTTGTTTTCGTTTTGCTGCTGTGCCTCAGAGTGGTCTGTTGTGGCTCGTAGGTCACGTGTGATGGCGCAGCCATCCACGTGATAATTATCTGTCACGCTAAAAGCGTGACCTACGTTAATAAATCCAAATATACCTTCCCATAGACCATCTAGACCCATACCTCCGGAGTTTATCAAACAAGATTAAACCGCTATACGAATAACCATTACTGGTGTATCCCACCAAAATGGCGAATGCATAACCCCCAGTGGTCTTTGTTGTAGGTCACGTGTGATGGTGCAGTCATCCACGTGACAATTGTCTGTCACGCTAAAAGCGTGACCTA
>DKFH01000088.1:374-7406 GCA_002452315.1 Anaerolineaceae bacterium UBA6801 | reverse complement strand
TCCAAATATGCATTCCCACAGCCCACCTGACGATAGACCCCCGGTTTTTACGCTCATCACATGCTCCTGAGGTCGGGGAAAAGGCTGGTCAGCCCCTGCTCTGGAAGGTCAGTTATCTTTCTGCCACCAATTCTGCGATCTTCACCAGCACTTCCACGGCTTTTTCCATCGCAAAGGTGGGGATAAACTCGTATTTTCCGTGCCCATAATGCCCGCCGGTGAAGATATTGGGCGTGGGCAGGCCCATGTAAGAAAGCCGGCTGCCATCCGTCCCGCCGCGCACCGGGACAATTTTGGGGGTCACACCCACCGCATGCAGGGCTTGGATCGCCGTTTCCATGATCTGCGGATGGGGCTCAACCTGCTCACGCATGTTGTAATATTGATCCTCCATCTCCAGCTCAATGATGTCGGCGCCGTACTTGGCGTTGATGTAATCCACAGCTTTGCCCAGCAGGGCTTTTTTCTCCTCAAACACAGCCCGATCATGATCCCGGATGATGTAGGTCATGCTGGCCTCTTCGACCGTTCCGCCAAATTGATACAGGTGATAAAAGCCCTCGTAATTTTCGGTAAACTCCGGGCGTTCAAACACCGGCAGCAGCTCGTTTAGCTCCATGCCGATCAACAGGGCATTACGCATCTTCAATTTGGCTTTGCCCGGGTGCACATTGCGGCCATGGATAGTCAGCTCAGCGCCGGCCGCATTGAAATTCTCGTACTGCACCTCGCCAATCTCGCCGCCATCCACGGTGTAGGCAAAATCAGCGCCGAACGCCGCCACGTCAAAGTGGTCCACGCCCGCGCCGACCTCTTCGTCAGGTGTGAAGCCAATTTTGACCGTCCCGTGCGGGATTTCAGGGTGCGCCAGCAGGTATTCCACTGCGGCCATGATCTCAGCCACGCCGGCCTTGTCATCCGCACCCAGCAGAGTGGTACCATCGGTGGTGATCAGGGTTTTGCCAATGTATTTCTTAAGATCCGAGAACTCCTCCGGGGACATATAAATACCTTTTTCGGCGTTTAAAGTCACCACGCCGCCGTCGTAGTCCTCGATGAACTGGGGGTTGACGTTTTTCCCGGAGAGGTCCGGGCTGGTGTCCATATGGGCCAAAAAACCGACCACCGGGGCACCCGTTTTGTTGATATTGGCGGGCAAAGTGGCCGTGACATACCCATACTGGTCTACGCCAGCATCTGCCAGGCCAAGCGCCTGAAGCTCCTCGACCAGCAGACGCGCCAGGTCAAGTTGCTTGGCGGTGCTGGGGTAGGTATCGGATTTTCGGGCCGATTGGGTGTCAATTTTGATGTAACGAATGAAGCGGTCAATTACGGATTGCATGGGGACCTCGCTGGATGGTGTGGAGTGAATGGTGAGTGGTATAAGGGGGATGAATCATGTGTGTTTGGCGACAGGTATTGGGCATCAGGTATTTGGTACTCGGTACTTGGTATTAGGTGAACCGTCCTGAAATGTATTGGCTGGATCAATTTTTTCTTCTGTTGTTCAAAGGCACAGCTTTAATTGGCTGCACAATAATTATAATGCGATTACGCGGGCTCTGCCGAGTCGGACCGCTTGACAGCCACGTTTTGTTGTATACTACGATCAGTATGTGTATGTTAAATGTGCCCACAAGTGCTGGGGAAGGGGATTGATTTAAAAATGAAAAAAATGTCTCTGACCAACCAGCAAATACAGCAAAAAAATCGGCATCATTTTATTGGTGTGGTGATCCTGCTTTTGGCCATTGCGTTACCGCTTTCCGGCTGCAGGGACCAATCGGTACAAATTAATGGTTCCATTCCGCCAGAAATGACTCAGCACATGACCTACGAGGTGATCCGAACCTATCCCCATGACCCGGCGGCCTTCACCCAGGGTTTGCTCTATCACGAAGGTTATCTATACGAAAGCACCGGACTGTACGGCCAGTCCTCCCTGCGCAAGGTGGTGTTAGAAACTGGGGAGGTGCTGCAGCGTGTGGACCTGCCCCCAGAGTTCTTTGCCGAAGGCCTGGCCCTGTGGGAGGACCGCCTGATCCAACTCACCTGGCTTGAGGGTACGGGGTTTATCTACGCCCTGGAAGATTTCGCCCTCTTTGGGCAGTTCACCTACCCAACCGAGGGCTGGGGGCTGACCCACGACGGCCAGCGCCTGATCATGAGCGACGGCAGCCATAAGCTGTTCTTCCTGGATCCGGAGAGCACGCAAATCACCGGCTTTGTCGAGGTCACTGACCAGGGCCAGCCTGTAGACCGCCTGAACGAGCTGGAATACATCCGCGGTGAGGTGTTCGCCAATGTTTGGCTAACCGATGAGATCGTGCGGGTCGACCCGACCTCGGGGCAGGTCTTGGGCAGGATCGATCTGTCCGGCATCCTACAGGAAGCCCAGATCACCCAGCCCGTGGACGTGCTAAACGGCATCGCTTACGACCCTGACCGCAACCGCCTGTTTGTCACCGGCAAGCAGTGGCCGCTGCTGTTTGAAATCCGCCTGGTCCCCATCGAGGACCATTAACCCAAAAACGGCCAGGAAATCTGGCCGTTTTTCTATTGTTAGTTGGTGATTATTTATTCTTTGATTTTCCTTCGATCACATTCGTCTTGCTGCCGCCTTTAATCTCAATCCGACGGGGTTTGACTTCTTCTTTCTTGGGCAGGTGAATCTTCAGAACGCCATTTTCAGTTTCGGCCTGGATGTTATCCACATCCACGGTGCCGGGCATGGAGATGGTACGGGAGAATGTACCGTATCGGCGTTCTCGCAGGTGATAGCGGCCTTCTTCACGCTCTTCACGCTCATCGACCATCTCGCCCTTGATGGAAAGATTATTGTCGGTATAGGTGATCTCGATGTCATCCGGGTTAATGCCGGCCACATCGGCCTTGACAACAAACTCATCATCATTTTCAACCACATCCAGGGGTATACGCAGGTTCAGAGGGTCACCAAAGGCAAGTTCTCCCTCGTCATAGAGATTATCGAGCATGCGCTCCATGGCGCGGTTCCAAGAAAGCATTTCACGAATGGGATCACGTCTCATTAAATCAGCCATCTCAGCACCTCCATTAATGTTGATCTTGAATATTTACACCCCTAATCTACTGAGAAACTATATGAATTGCATCAAAGCAATATCAGCAAAATATTAAAAATGTGTTCACCTGTCAGGTAGTGGGTGAATTTGCGCAGCGTTGCGGGATGACCTGCGACAACAATTTTTTAGGATCAGTCAGCGGCTGTCTTTTCAACCACCCAAAAATGCGATAGCCCCAAGCGACGCAAGGGTGTTTTTTCGAGCCACACCAAAACCGAGCGCAAAGCCTTCCCCAGGCGCGGCAACCGGGCGATGATATTGTCGTATGCGCCAAAGACAATTGTGCGCTGAATATAGCGCACGGGCAAGCCGGCAAACAGGCCGGCAAGGTCTCGCCGGGTGTAAACTCGTACATGCGGGGCCAGCCGGTCTCGCCAGGCACGCGGCAGGTAATTAATCATGGGGATGTTTCCAAAGTGATAGCCGCCCTGCCAGTAGAACCCATGGGTCTCAAAGGGATAACCACGGTTCGGACAGAACAAGACCAGGCGCCCGCCCGGTTTTAAGCTGCGCACGATCTCGCGGATCGTTGCCCGATCATCCTGGACGTGCTCCAGGACTTCATGGCTCAACACCAGGTCAAAGGCGCTTTCCGAGAAGGGCAGCGCCTCCCCAACCGCATTCACCACCTGTTCAGCACAGGTTTTGGCCTCCTGCAGGCGCTCAAATTCGATATCCAAACCGACTATGTGTCCCGCATATTCCCCCAAGCGGTGTAAATACATGCCCACGCCGCAGCCATCCACCAACACCGTCCCCCCCGCACGTTCGCCAGCGGCGTCTAAAATCAAACCCAGCCGGCGTTCCTGCCCATCCCGCCAAACATAGGAAGGCTCGCCACGCAAGGCAGCTTTGTCCAAATCGCGCACATATGGCTTGGGGTTTCCGGTGGTCATGCCTTACTCCCAAACCATCTGGTCGATATCCTGGCTATAGGGCACCCAGGCCATAATGGTGGTGCCCTCCCCGGGCTCGGTGGTGATCTCCAGGTCACCGCCCACATTGCGCGCCCGGGTTTGCATGTTGGAAATGCCATGGCCAAGCGTCAATTGGACCATGTGAGAGTCAAAGCCCCGGCCATCGTCATGCACTTCCATCAAGACCCGGTCCGGCGTTGCCCACACCATCACCTCGACCTTACTAGCCTGGGCATGTTTGGCAACATTGGCCAACGCCTCCTGGCAGATATGGAACAGGGCAATCGCCTGGGGATCGGGCAGGTCAACCAAACCATCGGAAGGACCGCTTAGGGTCGCTTCGAGTAGCGAGTTAACCTGGAATTCTTTGATCAACCGTTGCAACCCATCCATCAGGTTTTCCTCATACAGCTGACGCGGCCGCATATCCATGATGAAAGCGCGCAGGTCACGGATGGTGCTATTGAGGTCTTCTATCGATTGCTCAATCCTGGTGCGGGTCTGTTCAGGTTCTTCGTCCAGCAGCAAACGGGCATGCTCCAGGGTCAGGCCGACCGCGTAGATCGACTGGATGATGCCATCATGCAGGTCCATCCCGATCCGCTCGCGTTCCTCCAGCACCGCCAAACGGCGTCCCTGGATGTTGAGGCGTACGTTTTCGATGGTGGTACCCACCCATGAGGCAATCGAAGACAGCAGCTGCTGATCCATGGCGTCCAGGGGGTCCTCCTGGCTGAGGGCGATGCTTAGTACCCCTAACACTTCGCTGTGGCTGGTGAGGGGGAAGCAAGCGATCTGCCAGATACCGGCATCGATCAGGTCCTGGTTTCTAAGGAAGGGATCGTGCCGATAGGGTAAACCAACAATGGAGGGGTTGCCGCTGCGGGCTGTACGCCCGATCAGGCCTTCTTTCAGGGTAAAGCGTTCCTGGCGCCAGATTGACCCGGTGGCAGCGCCCTGGTGGATCACCCTGGAGAGGGTGTTTTGGTCTTCCAGGTTGAGAAAGATTTCCCCCAGTTCAACATCAAAATAATTGATCACACGGGTGAGCGCCGTCTTGAGCAGCTCATCCAGTTCGGTGATCGAGGCCAGGGCAGAGGCCAGGTTATTGAGCAGCGCCAGGTCCTGATTGCGTCGTGTAAGGGTGCGATCCCGTTTACGCAGCTCATCATATGAGCGCGCATTTGAAATGGCCACCGCAGCATAGGCTGCCAGAGTTTCAATCACCCGTTCATCATCCGGGGTGAAGCCATCGTCGGTCAGCTTATCAGTCAGGTAAATTTGACCCAGGCGCCGCTCACCCAGGTGGATCGGGACGCCCAGCATTGAAGCCATCGTGAAGGGGTTCTGCGTGTACCCCGCCAGGCGGGGATCGGTTTGAATATCCATCACCCGCACCGGCCGGTTGGCTTCCCCGATGGCATTCATCAAGCGGATATTAACAGGCGGTTGAGCCATGGTCAACCCCTGCTCCTCATCGAGCGCGGCTGAGATAAAGCGTTCCATATCTCCGTCCTCACCCCGAATGCCGATGGCCGCATAGGCGGCACCCGCTTGCTCGCAGGCGAGGCGCGCGATGCGGTTCAGCAGCGAATCGATCGAAATATCCTGCACCAATTCAAGGCTCACCTGGTGCAAAGCTGCCAGGCGCTCTTCCAGCTGTTCACATGATAGGGTAGTGTTAATGACCATTGCGCGCTAATTCTACCTCAAAAGTCGCCCTGTGTTCAGCGCCCCAGCTGAAATTTTGATAGCTTTTGGGAGGGTGTTTCCGGTATATATTAAAAGCCTGGGTTGCCCGCTGGAGAAGGCCTTTCTCAGCGTGAAAATTCATGATAAAACTTAACCAGGAGTTGGTCTCAATGGCTTTAGACGAAACGCAACAAAAAAAGTTCTATAACCTCTCTCCTGCACAGCGCCTTGAGCGCCTGGCAGACGAAAGGGGGATTTCAGCAGCAGATACAGCAGCCCTGGCAGGCGAGCACGGGCTAACGCTTGAATCGGCTGACCGGATGATCGAAAATGTGATTGGCACCTTCAGCCTCCCTCTGGGGATTGCCCGCTACTTTGTGGTGAACGGGCGCGAGATCCCCATCCCAATGGTGGTAGAGGAGCCCTCCATCGTCGCGGGCGCATCCTTCATGGCCAAACTGGCCCGAGGGACGGGCGGATTCACCGCCCAGGCTGACCCACCGGAGATGATCGGCCAGATCCAGGTCCTGGACCTGGATAATCTCCCTGCCGCGCGGCACAAACTGCTGGCAGAGAAAGACGCACTACTGGCAGAGGCTGCCCGGGTGGACCCTGTGCTGATCCAATTGGGTGGCGGACCCCGCGACCTGGACGTGCGCATCATCCAGAATTCGCCCATCGGTGCGTTTTTAGTGGTGCACCTGGTCTATGATGTGGTGGACGCCATGGGCGCCAACGCCGTCAATTCCGCCGTTGAGCGGCTGGCACCCATCATCGAACGTATCACCGGCGGGAGGGTCCTGCTGCGGATCCTCAGCAACCTGGCCGACCGGCGGCTGGCACGCGCCCAAGTCACCATCCGCACAGCTGACCTGGCCTTCGACGATTTCAGCGGTGAAACCGTGCGCGACGGGATCATCCAGGCCTGGGCCTTTGCCGCGGCAGACCCCTACCGGGCTGCCACCCATAATAAGGGCATTATGAATGGCATCGACCCGGTGCTGATTGCCACGGGGAACGATTGGCGGGCTGTGGAAGCCGGCGCACACGCCTATGCCGCCCGGGATGGACGCTATACCAGCCTATCAACCTGGGGACAGGATTCAGACGGCAATTTGGTGGGCACCCTGGAAATGCCGATGGCCGTGGGCACAATAGGCGGCGCCACACGGGTCCATCCTGCGGCGCAGGCCTGTCTGCGCCTGATGGGCATTGACTCAGCAGCAGCGCTGGCGGAGGTGCTGGTCTCGGTTGGCCTGGCACAAAACCTGGCCGCCCTGCGGGCTCTGGCCACGGAAGGCATTCAACGCGGGCATATG
>DKFH01000088.1:0-313 GCA_002452315.1 Anaerolineaceae bacterium UBA6801 | reverse complement strand
TCGATCATGCCCGGGCGATCTTGGAGCAATGGAATGGAGAGAATCATGGAAAATCCTGAACACACAGCACCGGGTATATTGGCCCAAAAACCCGCCCGGCCGGTGGGCATTGTGGGCTATGGCGCCTATATCCCCCGTTACCGCCTGCCAGCCACCGAGGTCTCCCGGGTGTGGTATGGCGAACCGCGGCCTGGCCCGATTAAAGAGAAAGCCGTGGCCGGCATCGACGAAGATGTGATCACCATGTCGATTGAAGCCGCACGCAACGCCCTGGCGCGCTCGGGGATTGACCCCCAGGCGCTGCGGGCGGTGT
>DKFH01000165.1 GCA_002452315.1 Anaerolineaceae bacterium UBA6801 | reverse complement strand
CCAGTCGTTTTTTCAGTGGAGTCATCTTATTAATACTGCTCAGCGGCTGTGTTTTGCCTGCGCAAGGCGTTGCTGATCTGCCGCCATTGGCGACCCGCCGGGCATATTGGCAGCAAACCCTCACGCCCAGCCCAGAAATCCTGGAGCCTTTGCCAAACGAGCAACGCCCCGATCCAGACCCGGGTCCTGTTGAGCCCACTATTGATGAAACCGCCAGGGTGTTTCTGCACCCTGGGTTGCCACAAAATCTGGTCGATGCGCTCAACCTCCCCGATCACAGCCTGACCGACGATCAGCACGAAGCCGACCTGAGCATTTTGCTGGGTCATAAAGGGTCTGTTGAGCCCGGCCTAGCCAGCAGCATATGGATTTATGCCCTGGCGGCACCGTTTTATACCATCTCAGACGGCCACTCATTGGAAGAGCTGACCGCGTTGTGGGCTGGCCGCCCATCCGCTGACCTGACCACCACACAAATTCAGGTTACACCGGAGGCATATGCTGCCATGCAGGAATTATTCGGTGACCCTGATGATGCGTTTGTGAAAGTGGTCACAAGAGAAGCACTTACTGAATTGGCACTCACCGATCAGGCTTTCCTGACACTGTTACCCTTTGAGGAATTAACCCCCCACTGGAAGGTACTCCGTGTCGATGGCCAATCACCGATCGATGATACTTTCTCCGCGGGAAACTACCCCCTAACGGTCCACATCTGGCTGGAGGGTGCACCTGAGACAACTGTTGGGCTTCCCGCCGCCAATTATGACGCGGATCGGCGCACGGTGTTGATGATGACCGGCGTGACCGCGCTGACCCGTGCCACTGCCCATCGCATGGAAACACAAGGCAACCACTACCCGGGCAGGGACATTCAACCCTGGCTGACCGCTGCCGATCTCGTCCATATCAGCAACGAAGTCCCCTTTGCTCAGAACTGCCCCTATCCCGACCCATTCCAAGCAGACCTCATCTTTTGTTCCTCCCCGGATCGAATTGAGCTTTTGGAGTATATATCAACCGATATCATCGAATTAAGCGGCAATCACACGCTGGATTATGGGGTTCAGGCCATGAACCTGACCCTGGAAATGTACGCCGAGCGCGGTTGGGTTACTTACGCGGGGGGCGGGGATTTACAGGACGCCCGATCACCTGCATTGATCACCCATCATGGCAACCAGCTAGCCTTCATAGGCTGTAACCCGGTTGGCCCACCTGTTGCCTGGGCGACGAATACCAGCCCTGGCGCGGCTCCCTGCGGCGATTACCAGTGGCTTGTGGAGGAAATCCAGGCACTGCGCGCCGGGGGATACCTGCCCATCGTAACTCTTCAGTATACAGAAGATTACACTGCCTACCCCAGCACGCAAATGGTGGCTGACTTCCAACGTCTGGCCGACGCGGGCGCGTTGATCGTCAATGGCAGCCAGGCCCATACCCCCAAGAGCATGGTGTTTTATGGCGATAGTTTCCTCCATTATGGCCTGGGAAACCTGTTCTTTGACCAGATGGAAGTTTATTATAATGACTTTTTAATGCCCGGCACCCGGGAGGCATTTATTGATCGGTTGGTTTTCTATGACGGAGATTTGATCAGTGTGGAATTACTGACAACCATGCTGGAAGATTACGCCCGTCCGCGCCCGATGAGCCCGGGTGAGAGAGAAGCGTTGCTTTCACGCATCTTTTCAATTGGATTGCAAGCTTACGAATAGAGGGCTACCATGAAAATTTATGATATTAGTGTACCGATCACAACCAGCATGCCTGTCTGGCCAGGCGACCCATCGGTCGACCTGGTACAGGTTTCCTCAATTGCCAAAGGCGATTCGGCCAATGTGACCCGGATGGCGATGGGGGTTCACACCGGCACCCACATCGATGCGCCGAAGCATTTTATCGACTCAGGGAACACCGTCGGCAAAATTCCCCTGCAGAAGTTAATTGGTGTAGCCCTGGTAGTCGAAATCAGTCCAGAGACAGCGGTGATCGATGAGGCAGTCCTCAAAGCACATCCTGTGATAGAACAGCTAAAGGAAGTCAATAAAGTACTTTTCAAGACACGAAATTCAAACCTTTGGGGTAAAATTCCAGCCCGTTTTAACCCTGACTATGTAGCGATTGATACCTCTGGTGCGCAGTATCTGCAACAATTTAACCTCGATCTGATTGGCATCGATTACCTGTCAATTGCACCCTATGCAGACACAGAAAAGCCCCACCAGATCTTGCTCTCCGAGGAATGTATTTTATTGGAGGGATTGAATTTATTGGGTGTGCCTGGGGGAATTTATGAGCTGATTTGCCTACCATTGAATATCCCCGGGTGTGAAGGGGCGCCAGCCAGGGCTATCCTGATTGAACAACCTATTTAAATTGAGCAGCTATCTCCAATATAATGCATTTATTAATTCTCCAGATGTATGGGAACAAAATGACCTTCTTATGCGTCGTTTTAAGTGAGGAGAATAGTTAAACATCACTACAAGGAGGAGAAATGCAAAAATTTTTACTGAGTGTTGTTCTGGTTGCCCTGGTGGTGCTATCAGCTTGCCAACCAGCACAGGAAGTTGTTGACCCAGATCACGATCCGACGACTGAACCGATCGATAAAGCTCCGGATGCCGAGTCATTTGAAGTGGTTAAAAGCAACCTGGCAAGGATCACTAATCCAACGGTTGATGAGGAACACATCAGAACCCTGGCTGAAGACCAGGCCGCGTTTGCCCTCACGTTTTATGACCAAATCCGCTCGGAGGATGGCAACCTCATCTTCTCGCCCTTTAGCATCTCACTGGCATTAAGTATGGCCCTAGCAGGTGCTGAAACCTCCACAGAACAGGCTATGTTAGATGCCTTACAACTGAGCCTGCCTGAGGAAGATGTTCACCCTGCATTTAATGCTCTGATCCTGGCAATTGAGGAAGCGCAGGGCAAGATGACCGATGATGTAGATGGCAACCCATTCCAGTTAAATATCGCCAATTCCATCTGGGGACAGGCTGATTTTGAGTTCAAACAACCTTTCCTGGATACCCTGGCCCAGCACTACGGAGCCGGATTATTTGCCGTTGACTATAAAAACAACCCGGAAAGTGCCCGCCTGGCCATCAATGACTGGGTTGCTGATGAGACTGCACAGAAAATTGAGGATCTGATCCCGGCTGGCGCGATTGACTCATTAACCCGCCTGGTTTTGGCCAACGCAATTTACTTCAAAGGCTCCTGGCTTAACCCTTTCAATGAAAGCATGACGACAGAGGCGCCTTTTTATACACTGGACGGCTCGGAAATCACGGTCGACATGATGAAACTATACGGTGAAAATTTCATTTATGGTCAAGGTGAAAACTACCAGGCCATTAATTTGCCATACTTAAGCAGCGATTTTGTGATGACCTTGCTGGTACCAGATGCTGGCGCATTTCAGGAATTTGAAGCTGAACTCACCATCGAAGGACTGGCAGAAATCCTAACAAGCCTGGGCTATACACGCGTAGACCTTGAAATGCCGAGGTTTGATTTTGAGTCAGACATCAACGCCAATGATCCATTGATCGCCCTCGGGATGGGCGATGCCTTTGACCCTATTGCCGCTGATTTTTCTGGCATCACGGATGAAGAAGACCTGATGATCACCGATGTGCTGCATAAGGCCACCATCACAGTAGATGAGGAAGGCACCGAGGCCGCTGCGGCCACTGCTGTGATTATCGGTGTGACCTCAGCCATGCCAGAAGATCCCATTTCTCTTGTCATTGACCGGCCCTTCATGTTCTTGATCCGGCATCAGCCCACCAACACGATCCTGTTTATGGGCCGGGTTCTCCAACCCTAATCGATCTTTAACACAAAAAAGCTGCCCTCTTCAGGTAGCTTTTTTATTTCATTTTGTGGGTATCAAATGCTTTGCCAGGGGAAAACCTGATCGCTTGAGTAAGGTTAGGTACCCCTGGTAAACACGCCAGATTGCCACAGAAGCCATGCCAAACGAGATGACGGTGACCAATGGTGGCTAGCCTCCGGTGTGATACGCCCAACATAGGCGAGTCGTCCCCCAGCGCTCCAGGAAATAGCCCAAAGCAGAACCACCAATCGATCTGGCGCCAAACGGAGAGCTCCGGGTTGAATTGGTTCAGGTATTCATCCAGCAAAGGCCACCAAACATACCCAATCAGGAACAACAGCAGTAAAAACCCACTCAGCATCACATAACTGGTGCCTGACCATTTAATTAGAATTTTCTCTTGATTAGTTTTGGCATTGCTAATGCTCTCTGCAGGTTTATTCCAGAATTTCCGGCATGGTCATCAGGTGAAAGGCAAGCGTTTCCATATCCCTGGCTTTTTTCGATGAACCTAATTGCTCCATGATCTCTAAAAACTTATCTTTGATGATTTCGCTTTCACCAATATACGAAAACAGGTCAACATCACCCGCAATGATGTCAGCTAACCCCAGCTTTTTGTACAGTTCACTGACCAAACCATAGCTCCATTGCTCGGAAATTTTCAATTCATCTGCCAAATCACGCCGACCCACACTGAAGATAAAGGCCATCCGGGCAACTGCTGCTTCATAATCTGTAAATTCTGGAATGGTTCTTCTGCCATCGACAACTAATGCGTTGGATGGCAACGGGACATTTGCTTCATAGGCCAGCTTCTGAACCCCTGGGGTCAGGACCCAATGCCCTTCGCTGACGAATGCAATTACCCAGCTTAGGGCATAGGCAACCTCACTTTTTAAAACATACCCCCCAATCTGCTCATTCTGCATTTGAAGAAGCACCTTAGGATCTGGTTGAACACCTGTGAGGAGAATCCGGGCTTGATGGCCTTTGGACTTCATGGCTTGACAAATATCTGTGATTTTGTAGATTTCGCTAATCAGGTCAACATCAAGAATGAGAACATCAAATCTCTGGTGCGCTTTTTCTAAAAATTCGTGAAATTCGATCCGAGAGGTAAACTCTCCCACAACCCTGGTGCGCCAATCACGCACCATCAGCAAAGCCATCCAGTTTAGTGAAAAAATGTCGTCTTCAAGGATAGTGACAAATATATCTTTACCCAACAGAAGCCTCCTCGTCCCCTTCCAATTGAGAAGTGCAATAGGGACATCGGCTTGCCTGAATCGGAATGCGCTTACGGCAGTAGGGACACTCCTTTTCGGTCTTTTCTGCGGTCGCTTTTTCCTCATCGATCATTTTCTCTTTGAGAGCATTCAATTTGTTAATCCCCCTGACGATCAGAAATACACCCAAACCCAGCAGTAAGAAACTGATCAAATCAGTGATAAATTGACCATAATTAAAAGTCACCGCCCCCACTTCCTTAGCCATTTGAAGTGTTGCATTGGGCGGCAAAGCCTGCTCTCCCTCCCTCAGGAGAATATACAAATCTTGAAAATCAACGTTCCCCAGGATCAAACCAAAAGGGGGCATTAACAGGTTATCTACAATGGAATTGACCACCGCGCTGAAGGCCGAACCAATGATGATCCCAATGGCCAGGTCAATGGCATTTCCCCGAGTGATGAAATCTCGAAATTCCTGGATTAAATTTTTCATGAAAATGGAGCCTTTCTGTGGGTTGTGGCACATCAAATAGTCAAATATGATTGTAACTGGTTTCTCAATCATATTATAATAGTCAGTGATCAATAAGGTATCATCGTGCAATCCTAAGAGAGGAAATTATGAAAAACGTCGCAGTATTAACAAGTGGTGGAGATGCGCCTGGCATGAATGCTGCAATTCGAGCCGTTGTCCGATGCGGTGTAGCTAAAGGGTGGGGAATGTATGGCGTTCAAATGGGTTATGCAGGTTTGATTGCCGGAAACATTCGCCCAATGGGCACACGGGATGTCGGTGGGATCATCCATAAAGGTGGGACGATATTAGGTTCAGCTCGTTGTGTTGAATTCACAACCGATGAGGGCCGCCGAAAAGCCATCCGCAACATGCGCCAGATGGGCATCGATGCACTGGTCGTCATCGGTGGGAATGGGTCGCAGACCGGAAATTATGAACTCCACAAGTTAGGGTTCCCGGTGGTCGGCATCGCTTCCACCATTGACAACGATCTGTGTGGTTCTGAAATCACCATTGGCGTTGATACTGCATTGAATATCGCCCTGGAAGCCATTGACCGGCTTAAAGTCACCGCTTCATCCCATCAGAGAGCTTTCCTGATTGAGGTCATGGGCAGGAAATGCGGCTATATCGCCCTCATGTCAGGCATTGCCGGTGGGGCTGAATACATCCTGATCCCAGAGGTTGAAACCGATCCGGAAGATGTGGCAGAATCCTTACGCCTGGCTTATGAACACGGTAAAGCGCATGCTATCATCGTGGTGGCAGAAGGGGCCAAATACAATGCCGAAGCTCTGACCGGTTATTTCGAGCAGCACAAAGACCGCTTGGGCTTCAAGATTCGCGCCACCACACTGGGGCACGTCCAGCGCGGCGGTAGTCCTTGTGCCTTCGACCGCCTATTGGCCAGCCGCTTTGGCAATGGCGCCATTGAAGCCATCGCACGCGAGGAATTTGGCGTTTTGGTAGGGTTAAATAAAGGTGCAGTAACCACCACTCCTTTAGAGGAAGTGGTAGGTAAGACCAAAGAAATATCGATGGAAATGGTCAAGCTGGCAGACCTGCTGGATTAATTAGTCAACTTTTCGCAGGTAAGCTTCGATAAATGGGTCTATGTGGCCGTCCAAGACGGCCTGTGCATTGCCGATTTCATGATCAGTGCGGTGGTCTTTGACCAGCTGGTAGGGGTGCAAGACATACGATCGAATCTGAGAGCCCCATTCTGCTTTGGTGTATTCTCCGCGTAATTCTGAGATCTTTGCATCCTGTTCAGCTTGTTTGATTTCCAACAAGCGTGCTTTAAGCACCCGCATGGCGTTCTCTTTGTTTTGCATCTGTGAGCGCTCATTTTGGCAAGTGACAACCATCCCCGTCGGGATATGGGTCAACCTAACGGCAGTGGCATTCTTCTGAACACTCTGACCGCCAGCCCCTGAAGATTTATACACATCCATTTTGATATCTTCAGCGGGTACGTGGATCTCATCCATATCATCCATCTCGGGCAAAACCTCCACCAGCGCAAATGAGGTATGACGGCGGTGGGCAGCGTCAAAGGGCGACAAGCGCACCAGCCGATGAACACCCTTTTCAGGCCTTAAATAGCCATAAGCAAGGGGACCCCGTACGCTGATGGTCACACTCTTAATCCCCGCCTCTTCACCATCGGTGCGGTCAAGGATGTCGGTCTGATAATTTCGCCCCTCAGCCCAGCGCAGATACATACGCTCCAGCATCTCAGCCCAATCCTGTGAATCAGTCCCACCAGCGCCTGCATGGATGGCTAACAACGCATTGCCACGGTCGTATTTGCCTGAAAGGAACGTTCTGAGCTCGAGACTGTCTATTTGCCTTTGAATGCTTTCAGCTTCACGCTGAAGCTCATTGACCATTGAGTCTTCCGCAATTTCCAGCAATTCCAGGGTGTCTTCTGTTCGTTTTTTCAGTGCTTCATAGGCTTCAATCTCGCCCCGTAGATCTGCCTGGCGTATCATGATGTTTTGGGCCCGTTCCCGATTGTCCCACAGGTGTGGGCCTTGGGCCTCTTTTTCCAGTCGGGCGAGTTCTTCTGTTTTTTGGGCTAAGTCAAAGATGCTCCTGGAGGTTTAACAATTTTTCATAAGCCTCATTCAGGTTAGTATGTAAGTTTTCAATCGTCATTCCATCTCCAATTATCCGTCAATAATGCCTTGAACAAAAGCCTCTCGGTCAAAAGGCTGTAAATCTGCAATGTGTTCACCCAGGCCGGCATAAATGATCGGCAAACCCAGTTGCGTTTTGATCGCAAAGGCCATGCCGCCTTTCGCTGATGAGTCTAGTTTGGCCAAAATCACACCATCAATCGCCACGGCCTCCTGGAAGGCTTTTGCCTGTTGCAGGGCATTTTGCCCTGTGGTCGCGTCTAAAACCAGCCATGTGGCGTGTGGAGCGCCTGGGAGCGCTTTCCCGCTGACCCGGTGTACCTTTTTGATTTCTTCCATCAAATTGTAGCGGGTATGCAACCGACCAGCCGTATCGATGATCACCACATCCTTCTGACGGGCAATGCCAGCATTGATCCCATCAAAGGCGGCAGCACCCGGATCGCCGCCAGGCTGGCCAGCCACCATGGGGACGTCCACGCGCTCTGCCCAAACCCTGAGTTGATCGATCGCTGCTGCACGATAAGTGTCTGCGGCCACCAATAATGTCGATTTGCCCTCGTCAAGCAGCAATCTGGCCAGCTTGGCAGCAGAGGTCGTCTTCCCGGAACCATTCACACCCACCAGGATGATCACTGTTGGCTTGGTGGTGTAATCCAGTAGTTGGGGTTCGGCCAGGCGGGAAATTAATTCTGCTTTTAGAACCGTAAGCAGCTCCTCTGTGGTGGTCAACCCCTCATCCCTGACCCTGGCTTTGAGGGCATCGATCACATCAAGGGTCACATCCACACCGAGGTCAGCCTGGATCAACAGGGCTTCCAGGTCATCCCAGGTTGTTTCGTCCAGGTCAGAAGTGCCCAGGAGGTTTGAAATGCGTCCAAAGGCAACTTTGCGTGTTTTTTCTAGGCCAATACGCCATTTATTAAATATGTTTTCGCTCATATCATCTAGATTATAGCACCTGGGACTTCAATGTGTGGTTATCTGCCCGCCGCTAGCTGTCCACATCCGGCGCCGATTTCGATCCCCCTGCGCACGCGTATGGTGCAGGGAATGTGATGAGATTCGAGCACCTCATAAAACGCTTGCACCTGCTCAACTTGTGACCCCGATTGATTGTATTTCCGGGTGGGATTTAACGCGATCAGGTTCACATGGCACAGCATGCCTCTGATCTGTTGAGCCAACGCCTGTGCATCTTTCTCAGAGTCGTTGACGCCATCAATCAGGGCATATTCAAAAGTTACTCGCCGATTGGTTTTCTTGGTGTAATATCGGCACGCGCTCAACAGGCTGGCCACCGGGTATTTGCGATTGATAGGGATGAGCGTTGACCTGAGTTCATCATTCACGGTGTGCAGGCTAACAGCCAGGTTTACCTGGCTGTTTTCATCAGCAAAGGCTTTGATTTTTGGCACGATACCCACTGTGCTGATCGTCATCCGTCGAGCCCCAAGGCCAAAACCATTCGGATCGTTTACACGAGCGATGGCCGCCATGACATGGTCATAATTCTGGAAGGGCTCACCCATGCCCATCAGCACCACATTGGTGACCCGGTCATCGGTCTTTGCCAGCAGCCTGGCATGGTAGATGACCTGGACAACAATTTCTCCACTGGTCAGGTTTCTTGAAAGGCCCATTTGTCCTGTTGCACAAAACGAACAGCCCAACCCACAGCCCGATTGGGTCGAGACACAAACGGTACGCCGCTCGTCGTACATCATCAACACCGCTTCGATCAGACAACCATCCTGTAATTCAAACAAGGTTTTTATGGTCTGACCATCTCTGGATTGAATTTTTCTGACCGGGGTGATACCCTCCATATCAAATTGATCAGTCAGCACTTCACGCAAGGCTTTCGGCAGGGTTGTGATCTCACCCGCTTCCGACCGGAAGTTTTGGTACAGGCCCACCCAAATCTGTTTTGCTCTGAACTTGGGTTCTCCCTGGGAAGAGAACCAATTCTCCAGCTCAGTTAAGGAGAGATCGTAAATTAGCGGTTTTTTTAGGTTCATTCGAAGATCAATTCTGTGAGATCTTGGGCAATAATTTCCGGTGGCGGTTGAAATGCTTCCGCTTGAGCCCTGGTTGAAGCACCGCTGAGCACCAGCGCGGTGTGCATACCAGCCGCCTGCGCCCCGGCAATATCGGTTTCCAAACGGTCACCAACCGCCAGGGTCTCTCCTGGCGCCAATTGCAGCCGCTTTAACGCAACCTCATACAGCACAGGTGCGGGTTTGCCAACAATTTTCGCAGACTTCCCAGAAGCAATTTCTAAAGCACCGATGATGGTTCCGGCGCCAGGAATAAAACCAAGTGGTGTGGGCAGGGTGACATCCGGGTTGGTCCCTACAAAATCACAACCCGCCTGAATCAAAAGCGAGGCGTGTTTAAGCTTTTCGTAGGTCACAGTATAGTCCAAAGACCCCACTACCACTTCTGCTGTCATGTCATCATCGGCCGTAATCGTGAAGCCCAAATCAGCTAACGTCGCCTTTAAACTGGGCTGCCCTACCACAAACACCTTTGCACCGTTCGGGTACTGCTCTTGAAGGAACATCCCGGCAGCCTGGGCGCTGTTGATCACCTGCCAATCCTCCAGTGCAACGCCAAAGCCGCGTAACTTTTGATGGTATTCATCTATCGTGCGGGTGGCGTTATTGGTGGCCAGAATCACCTTCAATCCTGATGCCTGGATGCGATCAAAAATAGCCGGCAGATCGCCCAGTGGCACGGTATCATGCCACAAAACACCGTCCATATCGATGATCAGACCTTTGATGTTGTGCAGGTGGTTAGAAATCATTGTTTCTCCTGAAAAAAATGCCGGAAACCTGAAGGCATTCCGGCATGATATGTTTCAACATTGTCCAGTGCTATTTCACTGGCGGTTCCAGGACTTTGTCCACCAGTCCGTATTCAACAGCCTGCTCTGCGCTCATGTAAAAGTCGCGCTCGGTATCCCGGATGATAGCCTCTTCAGTTTGACCAGTCGCTTCCGCCAGGATGGCGTTGATGCGCTCTTTCAGACGCAGGATCTCCTTGGCCTGGATCTCAATATCCGAGGCCTGACCCTGGGCGCCGCCTAATGGCTGATGCATATGAATGGTGGCATGGGGCAATGCGTATCGTTGACCTTTAGTGCCTGCTGCCAGCAACACCGTGCCAAAGCTGGCCGCCACACCCACCGCAACCGTGCTGATCTTGTTGGGGATCATGCGCATGGTATCGTAGATAGCCATTCCGGCATAAACCTGTCCACCTGGCGAATTGATATACATTTGGATGCCGCTTTCAGCGTCTTCACGGCTCAGATACAGTAACTGTGCCACCACCAGGTTTGCAACCTGGTCGTTGATAGCCGTCCCCAAGAACACAATCCGATTCTTGAGGAGTAATGAATAAATATCGTAAGCTCTTTCCCCGGCACCAGAGGTCTCTACGACCATAGGGATCAGTGAGTTAATATCTTTGTTGAACATTTTCACCTTCTTTTATATTATTGGATCAATATTTCTTTTTAAATTTCTTGTTCTTCTGCGAGAGGTTCCTGGTTAGTTTCTTTTTCTGCCACCGGTTGCTCAGGATCCGTTTCCGCTTCTACAGACTCCTCAAGCAATTCCGCTTCGGCAAGATCTTCGACTTCCTC
>DKFH01000104.1 GCA_002452315.1 Anaerolineaceae bacterium UBA6801 | reverse complement strand
GTCGTTTTTTCAGTGGAGTCATTAAACTGTTTCAGGCAACTGGCAATATCCGTATATAATCTATTGCTGACGGATGGTTTACTTTGTATAATAACTATGCTTGGAAAATGTGATTAATCACGATTCACTGATCTTTTAGAAACGGAGGAACTATGGGCGATATTTTAGAGCAAGTGACCGGGCAGCAGGATTTCTTCAAGAAGATTCTGGCCAAAATCCCGGGCTTCAAAGGTTATATCGAACGCGGCGATCGGCGCATGTCCGACAAGTTGCTGCGCGATAAGATCGCCGATGAGTTTGATACGCTCAATCAGCGTGTGTCCAGCTTGCAGCGCGAGCTGGTGGATCAGGGTGAACTGTCTGCTGTGGGGGGCCTGGAAAACGCCGCCATTAAGCTGCGCCAGTTTACAGACCGGGTACGGACTGCATCCTACGGCTATGCGGGCATCTTTGATGCGATCAAGATCAAAGAGGAACAGCTTAACCAAGTTTATCAATATGATTATGCCCTGCTGGAGCTATCCGACAGCGTACGCTCGGCTGTGGATAACGTTGAAACCTCCATCGGGACGGAGGGTTTGGACGCTGCCATCCGGCACCTAGTGACCGTCAGCCAGCAATGTGTGGATGCCTTCAATAAGCGCAGCGAAGTGATGCGCGGCATCGCCTGACCCGTTACTGGTTATCGATTGGATCTGCTTGTAGATTAGAAATTGGAGTGAACGAATATGGCTAGAATTTTTGATGTTGTTGAATATCCCAAAGAGATGACGGATGAGATCGTGCATCGTTTCCCGGAGACCGGCATCGCCGACCTGCGGATCGGTTCACAGGTCATCGTCCGCGAGGCGCAGAACGTGGTCTTCATGCGAGACGGGCGGGCGCTGGACGTGTTCGGCCCCGGCCGGCACACGATCTCCACGGCCAACATCCCGCTGCTGATCAACGTTGTCGGCAAGGCTTTTGGCGACCGGACCCCTTTCACCGCTGAGGTGTTTTACGTCTCGATGAAGGAGTTTGCCGATCAGAAGTGGGGCACCCCGCAGCCGATCATCGTGCGCAACCCTGGCGTGGGGTTGGGCGTGGCGCTGCTGCAGGGCTTTGGCACCTACAGCTTCCAGGTGGCTGACCCGCAGCAATTTGTGACGCAAATCGTCGGTGCGCAGGGCTACTACCGCACCAGCGATATTGAAAACCGCTTGCGCGTGATGCTGCTGGCCAAACTTTCTGACCTGCTGGGTGAGACGACGGCCAAGAGCAACGTGCTCGAGCTGATCGGCCTGACCAATGAGCTCTCGGCTAGCGTGCGTGCCAAGGCCCAGGATGACTTCAGGGCCATCGGTTTGGACCTCAAGTCGTTCTATATCGGCAACTTGCGGCCCTCTGAGAAATCGGCCGAGGAATTGCGGGCAATGGGTATGCTCGATATGCAGACCTATACCCAGCTCCAGGCTGCGGACGCCATGCGCGACGCCGCCCAAAACCCGGCTGGCGGCGCAGGCCTGACGGCCGGGATCGGCGCCGGGATGGGAATTGGCAATGTGCTCAGCCAATCCCTCAGCCAGACCGGGCAGCCCCAGGGTGGGGCCCCAGCGGCAAGCGGGGCGGCTGTGATGCCCGATGTGATGACCCCTGCTGAAGCGGCCCAGTTCTTAAAGGTGGCTGCGGAGGATGTGGTGGCCGCCATTGAGGCTGGCGACTTGCAGGCCCGCAAGATTGGCTCGGCCTACCGCATTAGCAAGGAAGCCCTGCAGGAATTTCTGAAGGGATAAGCTGTACGCAGGATCGTTGATGTTTACAGGATACCCTGCCCGCGCGGGGTATCTTGTTTTAAGGGATCAGGGATTTGGAAGTAGGGATTTGGAAGTAGGGATTTGGAAGTAGGTAATAGGAAGTAGGTAATAGGAAGTAGGTATTAGGCGTCACGCTTCAAGCGTGACGTTTTTATGAGATCTATCCATCTGTGAAGGTCTTTTTGGCAAGGCAGGTGGCATGGCAACCATGCATGACCTACGTGGCACGCCGCGGATTTCCCAACACCTAATTCCTGTTACCGAATACCTGCTACCCAATACCCAATTTACCCTTCACTGTCCCCGCCACAGAGCCCGCATCACATCCATGGTATAATTGTCTTGACAACTCGGAGTCCCTCACCAGACCTTATGCGCCTACACGAGTATCAATCCAAGGAAATTTTCACCGAACATCACATCCCCATCCCCCAGGGGCGGCTGGCCGCTACCCCTGAAGAAGCCAAGCTGATTGCTGAGGAGCTGCACGGCCCGGTGGTGCTCAAGGCCCAGGTGCTGGCCGGCGGACGTGGCAAGGCCGGCGGCATCCGCCTGGTGCACACACCGGACGCGGCGGAGGAGGAGGCCTCCAAGATCCTCGGGCAGCGCATCAGGGGTCTGCCTGTGCGGCGGCTGCTGGTGGAAGAGGCCATCAACATCCAGCAGGAGCTGTATTTCGGGATGACGGTCGACCGCGAGCACGCCGAGACGCTGGTGATCGCCAGCGCGGAGGGCGGCGTGGATATCGAGCGGGTGGCCGAGGCCTCGCCTGAAAGAATCGCCCGGGTGGCGGTGGACCCCCTGCTGGGGCTGCGCGACTTCCAGGCACGCAACCTGGCCGCTGAGGTCGAAATCCCCCGCCGGTTGTGGCGGACCTTCATCGCCATCGCCCTCAACCTCTACCAGGCCTACCAGGATCTCGACGCCACCCTGGCCGAGATCAACCCCCTGGTGATCACCACCGAGGGGCGCCTGCTGGCATTGGACGGCAAGATGATCATCGATGACAACGCCCTCTTCCGGCACCCTGCCTTTTTTGATATGCGTGATCTCTCCGCCGAGGCACCCGAAGAGACCGAAGCGCGCAAGTTCGGCCTGGCCTACATCAAAATGGAAGGCGATATCGGCTGCATGGTCAACGGGGCGGGGCTGGCCATGGCCACCATGGACATCATCCAGCACAAAGGGGGCCGGCCGGCCAACTTCCTCGACATTGGCGGCGGCGCCAGCTCAGAACGGGTGACGGCGGCCTTGCGCATCCTGCTCTCCGACCCCCAGGTGCGCACGGTGCTGGTCAATATCTTCGGGGGCATCACCCGCTGCGACGAGGTAGCCCTCGGCATCCGGGCAGCCCTGGAGGAGATCGAAACGGAGGTGCCCTTCGTGATCCGTCTGGCGGGCACCAACGAGAACGAAGGCCGGCGCATTCTGGCGGACGCCCGGCTGGAGACGGCCCACACCCTGAGCGAGGCGGCCGAGCTGGCCATCGCCCGGTCCGAACAGGCGGTGACGGAATGAGCATTTTGGTCAACGGTGACACGCGGCTGGTGGTGCAGGGCATCACCGGGCATGAGGGCACCTTTCACGCCCAGGCCATGCTGGATTACGGCACCAATATCGTGGCGGGGGTGACCCCCGGCAAGGGCGGCGAATGGGTGCTGGACGGCAAGGTGCCCGTGTTCGATGCGGTGCACGCAGCGGTGGAGATGACCGGCGCAAACGCCAGCATCGTCTTTGTGCCGGCGCGCTTTGCCGCGGATGCGATCCTGGAGGCGGCTGACGCCGGCGTGGGGCTGATCGTGTGCATCACCGAGGGCATCCCCGTTAAGGACATGCTGACGGTGCGCTACATGCTCGCGCGGCAGGGGGTGTGCCTGCTGGGGCCGAACACGCCCGGCATCCTCTCGCCGCCGCACACCCGGGTGGGGATCATCCCCGGGGAGATCACCTTTGCGGGGAACGTGGGCGTGGTGTCGCGCTCGGGGACGCTGACCTACGAGGTGGTGCACGCGCTGAAGCTGGCGGGGCTGGGCACGAGCACCTGCGTGGGCATCGGGGGCGACCCGATCATCGGGGCGGATTTTGTGGAGGTTTTGTCGTATTTCGAGGGGGACTCGAACACGGACACGGTGGTGCTGATCGGCGAGATCGGCGGGCGCGATGAGGAGCTGGCGGCGGAGTATATCGCCCGGGAGATGACCAAGCCGGTGGTGGGCTTCATCGCCGGGATGGCCGCGCCGGAGGGCACGCGCATGGGGCACGCCGGGGCGATCATTGCGGGGGGCCGGGGCACCGCGGGGGAAAAGGCGGCCGCGCTGGAGGCAGCCGGGGTGCGCGTGGCCCGCGCACCGGAGGAGATCCCCGGGCTGGTGAGGGGGAGGTGACCCCCCAAACCCCCCTGAGGGGGGGGCTTTTAGCTCCTGGTCGTTTGCGTTCAGATAAACAATTTGCTTCAGGTGTTCAACTTCGTTCCCAAAAAAAACGAACCGAAACGAATAAAGAGATGGCTCAGGCTTCATCGAGGCCCAGCTCTTCTGTAAGTTCGTGAATGGTGAATGGTGAATGGTGAATGGTGAATGGTACGCTTAGCTTTAAGAGTTCCACTTCGTTCCAAATAAAAACGAACCGAAACGAATAACGAGATGGCTCAGGCTTCATCGAGGCCCAGCTCTTCGGCAAATTCTTGAATGGCGAGGTTAAACTGCGCTGGCCGCACACCGATGTGTGCGGCACATCGCTGAGGCGGATTGTCCCACTTCGCTGCGCTCCGGGGATAATAAAGTCCGCTTCAGCTTGAGCGTGCTGCTTTCCGCACCGCCGAGCATGTGGTCGGTGCGCAGGAGACAGCCCCCTCCACCCCGTTTCGGGGGTTCCACTTCGTTTCAGCACAAGCGCAGCATGGCCTCGCTGACCACCGCCAGGTTCGGGCCGCACACCGATGTGTGCGGCACTAAGCTGATGCGAATTGAGTCCGCTTCAGCTTGCGCTGATTCATTCAGCGCTACACCCTGGCTGGCCTGCATCTGCTCTGGCCGCACACCGATGTGTGCGGCACGTTGCTGAGGCGGATTGAGTCCGCTTCAGCTTGAGCGCCTAATCAGCACCCGCAGCAGGCCGATCTCATCCCCGAGGATCACGCCCTCAACCGCCTGGAGGCCGCGGCGTTCGGCGAGGGAGAAGTTTTTGGCGTAGAAGCCATGCTGGCCGCACACCGATGTGTGCGGCACATCGCTGAGGCGGATTGTCCCACTTCGCTGCGCTCCGGGGATAATAAAATCCGCTTCAGCTTGCCCGCCGCGCTTTCTGGGCCCCGGCTGGGTTGTTTTAGCGGGCACGTTTGTTCCTACCGACATATTTTAAGCTCCTTCCTCGGTGCGTTTGTGTGAGTATAGAACATAAGTACTAGTTTAATAAGAGGATACCATGAAGCGCGCGGGTTTTCAATCCGTTAAAAGCGGCGAAAAGCGGCGTTTTTCTGCCACAAGCGGCAATGCAGGGAAAAGTTGGTAGCTGGTAGTTGGTAGCTGGTCCCGCTCCGCTCCGCTTCGGGGACTTCGTAGCAGGTAGTTGGTCCCGCTCCACTGCTCCGTCTCGCACTTCGTGCTGCAGCCCCTTCCACTGCGTTTCAGGGGTTCCGCTTCTCCGTCTCCTTACAGGACGGTTCCCAGTCGCTTCGCTGCGGGAGTCTTCGATGCTCCAGGAGCCTCAGACGCTGCGGGGATAATAACAGCGCTTCAGATAAATGCTGGCTGCGCAGATCTCTCATGAGATCTGCGTATGCCTGATGCACCTTGATGGTGCTTCAGGCTAGGACGGGAGGTGGGGGACCGGTGAGGTATCAAATAATGGGTTTAAACTTCCAGCCCAAAAAACGATTAAAATACCCATAAGAAATAATAATATTTAAGCGCTATCTTGCAAAATGATACTACATATGATACTATATTGAGGGATGAGTGAGCAAGAAAGAAAAGCTTTTGCGTCGTTTGTTAGGGCTGCCAAGGGATCTGCGTTTTGAGGAGCTGGAGCGCATCCTGCTGTGGTGTGGTTATACACGCGATCGGACACACGGCAGCCATGCAATTTATATTAAGGCAGGTTGTCCAACCCTGACGATACCGGTCCGGTCTCCAGTAAAAAGTTACTTGATCCGGCAGGTTGTGGTTGCGATTGAAGATGTATTGGAAGATTTAGATGAGGCAGGTTGAGGTCATGGAAAAGACACTTGAGTATTATCTTGGTTTGGCCTATACCCGTGAGTTGATCCCTGAGCCAGAAGGGGGCTGGTTTGTGCGCATCAAAGAACTTCCGGGCTGCATGAGCCAGGGTGAGACCCCTGAGGAGGCGATGATCATGATCGATGACGCCATGGCAGGATGGGTGGAATCTGCCCTGGAGCATGGTGCGCCAGTACCAGAGCCGCGTGGGGATGAGGATTATTCAGGTAAGTTTGTGGTGCGTGTGCCGAAGTCCCTTCACCGAAAGATTGCTGATGCAGCCGAGATGGATGGCGTCAGCCTTAACCAGTGGATTGTGGCTGCTTTAGCTGAAGCGTTGGGGGTATCGTCGACAGGGTCCTCAGCTGTTGGAAAGGACCCGGAATTATCGAAGTTATTGAGCCGGGTGGTTGCCAGGGCTAATCAGAATCAATATGACCAATTTACGAAAACCATCCGCGAATGGGCTGAGGAGAATATCTACCGTGTGGATGACGCGGATGAGTGATGGGGGGACGGGAAGGCGTTGCTGAAGCGGATTGCGCAGATGCGGTGGTTGGGCGGGATGCGGATGTTGTGAGGGGTATAAGCTGATCCCTTTCGCTGCCCCGTCTCGACCTTAGCTCCGTCTCCTTCCAGGACGGTTCCCAGTCGCTGGCGCTGCAGCCCCTTCCACTGCGTTTCAGGGGTTCCGCTTCTCCGTCTCCTTACAGGACGGTTCCCAGTCGCTTCGCTGCGGGAGTCTTCGATGCTCCAGGAGTCTCCGACGCTGCGGGGATAATAAAGGCGCTTCAGGTTAAGGCAGGTCGTGGGAAAGATAGAAAATTATCACCGAGTTCGGTTTAAGATCGGCTATAATCAAACTAAGGACTTCTCGGGAGGATTAATACACTTATGGTCAGCAACTTCATCACCAATGAAGGGGGAGCATCTTTACGGACCCGCCTTTTGGAACTGGTTGAAAACAGCGAGGAAATGAAATTCCTGGTGGGGTTTTTCTACTTTTCAGGCATCCGCGAACTCTACCAGGGATTGCGCAACCATCCCGACTCCATCTTGAAAATCCTGGTCGGCATGAATGTGGACCAGCTCAATTTCCGCCTGATCGAGTATGGCGACGATGATGGTACACAATCGGATGCCGAGAAGACAGATCGTTTTTTTAAGTCTGTGCGCCTCTCCCTGAGGGGTGAAGAATTTGACTCCCAAGAATTTTACGAACAAGTCACGTTCTTCATTGAGATGATCCGAGATGAGCGGCTGATCATCCGTAAAACCCGTGAACCCAACCACGCCAAGATCTATTTCTTTATTGACCAGGAAAGCGTGTTTGCCAACAAGCTGTTCATCACGGGCAGCAGCAACCTGACCAGACCTGCCCTGACGACGCAGGCTGAATTTAATGTCCAGATCCGCGACTTTGGCATTGAAGAGACCGAAGCGTATTTTGACGATCTGTGGGAAGACGCTATCAAGATCACCGAAGATGACGCGGTCAAAAAGGAATTGGTCAGGGTGATTGAAAAGGGTACCATGGTGCGCCAGATCACGCCCTTTGAAGCCTATGCACTGACCCTAAAAACCTATTTAGACAGTTTCGATCAAGAGAAAATCGCACCTTCCCTTAAATACCTGCTTGAAAAGAACGGCTATATCCCTTACCAGTATCAACTGGATGCTGTCCAACAAGCCTTGGCGATCATCAAAAATCATGGTGGCGTGGTGGTGGCGGATGTGGTCGGTTTGGGCAAGACGATTATCGCCTGCGCCATCGCCCACCAGCTCGGCAAGCGCGGGGTGGTGATCTGCCCGCCAGGGTTGATGGGTGACCACAATAAGACCAGCGGCTGGCGCATGTACCTGGAACAATTCCAGCTTCCGCAATGGGAAGTGCGCTCCGTTGGCGACCTGGAGAATACGGCTGAGTTTGTTCAGCGCGTCGAAGAAATCGAGGTGGTGATCGTTGATGAGGTGCATCGTTTCCGCAACCAGGATACCAAGGGGTATGAGCTACTGAGGAATATCTGCAGAGATAAGATCGTCATTCTCCTGACAGCGACCCCCTTCAACAACCGCCCAGGGGATATCCTCTCGCTGCTGAAATTGTTCATCACACCCAAAAAGTCGACCATCACCCTGGAGAGCAACTTGCTGGCGATGTTCAGGTCGTACAAGACGACCTTCGATCGCCTGTCTTACATTAAAAAGAACCATAACTCACCAAACCCCGAAAACAGGGCAAGGGCAGAAGCGCATTATCAAACCCTGTTTGGCGAAAGCGGGATTGACCCGACCGAGGTCACAGCGCGTTCCAGGTACCTGGCAGCCCAGATCCGCCACGTGATCCAGCCCGTCACCATCCGCAGGAACCGCCTTGACCTGCAAAACAACCCCTTCTATGCCGAAGAGGTCAAGGACCTGTCTAAGATTGCGGACCCCAAAGAATGGTTCTTTGAGCTGTCACCTGAACAGTCCGCTTTTTATGACCAGATTATCACCCAGTATTTTGGATTGCCAGAGGAAGGTGGACAGTTTAAGGGCGCTATCTATCAACCCTTTATCTATGAAACCGCAAAAAAGGATGAATTCACTGCTGAAGAAAACTTTGAGTTCCAACAGCAGCGCAACCTGTTTGACTTCATGCGCCGCTTGATGGTCAAACGCTTTGAAAGCTCCTTTGGCGCCTTCCAGCAATCGATCATGCGGTTTAAGCGCATCAACGAGAATGCCCTGACCTTCATCGAGACCTTGGGTAAGTACATCATGGATCGCGCGTTGATGGAAAAAATCTATGAAGAAGATGAAGAAGTGATCGAAAGATACCTGGAGGACTACGAAACTGAATTACTCAAAGGCACCTACCCGAAGAATCACCGCATTTATGACCTGAGTGCCTTCGCATTCCGCGATCAATTCATCCAGGATATTCGTTCTGATTTAGCCATGTTTGAGCACATCATCAGCCAGCTTGAGGGGATGGACCTGGTGGCAGAAGACCCCAAATCAGGCTGTCTGATCCAAAACATGACGCGCGTATTAACCACCCCGCCTAAACAGGGCGAGCCCAAGCGCAAGATTGTGATCTTCTCGGAGTACGCCGATACCGTCAGCCACCTGGAAGACGCCCTGCAAGCATCCTTCGGTGACCGCATGCTGGTGGTACGAGGGAACCTATCGAACACGCTCAACCAGAAGATCGCCGCTAATTTTGACGCTTCCCATTTGGATCCAGCGGACGACTATGATGTGCTGCTCTCCACGGACCGCATCTCTGAGGGGTACAACCTCAACCGAGCAGGCATGGTGATCAATTATGACATCCCCTGGAACCCCGTGCGGGTGATCCAGCGGGTGGGGCGCATCAACCGCATCAGCAAAAAAGTGTTCGAAGAACTGTTCATTGTCAATTTCTTCCCCACCGAGAAAGGTGCCACGCTGGTCAAATCCCGTGAGATTGCCTGCAATAAGATGTTCCTGATCCACGAGGTGTTAGGCGAGGATGCCAAAATCTTCGATGTCGATGAAAGCCCCTCAGCGGCAGCATTGTATGACCGCATCCGCCAGAACCCTGACGAATTGGAAGCCGAATCCTTCTATACCAGCGTGCTCAAACGCTACCTGGCCATTGAAGCTGAGTACCCTGAGCTGGCGGAAGCCTTGCTGGATTTTCCGCCGCGGGTGAAGGTGGCAAAGGCAGGTGAAAGGGACGAGCTGCTAGTGTTCTTTAAAAAAGGCAGGCTGTATATCCAGGGGGTTCAATATGACCCTGAGCAGGATGGCGAGACGCTTTCGCTGACCTTCGAAGATGCCCTGCCGAAGATCGAATGTGCTTACGATGCAGCGGGTTTAGCGCTCAGCGAAGGGTTCTGGGATCACTACCTGGATGCCAGGCAGGTCAAGGAGCCAGGCTATCAACCCCTCACACCCCAGAGCATTGAGAAGAAGGCGATCAACAACTTGAAGACGTTGATCCAACGGGATTACGAACAGCTCAAGCCGTATCGCGACTTCATCTACACGCTGCTGGAGGACATCCTCGATTACGGCACGCTGCCCGACTTTACCCTGCGGCGGATCGCTAACCTGGAAACGCTGAACGCTAAAAAGCTCAAAGGACTTGAAAAAGACCTGGCAGCCCTTCAAAAGGAACTGGGTGAAAATTACCTCAAACCCATCAAAGACGATCGGGACCAGCTCAAACCACACATCATTATCGCTATAGAAAATCAAACACCATGACCTCAAAAATACTCACCGACCTCATTCATGACGTTAACCACAACACCATTGCGCGCTTCTTTCAAGACCGCACGTCGCTGTTCCAACGCAAACAAGAACAGCTGACCGATTACGATCGAGACCAATTTACACAGGGTATCAAGCTGGGGGAGATCCCCTTTGGGTTGATTGACCATATGATTGTATGCGCATTTAACGTCACCCGAGAACTTTCTGAGCGCAGCGGGAAGAAAGCCCAGTATGACCTGGCAAAAAAGGTAATCCAGGATATGGGCGTGGATGCGGGCATCTTTGTGTTCATTGGTGAAAATGGGGCTTTTCGGTTTTCACTGGTGTATCAAACTTACTTGGGCACCAAAGCAAAGTCATCTGATTTTCGCCGCTTTACCTATTTCGTCAGCCCACAGCTGACCAATAAAACCTTCATCCAGCGCATCGGTGAAGGGGATTTTTCTTCGCTGGAGAGCATCAAAGACGCCTTCTCGGTGGAACGGGTGACTAGTAAATTCTTCAGGGAATTTCGCGAGGTATTTGATCGAACTCGCACAGAGTTTGAAACGCAGAATAAACACACGGTTTGTGTGTGGCTTAAATCTAAATATGATGATGAGGAATACCAGGAACAGATTAAGAAATTCACTTTAAATTTCCTCGGGCGGATCATCTTCCTGTATTTTCTGCTGCGGAAAGGCTGGATCGAAGACCGCAGTGATTACATTCGCAGGATTGTTGAAGACCGATCAAACAACAATTTGTATCTGGATGTGTTTAAACCGCTCTTCTTTGATGTATTTGCCAAACAGCCCCATGAGCGACCACCCGAAGTTAGAGCACAATATCAAAACACACCTTATCTGAATGGCGGTTTGTTTGAACACAGCGAGTTAGAGGCACAAATGGAAAAAGAGGGCAAGTTTATCCTCTTTTCTGACAAATTCATGCGTGAGATCATCCTGGATTTCTTTGAAGCCTATAACTTCACTGTTGACGAAAACTCACCTGATGACCAGGAGGTGTCGATTGACCCAGAGATGCTGGGGAAAGTATTTGAAAACACCCTGGCGGAAGAGGAACGCAATCAGCGGGGGACTTTTTACACGCCTCGTGAAATTGTGCATTTTATGGTCAAAGATGCCCTCAGCCAGTTCTTGTGCAATGAGACGGGCATTTCTCGCACAATTTTGGACCCGATTATCTTAAATGATGGTGATGTTTCCGTGTTATCAGCCCATCAAATCAGGCACTGTGATGCAAAATTGGAGGATATCAAGGTGCTCGACCCTGCCGTGGGGTCAGGCGCGTTCCCTGTGGAAATGATGCAGGTGCTGATTGACTTGCGCAAACGCCTGAATGTGCGCGTGGGTGTGAACATCAACGAGGTTGCGCTTAAAAAATCATTGATCAAGAACAATCTCTATGGTGTGGATATCGATCCAGGCGCAATAGAAGTGGCAAAATTACGGTTGTGGCTGGCATTGATTGTGGATTATGACAAGACTCTGGCAGAACCCTTGCCAAACCTCGATTTTCAATTCCGCGTGGGTAATTCTTTACAGGAAAAAATTGATGATATTGATATTTTCAATGAAAGAGAGGTTGGGCAGATCGATTGGCTGCAAAGTGAAAGTGAATTTGAAGCGATCAAAGCTCAGATGATCGATATTAAAGACCGCTTTTACCAATCCAGTGATGAAACAGTCAGAAATCGGTTGAAAGATCAGTTTGATGGACTGGAGAGTCAACTGATCCATGCCGTGCTTGAAAAGTATCGTGAACAGGTGCTGGCGCAAATCAAAAACAGGCAATTAAGGAACGCTGAAACACGTATCGCAGAAATTACGCAAAAAATTGACCGTCTGGAGCAAAGAATACAGGATGGTACTTACAAGCTATTTAAACCCGACTTTCACTTTTCAGAGGTGTTTGACCGAGTTGATGACAATGGAGAACGGGTAGGCGGTTTTGATATTGTGATCGCCAACCCACCCTACGGGGTGAAAATTGATCGGGATATCCGTGATTGGCATGGGTTAGGCAACCGTGACAGTTATGGGGTTTTTATTTCTACTGCGCTGAAGCGTTTCATCAAACCAGGCGGGGTGATGTCGTATATTGTTTCTGATACCTGGCTGACGATCAAAACACACAAAGCCTTACGAGCTCAGGTGCTGGAAAAACAACTGCATAAAGTCATCAAGCTGCATCAGGATTGTTTTGAAGCCGTGGTTAACCCTTGCATTATATTGGTCACCAATCGTCAGGTGGAAAAAAGCCGCCTGATTGCAGCGGATTTGACCAATTTGTCCACACGTGAGAATGTTGAACACCTGCGAGGTTTGCTCTACAACCTGGATGATCATATTGGGCAATCTACGCCAGCGTATGCTGTTTACGCTTATGACCAGACGTTGATCTTCAAGAATTCGAATGTACCGATTTTTGTGGGCAGCGCTAAGCTGTTCTTGTTGATGAATGATACGGATAACAATGAAAGTGTTGTGGAAATCGAGGGGCAACGAGTTCCTGTTAGACAAATCCAATTCAATAACAGAACAATTGAATTGGTTCGATTTGGTGACATTGCTGATATCAAACAAGGGCTGGCGACAGGTCAGAACAGTGCTTATTTATATCAAACACCTGAATCTGGCAGCCGCTACCGCAATATTGAAAAATTTCGGCAATTTTTATTAACCGATGAAGATCTTGAGAAAATTGCGAATAATCAAGAACGCCGCATGAAAGTGATTGAGAAAGGCATTCATAAAACCAGAGATGAGAAAAATTTTGATGACGATCGCTGGTTTGGCGGCAGATACATTGTGCCTTATGATAAAGGCGGCGCCAGCGATACAGAGGCGGGCTGGCTGCCAAATTATTATGTTCCGCCAAATTTCTTTATCGATTGGAGCACCACATCAGTAAGTAGATTAAATACTCTAACGATAAGACAACGAGATGGGACGGGAAGCAGTAGACTATGTTCGAGATTTCAAAATAAAAATTACTACTTCATAAAAGGAATAAGCTTTTCGTGGGCTGGAGTTTACAGTCCAACTTTTAGGATTGGGCTATCTGGTCCTTTTGATCATGGGTCCTCAGGAATATTTTGTGAGATCCTTGATATTGAATTTCAGTTGGGAATTCTCACTTCGAAATTTATCAAGTATCAATCAAGGGTTTTTATCAACCATACTGTAAATTATGGAATTGATGATGTCAAAGATATTATTTTCCCGTTAAATAATAATTCAGATATAAATCATCTAGTTCATAAAATAATTAACAAACAAAAGAAACAACCTTTTTATGATTATCTTCAGAATGAACAAAAAGAGATTGATTTGATGGTTTATGAGTTGTTCGGGTTAGATGAGTCCGACATCAAAGAAGTTGAAACCTGGTATGCTCGGCGTTATCCACGTCTGGCGCATTTGTGTGATATTGAAGATTGTGAACTTGAGTGAGTTCTTGGAAGGTATTAATAATTGCTTCTAAAAGGAGGAGATTCACATGCAAAACCATGAGGTCATCCCCGCTTTTGAGATGTTGTTGGATGAAATGGAAGCTGTTGTCGAGGGATTGAACCAAGAAGGTGCGCAGCTACTTACGGGGGGAAAGTATGATGATGCGCGGGCGTTGATCGAGAAAGTTGAGACGATTAACAACATCCGTGACAAAGTCCGATCATTGCAAGATGAGTGGCGTAAACTGTCAGTGAAGCCTGGGAAAAAGCCAGTTAGAAAACCACAACAACCTAAGCCAACACCGACGGCTCGCCTGGGAAAAGGGTTGCGGACACCTGAGGATGCTTTCAAATTGCCTTTATTGAAAACGCTGATTGAAATGGGCGGTGCTGGGAGAGTATCAGATGTTTTGGACCGTATGGAAAAACATGTTCAGCCGATCCTGACGGAACATGATTATCGACCTCTGAAGTCATCAAATGAACCCCGTTGGCGCAATACAGCAAAGTGGGCACGCTTGGTACTGGTGCAAAAGGGTTATCTGGCATCGGATTCCCCACGGGGTGTGTGGGAGATTACGGTGTCTGGCAGGGCATGGGCAGAAGCGCAGTCGGAGGAAGTGTTATCTCAGAAAAGGACTGAAAAACAATCAGTGATCCGATTTCCCGAGAAAGAGCTAGATCCCGAAGACAGGTCTGTGGCGTTAGAGCAGATCATTGAAGTGTGCCTTGAAATCTATCATAATGGAAGAGATTACAACGAAGCAATTCAACAGGTTGCTGATCGGAGAGGGCTGAAATCTGTCCATACAGTTGCGGATAAATGCACCAGGCAATTGGGATTAAACACAGCAGAATTTAAAGCCCTGACAGAGGATAAATTTAGGTTGATGAAGTTCCTGATTGATCAATTTCCGAAGGATCAATATTACATTATTGAGCAGTTGGGTTCGTGATAGAAATAGCGATCAAGAAAGGTATGGTGTAAACATGGTCGATAGAAATATTATCCCTGCCTTTGATATGCTTTTAGAAGAATTGGACGCGATTGTCACACACTTCAATCAACAGGGCGCACAGCTGATGCAAACCAAGGATTACGCCCAAGCGCGTGAGGTGATCGCCAAGGCAGAAGCAGTGCTGGCTTTACAGGCAAAAGTGAAAGCGCTACAGGAGGAATGGGTTCACATAGCGGTTCAGCCAACGCCAAAAACCCCAAAGAAGACACTTGTTAAGCGAACCATGACAAAGCCGCTCAAACAGGGCTTACGAACGCCCAATGAAGCGTTTCACCTGCCGATCACCCAGGCATTGGTCCAGCTGGGGGGCTCGGGTCGGGTGAGCGAGGTATTGGACCTGGTTGAGGGGATGATGAAAGACCAGTTGAACACTTATGATTATCAAACCATTCCTTCTGATCCTTATGTCATACGATGGCGGAATAATGCCCAATGGGCGCGGTTGAAACTGGTGCAAGAGGGCTATTTGGCATCAAATTCCCCACGGGGTGTGTGGGAAATTACGGAGTCTGGCAGGGCATGGGTTGAAGCCCAATCTCAAGCGGGATCGGCACTTTAAGTCTAATCAAGGGAGTCATCCTATGAGCAGAAAACTTATTTCGGTCAGGGTCTTGAAGCAAGTGGTCAAGGATCTGGGGGATGTGTTCACCACCAAGGACGTCTCGGAAGACCCACGAGTGATGAACGCACATCGTAAGCTGGCAAACCACTCGCACTATCATGCGTTTGTGGGGGGCGCACTGAGCGACCATCGGCGGGAGCTCGGTATCGACGAGCTCCAAAAAAATACGCCGCGGGGGTCTCGCTGGGGAAAAAAGGGTTCGCAGTCTGGAATTTTTCAGGCGAACCAACAACCCCGTCTGAAACAGGTTGATCCTGATCAAGGTCGTAAAGCGGTTGAACATTTCCAAGAACCAAAGGTGGAAAAATTGGTCTCACTGGTTTGTCCATCCTGTGGGGGGAATTTGAAGAAAGATCCAGCTACCAGGCATTATGTCTGCTCCCACTGCAGAAATGAGTATATTGCCAACCATGGCAGATAACCTGGATTATTACTGAGCCAGAAGTGGCAACATGCTTGCTGACTATCGGCATGCAGAATCAGGCGGCAAGATTATGTAAGGTGGCAGGGCATGGGTCGAGGAGGCAAGCCAGCATGAACACCAATAACGAAGAGAATAAATTTACTGATCAGAGTGACGTGATCGAAATCACCTTCGAGGGTCCGTTTTACTGGGTCTCCGAGCGGGAGAGGGGTAGGGTGGTGTCACGCTGAAAGCGTGACCTACGTAGATAACGCG
>DKFH01000077.1:12444-17988 GCA_002452315.1 Anaerolineaceae bacterium UBA6801 | reverse complement strand
TTCCACATCCACGCGGCTGAGGGCATGGCAGACCAGGTCTTCAGCCTGGAGACTTCTGGCAAGCGGGTCGTGCACCGCCTGGATCAATTTGGGATTTTGCGGCCTGAATCGATCCTTGCCCATGGCATTCACCTGGATGAGGGAGAAATTGCCCGCCTGGCAGAAACCCAAACCTGGGTTACCCACCAGCCGCGCTCGAATATGAACAATGCAGTTGGTGTAGCTCCCGTGGAGGATATGCTGGCAGCGGGCATGCGGGTGGGCATGGGGAATGATGGCTTTTCCAACACGATGTGGCAGGAGTGGAAGGAAGCCTACCTGCTGCACAAAATCTATCACCGAGATCCTCAGCGAATGGGCGGCTATACAGTGACCCGGTTGGCGGTGGAAAACAACGCTGCCTTAGTCACCGAGCTGTTTGACGGCTTGCCGGTGGGCCAGGTTGCAGAGGGCGCGGCGGCGGATTTGATCTTTGTTGATTATCATCCCTTCACGCAGCTCACTGGCGGGAATTTACCCTGGCATATTCTGTTTGGCTTCCAGGAGAGCATGGTCACCGCGACCATTGTAGCTGGAAAACCCTTGATGTACCGCCGTGAATTGTTGACTCTGGATGAAGCCGCCATTGCTGCTGAGGCGATGGCTATCTCAACGCAAATCTGGGAGCGGTTCGAAGCGATCGCGACCCGAAAATAAATATTATTGGTCTATTTAACAAGATAAGGAACCAAAATGGCTGAAGAAACAAAGCAACTGTATACACTCGGCATTGTGGGGGGCACTGGTAAAGAAGGCAAAGGGCTGGCTTACCGCTGGCTGAAGGCCGGTCATAAAGTGATCATTGGTTCGCGGCAGCATGAAAAAGCGCAAACCGCGGTAAATGAACTGGCGGAATTCATGGGTTACATGCCTGAGGGGTTAAGCGGCATGGATAACCGTTCGGCGATGGAAGCCTGTGATATCGCTGTGATCACCGTCCCCTATGCCGGCCACAAGCCCACCCTCGAGGATTTGAAGGACGCTTTACAGGGAAAAATTGTGATCGATGTCGTCGTCCCGATTGTGCCGCCGAAGGTAACCAAAGTGCAAATGCCTGAAGCCGGCTCTGCCGCCCAGGAAGCGCAGGCGATTTTAGGCGATAAATGCTTTGTTGTCGATGCTTTTCAAAACATCTCCTATGAACGTTTGATGGGTGAGGGCGATACAGACTGCGATGTGTTGGTGTGCGGGAAAGGAAAAGCAGCTCGGGATGTGGTGATCGGTTTGGTAGCCGATACCGGTCTGAAGGGATGGGATGCAGGTCCGATTGAAAATGCAGTGGTGGTGGAAGGGATGACCTCGGTACTGATCGGTCTGAATAAGCAGCACAAGGTGCATGCTTCCGGCATTCGCATCACGGGTATTCCTGACCAAGCCTGAGATGAACCTGACACTGTATCCATTAGCAGGACTTCCCCTGGTTTCCCCAGGGGATGATCTTGCTGAGCTGATCGCCACGACACTCACTCAGAATGGACTGACGCTGCAGGCGGGCGATGTGCTCGTGATCGCCCAGAAAATTGTTTCCAAAGCGGAAGGCCGCCTGGTCAACCTGACCACGGTTGAGCCTTCTGAGGCTGCGCTGGACTATGCCCGCATCACATCCAAAGACCCACGATTGGTGGAACTGATCCTCTCTGAGAGCCGGGAGGTGGTACGCGCTCGCAAAAACCTGCTGATCGTGGAGCATCGCCTGGGCTTCATCAGCGCCAATGCAGGGATTGACCATTCGAATGTCTCCGGCCCCTGGGGTGAAGCCGAGGATTGGGTCTTGCTGTTGCCCGAGAATCCAGATGAATCTGCCCGGGGAATCAGGGAAAAACTTGAACAATGGTTTGGCTGCAAGCTCGGCGTGTTGATCATTGATTCGCACGGCCGCGCCTGGCGGCTGGGCACGATTGGGATGACGATCGGCTTATCTGGTCTGCCCGGACTGGTGGACCTGCGCGGCGAACCGGATTTATTCGATTACCGCCTGAGGGTGACCCAGGTAGCCGCCAGTGACGAATTGGCAGCTGGCGCCTCATTGGTGATGGGGCAGGCTCACGAGGGCCTCCCCGTGGTTTTGGCCAGGGGCTTTCCATACCCATTGCGGGAGGCAACCCTGGCAGAGTTAATCAGACAGAAAGATCAAGACCTGTTTCGGTGAGAAATGTATGCAATCATCAGTGAGATAGATCCAAAGGCAGCTGTCACCGTCAAAGACCTGTGGGGCAGGCTGCGCGAGGCATGCGGTTTAATGGTGATCTACGAGCTGCCAACCCCGCATTTAACCTGGATGGTGGCCGAGGCGTTTGATGTTCCGGTAGTTGAAGCTATAATGGCTGATATTGCCGCGAATACACATGAATTCAACACCTATGTGTTCGGGTTTGGCATTTTCTCGGGTGAGAGGCCGGTGTTTTACCTGCCGCCGGTTAAGTCCCAGGCGATGTTTGCCTTGCATAGTCAAATTTGGCGCCAAACGCTTTCTTATAGTCATCGACCAAACCAATATTATTCGCCTTCACACTGGATGCCACATATCACCCTGGCGATCAATGATATCACCCAGGAAAGTCTGGCGTGCGCGTTGGAATCGGTGGCCTTTGAACCAGTGGAAATGCGCATCACCGTGGATAATTTGATTGTTGTGGCGCAGGAAGATGATCCCTCGAGCATGGCGCTTAAGAAATTTCGTTTTATGGGTTGAAGGAGAAAATCTTGAAAGTGGTTGCTTTGGCTGGGGGTGTGGGCGGCGCGAAGCTTGTAGACGGATTGGCTGCGCTGTTACCACCAACAGATTTTTGCGTAATTGTCAACACGGGTGATGATTTTGACCATTGGGGGCTGCGAATCTGCCCTGATTTAGATACGGTTTGTTATACCCTGGCGGGATTAGCTAATCCCAAAACAGGATGGGGTCTGCGGGATGAGACCTGGACGACATTCGAAGCTGTCAAATCGCTAGGGGGACCGGATTGGTTCAGGTTAGGTGATAAGGATTTGGCGACTCACCTGGTGCGCACACAACAGCTTGGCCAAGGGCATGCTTTGTCGGCCATCACGCGTGAATTTTGTCTGGGATGGGGTATGGTGCATCCTGTCTTGCCGATGAGTGATGAACCCGTGCGGACGATTGTGCATACTGCAGACCAGGGTTCGATGGGATTTCAGCATTATTTTGTCAAATATGGTTTCCAACCGGTTGTGAAGGCTTTTGAATTTCGTGGGGCTGACCAAGCCAAGCCTGCACCGGGGGTACTGGATGCCATTGATCTAGCCGACCTGGTGATCTTCTCGCCATCCAACCCGTGGGTAAGCATTGACCCCATTCTTTCTGTGCGGGGGTACCGGCAAGCGTTGGAAAACAAAGTGGTGATAGCCGTTTCACCGATCGTTGGCGGGTATGCGCTGAAGGGGCCGGCTGCGAAAATGTTCAACGAATTGGGCATCCGACCCTCTGCTTCTGCTGTGGCATCCCATTATGGCAGATTGCTAACCGGCTTTATTTTTGACCAGCAAGACCAGGAAGAATTGGAAAAAATTGAGCGATGGCGTATAATTCCTTTACTCACTAACATCATCATGAAAGATGCACAGGACCGCATTCGTTTAGCACAGGAAGTCCTAGAATTTGGCGAGACAGTCCTCAGCAGGAGCCGCTAACCCTATGAGCCTATGGGCAATCGTACCAGTCAAACCTTTACGTCGCGGAAAATCACGACTCTCAGAGATCCTCTCAGAAGATGAACGCTCCCGACTGAACCACTTTCTTTTTTCCAATACCCTTGATGTTTTATTGCAGGTTGAATCGATATCCGAAATTCTCGTCGTCAGCCGAGATTCGAATGTGTTAACTGAAGCGCGTGAAAAATCCGTCCGGACAGTCACGGAAAATGGCACGCCGGAGCTTAACAATGCTTTGCGGCGGGCATCTCTCTTCTCCCAGGCATTATCAACAGAAGGTGTCTTAATTGTTCCGGCGGATTTACCGATGCTGACCCCCGCGGATGTCACAGAGTTCATCGCGCAGCGGATTGCGCCCCCGACGATGGTGATCAGCCCAGACAGGCGCCGATTGGGTACGAATATGCTCCTCATTGACCCGGCGGATTTGATCAGCTTTTCTTTTGGCACGGATTCGTTTGAGAGGCATTGTGACCTGGCCAGGCAAAACGGCGCTGAAGTGGTGATTTATGAAAACCCACGCATTTCACTGGATTTGGATGTTCCGGAGGATTATGAAATCCTTCGATCTCGGAGTGTTTTACCCCTTACAATTTAATTGCCCAAACCACTAGAGGAAAAGGAAAAAAATAAAATGACCATAAAAAGAGTAGCCCTTTATTTACAAGACGCACATGATCTGCGAGATGGATTGGATTATGTGAAGTATGCTGAAGAGCGTGGTTTTGAAGCCGTCTGGCAGGCAGAAAGCCGCTTGGTTCGGGATGCCATTGTGCCGATGGCTGCCTATGCCGCTGTGACCGAGAAGATCCAGGTCGGTTCTGGCGTGATCAACAACTGGACGCGCAATATTGGTTTACTGGCAGCAACCTTCCTGACGCTGGATGACCTGGCGCCCGATCGAATTATTTGTGGTATTGGCGCCTGGTGGGATCCATTAGCCAAGAACGTGGGTATTGACCGTAAAAGCCCGATGACCGCCATGGAAGAAACGGTGATCGTCTTACGCCGGTTGCTGAATATGGAACGTGTCAGCTTTGATGGCGAATATGTACACGTCAACGGGATTGAGCTGGATGTGGTTCACGGCCGGCGCGAACCCCGCAATGTGCCAATCATGATCGGCGCAACCGGGCCTAAAATGCTTGAACTGACCGGGCGGATTGCCGATGGCGCTGTGCTCAACTATTGTGTGCCGCCGGAGTACAACGAACAGGCTATCGATGAGCTCAAGAAGGGCTTAAAAGCCTCAGGCCGTACGCTGGATGATTTGGACCGCCCGCAACTGGTGGTTTGTTCTGTGGATGAGGATGGCGATAAGGCGATCGATACCAGCCGGGAGCTCTTGACGCAATACCTGGCACAGCAACCGCATATTGCCAAGGCCTCGGGTGTTTCAATGGATATTGTGAATGAGATTCAATCGATCCTGGGCTGGCCGGCCACCCATGAGCAAATCCAGCAAGCCAAGCACCTGGTGCCCGATGACCTGATCCACCGCATCACAGCTAGCGGCACCCCGGATGAGGCCCGGGCCAAGGTGCAGGAATATATCAATAACGGTGCGACCTGCCCGATTCTGTACCCGGTTGGCGGCAATGTTCAGGTGCTCATCGATACCTTTGCCACGAAATGAGCATGGAACAAAAACAACCAGGTTCAAAAACCTGTTTTGTGTGCGGCAGGGAGAACCCGGTTGGTTTAAAACTTGACTTTTACACCCTTTCTCCCGGGAGGGTTCGCTCAGCGTTAAAGATACCCGCTACATATGAAGGCTACCCCGGGATCGTCCATGGCGGCATCCTTGCCGCCATCCTGGATGAGTGTGGCGGGCGG
>DKFH01000077.1:0-12403 GCA_002452315.1 Anaerolineaceae bacterium UBA6801 | reverse complement strand
CCCTCGGAGACGGATTTGGTTGCCGTGGGGGTGGCGGGTGACCGGCGCGGACGGGTCTCTTATGCACACAGCGAAATCCAGACCCCTGAAGGCGAGATCCTGGCAGAAGCGGAACTGGTATTGGTAGATATCCCTGAATCGCAAACTGCCGATCTTGACCTGGAGGGTATGGGTTGGCGCGTTTATCCTGATGAGGAGGCAGCATGATTGGTGAATATTTTAGGCCAAAGTCAGTGGATGAAGCCCTGGCTTTATTGACGGAAGCGGGTAAAGACCGCCTGCCAATGGGCGGAGGCACCAGCCTGAGCCGTCAGCAAGCAGGGGGCTTTGATGTGGTCGATTTGCAGCAGGTTGGGCTGGCGACCATAACAGAAAACGCCCAGGGCATGATTGCGGGTGCAATGGTCCGCTTGGATACACTCATGACGCACGAAAAGGCACACCCTGAAATTGGTCGTGCAATTCGCATTGATGCCTCGGAGAATATGCGTAATATGGCCACCCTGGGCGGTTGGTTGTTGAGCGGTGACGGCCGCTCGATTTTGACAACCATCTTGCTGGCTTTGGATGCCAAACTGACCTGGGCGCCGGGTAAGGTGCAGGTGCGGCTGGGCGATTGGCTGCCATTACGGGGCCAAAACCAGCCCGGCGTTCTGTTGACCGAGATTGGATGGCAGACCGGGTCACAACTGGCTTTTGACTATGTGGCACGCTCTCCGAAGGATCGGCCGATTGTGATCGCTGCCGTCGCTCGCTGGGGTTCCGGTCGAACCCGGGTGGCTTTGGGCGGGTTTGGCCAGGCACCTATTATCGCCATGGACGGTATGGGCAGCGATGGGGTCGATATCGCCAGCCGTGATGCTTATTTCGAAGCCGAGGATCAATGGGCATCTGCAGAATATCGCCGTGAGGTAGCTGCCAGGCTGGCCTTACGCTGCGTCACGCGCCTAAATGCAATCAAAGAAAGCGAGGCCTGAGATGAAGATCACTCTGAATATTAACCAGCAAGAATACCCTCTTTATATCACAGCCGGCGAACGCTTACTGGATACCCTGCGCAGGCTGGGGTTTTTCAGCGTCAAGTATGGCGGCTGTGAAAAGGGAGAATGCGGGGCCTGTGCGGTGCTCTTTGACGGGCGGCCGGTGAACAGCTGTACGATGCTGACGGCCCAGGCAGAGGGACACATGATCCAGACGGTTGAGAGCCTGGGTGAACATCCCGAGCAAGGCTGGAAGCGAACAGAAGGTTTGCATGTGATCCAGGAAGCATTTGTGGAGACCGGGGCCATTCAATGCGGCTACTGCACACCAGCCATGGTGCTGGTCGCAAAGGCCTTGCTGGAAAAGACCCTCACGCCCAGCGAAGCAGAGGTCCGTGAAGCGCTTTCCGGTGTTTTATGCCGCTGTACAGGCTATGTCAAACCTGTCCAGGCCGTGTTGCGAGCAGCAGCCATCCTGCGTGGTGAGCATGTTAATCCTGTTGACGAGCCGATTGAGATCGGCGATGTGTTTGATTTCGACCGCGAACCTGAAGTGGGCGGCACTCCCCTGACATCAGGCGCGGGAATGATGACCGAGACGAAGGTCTTTCCGAAATTAAAAGTGGTCGACGAGCTTTCGCCGATGAAAACCGTTGGGCATGGGGAGCCCAAAGTGGATGCGATCAAGCTGGTGCAGGGTAAGCCAGCGTTTGCGGCCGATTTTGAGCGGCGCGATATGCTGGTGGCCAAAGTGTTGCGCAGCCCGCATGCCCATGCCCTCATCAAGGCGATTGACACCACGGAAGCTGAAGCATTGCCCGGTGTGGCCGCTGTTTTGACCTGGAAGGATCTGCCCCGGGTGGTGTACTCATCCGCCGGGCAGTCACATCCCATCCCGGGTCCTTTGGATATGTTCTCGTTGGATAAAAAGGTCCGTTTTGTGGGCGACCGGGTCGCTTTTGTGGCCGCTGAAACGGCTGAGATTGCTGAAGCTGCCTTGAAACTGATCAAAGTGACTTATGACGTGTTGCCCCCACTTTTGGACCCCAGAAACGCCATGGATGAAGGTGCACCCATCATCCATGACGAGGAAGAGTACGTCAATTTCGCCGACTCAGCCCCGTCCCGTAACCTGGCAGCTGAGCTGCGCGTGGATATTGGCGATGTAGAGCAGGGGTTTGCTGAAGCAGACCGCATCTTCGAAGCGGAGTATGTGGTTCCGAAGGTGCAACAATCACACATCGAGCCGCATGTGGTGGTGACCTACTGGGATGCTGATGACCGCCTGGTGATCCGTACCAGCACACAGGTGCCCTTCCATGTGCGTCGGCAGCTTGCCCCCGTTTTGGATTTACCGATCAAGCGCATCCGGGTGATCAAACCCCGCATTGGCGGCGGGTTTGGCGGCAAACAGGAGGTCCTGATTGAGGATGTAGCTGCCCATTTGACCATTGCGACAGGCCGTCCCGTGATCTACGAGATGACCCGGGAGGAAGAGTTTATTAGCGCCCGGACGCGGCATCCGATGCGCATCCGGTTAAAGACCGGGATCAAGCAGGATGGCACGATCACGGCCAATGAAATGTACTGCCTGAGTGATACCGGCGCTTATGGCTGCCACGCGCTGACCGTGACCGGCAATACCGGCCATAAAGCAATGGCGCTATATGTGGGGGATGGACCCTATCGCCAGCAGCCCAATATCCGTTTTTATGCCGATGTGGTGTATACCAACACGGTGCCGTCAGGCGCCTACCGCGGTTATGGCGTCCCCCAGGGATTTTGGCCGGTGGAACGCCACATGGAAACGATTGCCCGTGAATTGGGCATGGACCCGATCGCATTTCGCTTGAAAAATGCCCTGCGTTCCGGAGAACTGCATCCCTTCAGTACTGCATGGAGCGAAGGCCGCGAGCCGAAACCCGAGACGATCTATACGATCGGGCTGGAGGAGTGCGTCAACCAGGGTCGGATGGCGATCGATTGGGATCAGAAATTCGGTAACCCGGAATGGCACACCGTGCCGGGCAGCGAGTACTTGCGCAAAGGCATTGGTGTGGCCATGGTGATGCAGGGGACCGCCATCCCCTACCTGGATATGGGCGGTGCCAGCATCAAGATGAATGATGATGGTTCCTTCAACCTGCTGGTCGGCGCCACGGACTTGGGCACAGGTTCCGACACGGTCCTAGGCCAGATGGCCGCTGAGACTCTGGGGGTGCCCTTGGAGGATATCCTGGTGTATTCATCGGATACCGACTTTACACCCTTTGACAAAGGCGCCTATGCCTCCAGCACGACCTATATCTCAGGCACAGCGGTGGTCAAAGCTGCGGAAAAAGTTGCTGAACAGGTGCGTGAACGCGCCGCTTTGATGTTTGCCGAAAAAGGCCTCCAAGTCGATCCTCTCATTATTGAACTTGTAGATCGGAAAGCAATTGCCCCATCGGGCGATACCTACAGTTTTGAAGAGATTGCTTTGCATGCCCTTCATGAATCAGACCAGACTCAGATCATGGCTGTCGCTTCCCACATGTCTCCAGTGGCACCACCGCCATTTGCGGCGCAGTTTGCTGAAGTTACGGTGGACATCGAGACAGGTATGGTGACGGTGGACCAATTGGTTATGGCGGTAGATTCGGGCGTGATCATCAACCCGATCACGGCATCCGGGCAGATCGAAGGTGGGATGACCCAGGCTTTGGGTTATGCTGTCAGTGAGGAGATGGTTTACGATGAAATGGGTCAGCCGCGCGAACGGGATTTTGTGGACTACCATATCTTCCGTGCGGATGAAATGCCGGAACTGACCACCATCTTTGTTGAGACCTATGAGCCCTCGCATCCTTTTGGCGCTAAGGCGGTGGCAGAAATCCCCATGGACGGGGTTGCTCCTGCTGTAGGGAACGCGATCCTGGATGCCTGCGGTGTTTCACTCCACTCTATTCCCGCGTTGCCTGAGAAAATTTGGCGTTCCTTATCAACGTCAGAACGTGAGGTTTAAATTTGGCTGCCACGAAATTTCAAAAAACATCGAATCTGAAGGGCGATAACCAGGTCTTTGTGATCGGGCACGTCAACCCGGACACGGATGCGATCGCCTCAGCTATGGGGTATGCCTGGCTGCTGAGAGAGCGAGACGGCATCAACGCCATCCCAGCCCGCTCCGGGCCGATCAATCATCAGACGGCCTGGGTGCTGCGAAAGCTTGGTTTGGATACGCCGATGTTGTTCAACGACGCTTCGCCGCGCTTTGAATCCGTCATGCAGCGCTTGGATACCGTGTCGCCGGATAGCCCGCTGAGTGAAGCCTGGGCGGTGCTCAGCCGAACCGGTGGGGTGGCACCGGTCGTCAACCCAGATGGGACCCCGTTTGGGCTGATCACGGGCAAGTCTTTATTCAATTTCTTGGCGCGAATGACGGGACCACTTCCCCGCTACCAGAACATCACCCTGGCCGAGCTGTTGGAGATTCCCTGCCGCGAAGCGGCTGAAACGGAAGTTGCCCGCTATGGCGCAACGACGCGCATCCGGGACGTGATCCGCCGGATATTACGCGATGAGGTGGACGAATTTTGGGTGTTGGACGAAAATCAGCGCTATTTGGGGATCTGCCGACAGCGAGATTTGCTGGACCCGCCCCGCCTGAGGATCATCCTGGTGGACCATAACGAGCCGCAACAAGCTTTAGGCTCGCTGGAAGAGGCGGAACTGATCGAAATTTTGGATCATCACCGCCTGGGCAACCCCACCACCCATGAACCGATCCGTTTTACTGTTGATGTGGTGGGCAGCACCAGCACGCTTGTCTCTGAAAAGATTGAGGATGCCGGATTGAGCGCTCCGCCCGAATTGGCAGGACTGATGCTGGCCGGGTTGCTTTCAGATACGCTGATGTTAAACTCACCCACGACCACCGAGCGTGATCACCAGGCCAGTGAGCGCCTGGCGCGCTGGGCTTTTGTGTGGGGGTCACCCCTGGCAGGCGAAACCCTGGAATCCTTTGGCCAAATGGTGCTTACCTCAGGTTCTGGCCTGGCCAGCAGGGACCCGAAGGATGTGGTTTCTTCGGATATGAAAAAATACGAAGCTGCCGAGCTGCGGTTTGCCATTGCCCAAGCTGAGGTCTCAGATTTGCATGAACTGAATGACTTTTTGGGGCCGCTGTGTGAAGCGCTCAAGGAGGTTAAAGAGCGCAACAGCCTGGACTTCGCCATGCTGCTGGTGACGGACGTTGTCCGGCGGAACAGCCGCTTGTTGACAGTGGATGCACCGTCGGTGCTAGATGAGCTGCCCTTCCGGCCGCTATCGGATGGCACCCGCCTGGCGGAGGGTTTGGTCTCGCGCAAAAAGCAACTATTACCGGTTGTATTGAGTTTGCTTGAGGAGTGAGTATGAGGATTGTTGAATTATTGAAGGAAGCTTTGGATCGGGGAGAATCGGTTGTATTATGCACTATCGTGAACACCAAAGGGTCCGTGCCCCGGCATGCTGGGGCCAAGATGCTGGTCTACAGCGACGGCCGCTTTGAGGGAACCGTGGGTGGGGGCGAGGTTGAGAACCGGGTCCTGGCTGAGGCAATGGCCTCATTTCAGGATGGCAAAACCCGCTTCTTGACTTACGACATGATCGATCCTGAACGCGGTGATGCGGGCATCTGCGGCGGGGTGGTGACGGTGTTCGTTGAGCCCTTTCTGAAACTGCCCACCATTGTGGTGGTTGGCGCAGGCCATGTAGGCCGCCCGATCGTGCATTTGGCCAAGTGGTTGGGCTTTCGAGTTGTGGTCAGCGATGACCGTGAGGAACTCTGTACCCCGGAGGAAACACCCGGGGCTGACCTTTATCTGCCTATCCCGATGAACCAGATCCCGGAGCAGATGAATCTGGATTCGCGTACCTACCTGGTCCTGGTGACCCGGGGAGCAGAGGTGGATATCGAAGGGCTGCCAGCCTTGCTGGAGACGAATGTGCCCTATATCGGTTTGATCGGCTCAAAACGGCGCTGGGCGCACACCCAGGAAAAACTGCTCGAACAGGGGATTTCAAAAGAAGCCCTGGAGCGGGTTAAATCGCCGATTGGTATTTTCATTCACGCAGAAACACCCAATGAGATTGCGATCAGCATCTTGGCAGAGATCATTGACCATTACAACCAGCTGAAAAAACATTTTCAGCGAGCATAAATTGGAGATAATGACATATGTGGAAAAAATATATTCTAGCAGAATCAATCGGGGCCGCAGTTGAGGCATTAGCAGAAGCTGGTGAAAGCGCGCGCATCATGGCGGGCGGGACGGATTTGATCCTTGAGATCGAGCGCGGTGTCAGACAGGGCATCGATACGATCATCGACATCACCAAGATCCCCGGTTTGGACGATATCATCGAGGATGAAGACGGCCTGATCCACATGGGGCCGTTGGTGACGCATAATCACGTGGTCGCATCACCGCTGATCCGCGAAAAAGCCTATGCTCTGCTGCAAGCTTGCTGGGAAGTGGGCTCACCACAGATCCGCAACCGGGGGACGATCGTCGGCAACCTGGTGACTGCTTCTCCGGCCAATGACACCATCAGCCCGCTGACGGCTTTGGGTGCTCAGCTCCGCCTGGCGTCCAAAAGCGATGAACGCGTGGTGGCGCTGGCGGATTTTTACACTGGCGTTCGCAAGACGATCATGCGCGCGGATGAGATCATCACGGATGTATTTTTCCATGCTCCTGGGCCGGCTTACGGGTCTTATTTTATAAAAACCGCACTACGCAAAGCGCAGGCGATTTCTGTGATCAACGTCAGCGTTTTGCTGGCTGTAGAAGACGATCTGGTCAGTGATGCCCAAATTACGCTGGGTGCGGCTGCGCCAACGATCATCCATGCTGAGGCGGCCGAGGCGTTCCTGGCCGGGAAAGTGCTGGATGATGGCGTGATCAGCAAGGCTGCAGAGCTTGTCGCAGATGCAGCACGGCCGATCTCCGATGTGCGTGGTTCTGCAGATTATCGAGCTTATATGATGGGCGTGATTGCCAGGCGGGCGATGACCGCCCTGCGGGACGGCGTGGATAAAGATCAGATCCCCAGTGACCCGATCCTGCTGATGGGAGATGGCTTGCACGCCCGGGCGCCAAAAGTGCCCTGGACGGGAGAGGCAATCCACACCTGGATCAATGGAAAGGAATACCATTTCACCACCGGTTTTGAGAAGACCTTGCTCAACTTGATCCGCGATGAGGCCGGACTGACCGGCACGAAAGAGGGGTGCGCGGAGGGCGAATGCGGTGCCTGCACCGTATTTCTGGACGGTCGGGCAGTGATGAGCTGTTTGGTGCCCGCACCCCGTGCCCACGGCGCGGAGATCGTGACGATTGAAGGTTTGGGCGCAGGCGACCACTTACATCCAGTTCAGGAGGCTTTCATCGAGAATGGCGCGGTGCAATGCGGATACTGCACCCCGGGATTTTTGATGTCCGCCGCCAAGCTGCTGGAAGAGCGCCAGACACCTTCCCAGTTGGAGATCCGCCAGGCGATCACCGGTAACTTGTGCCGCTGCACGGGCTATTACAAAATCATCGAAGCGATTGAGAGCGCCAGTCACCTGCAAACCGCTGGCGACCAGGCTTAATTCAGAACAGGAGCAATCATGGCATATATCGGAAAATCTGTCATAAGAGTTGATGTCAAAGATAAAGTCACCGGCGATGCGCTGTATCCCGGTGATATTAACCTGCCTGACCAGGCTTATATGAAAATATTGTTTGCTGGGCGCCCTCACGCGATCATCAAGGCGATGGATACGAGCGAAGCGGAGGCCATGCCGGGCGTGTTGGCGGTGCTGACCGCCAAGGATGTGCCGGTGAATGAGTACGGGCTGATCATGCCCGATCAGCCGGTCTTATGCGGCCCGGGCTCTGCGAAACCCTTTGCGGAGAGAGTGCGTTTTGTGGGTGACCAGGTGGCGGTGGTGGTTGCTGAAAGTGTGGAGCTGGCGGCGATGGCTTGCCAGAAGATCATGGTCACCTATGAAGATTTACCCGTGGTGGAGACGATTGAAGCGGCGATGTCTGATGAAACCGTTTTGCTGCACCCAGATCGCGACTCGAATGTCTTTATCGAGTATCAAATTCGCCATGGAGACGCAGAAGCGGCCTTCAGCGCGTGTGATGTGGTCGTGGAGGGTGAGTATCGCACGCCGGTGCAGGAACACGCCTATTTGCAGCCTGAAGCCGGGCTGGGTTATATTGATGAAGAAGGCCGGGTGACGGTGATCGTTGGCGGCCAGTGGACGCATGAAGACCAGGAACAAATCGCGCATGCCCTGGACCTGCCTCTGGAGCAGGTGCGGGTGATCTATCCGGCGATTGGCGGGGCATTTGGTGGCCGCGAGGATATGTCTGTGCAAATCGTTTTAGCGCTGGCGGCGAAATATTTGCACGACCGCGGCATCGATCGGCCGGTAAAGACCATCTGGAGCCGCGAGGAATCCATCTTTGGGCACCATAAGCGGCATGCTTATAAGCTGGTGTCTAAGTGGGGTGCAACAAAGGATGGCAAAATCCTGACTGCACAGGTGGATGTGACGGCAGATGGCGGTGCTTATGCATATACCTCCACCAAAGTGCTGGGAAATGCGACGTTAATGTGCATTGGGCCCTATGAAATCCCGAATGTTTCGGTGAATTCACGCGCGGTTTACACCAATAATATCCCCGGCGGTGCATTTCGAGGCTTTGGTGGGCCGCAAGGTGCCTTTGCCGCTGAAATGCAGGTCAATCGGCTGGCAGAAGCTCTGGACATGGACCCGGTAGAACTGCGCATGCGGAATTTGATCGAAGATGAGTCGATATTATGCACCAACACCAAACCGCCTAAAGGCGTAACCATCAAGCCGGTGTTGGAAGCCTGCGCAACCAAAGCCGGATGGGATCAAACCCCCGCAGGCTTTTCGGCACCGCCGGAAATGCCGTCTACCGAAACGGTCAAACGCGGCCGGGGTGTTGCCTGTGCCTTTAAGAATATCGGATTTTCCTTTGGCGCACCAGAAAATTGCCATGCCAAAATTGAATTGCAAGGCGGCGTGGAGATCGAGCGCGTGATCCTGTATCACGCCGGCGCCGATGTTGGCCAAGGAGCGCATACCGTCTTCAAACAATTTGCCGCTGAAGCGCTGGATATCCCCATGGAAAAAATCGAAATGGTCCTTTCCGATACAGCATACACGGGCAACTCTGGTAGTGTTTCTGCCTCACGGATGACGTTTATGGCTGGTAATGCCATCAAAGGCGCTGCGGAATTGGCTCTGAAGAAATGGCGGGCGGAAGAACGCCCGGCCGTTGGGTATTTTATTTATCGTCCGCCGGCGACAACGCCTTACGCTCCCATCACCGGCGAAAGCTACCCGAATATCTCCTATGGCTATGTCTCGGAGGTGGTTGAACTTGAGGTCGACACGGAAACGGGCGATGTACGGCTGGCGAAGATTTACTGTGCAGATGATGTCGGCAAAGCGATCAACCCCATGCAAGTTGTGGGTCAAATTGAAGGCGCATTGGTCCAGGCTTCCGGATACGTCATAATGGAAAACTTTGTCCAAAAAGGCGGCTATGTTCAAACCAATATGCTCTCCAACTATCTGATCCCGACGGTTTTGGATATTCCGGTTGAGATTGATTCTATTGTATTGGAGAATCCGGAACCGAACGGTCCGTATGGGGCCCGCGGCATGGCTGAGATGCCTTACCTCCCGTTGGCGCCGGCGATCATGCATGCCATGTACGATGCGACCGGGGTCTGGTTCCACGAATTTCCGCTGACGCCCGAGCGAGTGCTGCGGGGGCTTGGTAAGATAAAATGAAACCATTTGTGCTCATGTGGGGCGGCGGTGATCTGGCCAGTGGGGCGGCGATCCGACTGCATCGGGTGGGCCTGCGCATATTGATTGTTGAAGCCGCACAGCCATTGGCTGTGCGGCGTTCTGTTTCCTTCGCCCAGGCGGTTTATGATGGGGAGGTCACCATTGAGGGTGCAAGGGGTTTATTAATTTCCCACCCGGAAGAGGCACAAGTATGCTGGGCGGCGAGACAAGTGCCTGTGATGGTTGATCCTGATCTCGCATTGAGTTTGCCACTGAAACCCCTGGTGGTGGTGGATGCCCGCATGCGCAAAACGAACCAGCCTTTGTCACTTGACATCGCACACTTGGTGATTGGATTGGGGCCGGGTTTTGTGGCGGGAGAGAACTGTCATGCTGCGGTTGAGACCAACCGGGGGCACTTCTTGGGGCGGGTGTATTGGGAGGGGGGACCGGAGGCGGACACCGGCGTCCCGGGTAAGGTGGGGGAATTTGCGCGGGAGCGTGTCATCCATGCCCCGGTTGATGGGGTGGTGCAAACCTATGTCGAGATTGGGGACCACGTCCAGGCTGGCGACCGGGTGCTGACGGTGGGCGGTCATGAGATGCGCGCGCCTTTTGCGGGCATCGTGCGGGGTTTGATCTACCCGGGCCTGAGGGTTGAGGCCGGCACCAAGCTGGGTGACATTGACCCGCGGCCGGATGATTTTCGCTGCTGGACGGTCTCTGAGAAATCGCTGGCGATCGGCGGGGGCGTTTTAGAGGCAATTCTGACGCCGCCTGCAGTGCGTGGCTTGCTGTGGGATGCATAAGCCGCGATGAAGCTTTCACATGCGTTGGGTTTTTCAAAGGGTGAGGCTGTCGCTTTTGTGGGCGCAGGCGGCAAGACTAGCGCGCTGTTTGCCCTGGCGGGAGAGCTTTCGCCGCCGGTGGTGATGACCACAACGACGCACCTGGGTGCCTGGCAGGCCCAATTGGCTGACCAGCACCAAATTCTCACTTCACCCGAAGCACTGAATGCGTTGGATTTGAGCGGGGTTAAAACGGCTCTGTTCACCGGTCCCCTCGGCCAGGATCAGCGACTGGGGGGCCTTGACCTGCACATTCTTGATGCGCTCTACCAAGTTTGCCGTGAACGAGGTTACACATTATTGATCGAAGCCGATGGTGCCCGACAGCGGCCCCTCAAAGCACCGGCGGTGTATGAACCGGTAATTCCTGAGTGGGTCGAGCATGTGGTGGTCATGGCGGGCTTGTCCGGTATCGGCCAGCCTTTGGCTGAGGAAAGCGTGCACAGGCCGGAGATCTATGCCTACCTGGCCGATCTGCCCCTGGGTGAGGTGATTGGCGTTGAGCAGGCAGCGCGGGTGCTGGCTGCGCCGTTGGGTGGGCTCAAAGGCATCCCGGAAGGCGCCAGGCGGTTTTTGTTCTTGAACCAGGCCGAGGATGACCTCCAAAAGGCCAGAGGATTACGGCTGGCCAATTTGTCAATGGATTCATACGACCGGATCCTGATCGGCTCGCTGCATATGCCTGGCCAAGACGGGTCGGTTTTCAGCGCGTACAGCAAGACAGCGGGCATCATCCTGGCTGCAGGGGGCAGCGTGCGCTTGGGGCAACCCAAGCAGCTTTTGGATTGGTGTGGGCAGCCGTTTGTAGCCCAGGTGGCGCAGAATGCCCTCGTGGCTGGATTGGACCCGGTGATCGTGGTCACAGGGGCACACCGAGATTCGGTAGAAACAGCACTGGGGGACCTGCCTGTCAAAATTGTATTTAACCCAGATTGGGAAAAGGGACAGTCTACATCGATGCGGGTTGGTCTGCGTGAATTGCCCCTGCACTGTGACCGGGCGATGTTTTTACTCAGCGACCAGCCACAGATTTCGCCATTTCTGATCCGTGGGCTTATCGAGCGGCATAATGTCCGGCGGGGGTCGATCACCGCGCCGATGATGCGTGAGCGCAGGGGTAACCCGGTATTATTTGGGCAGGAAACGTTTGGGTACCTGGGTTCGGTTGAGGGGGATAAGGGTGGCCGGGCGGCATTTAATACCTTCAGGGTCGATCACGTGCCCTGGGTCGATGATCGTTGCCTGCTGGATGTTGACCAGGCAAGGGATTTTGAAAAGCTCATCGACGCATATTTTGGTATTGAATAAGCTTGAGACTAATTATGGTATTTATAATTGATATTGCTTATATTGGCGGAAAGCAGGGCAATTGCAAAGTGTAATTAATCTTTGAGATTTCGTAATTCGTGACCCCATCCCCTGCCCTTCCCCTCATCGAGGGGAAGGGTGCCCGGAGGGCGGGAAGGGGTGTATTCATTGTAAAAATAGTGGATTTTAGAAAATGATTGACTTTGGGTTTGCCAGTTGCGGAAAGGTGCACATTTTTACGATTAAGGTATAATGGTCACACTTCATAAAGTGCTCAGTAGCGCAATTTGGAGGGCTTTGGAAGGATCAAAAGGGAATAAAAGCGCCTGGCTAACCCGTTCATGGGTTAGTGACGAGGATGGAGGTTCCCTGGTGCAGACCAGGGCTAACTGACGGCAAATCAGGAAAATCGAGAGATC
>DKFH01000169.1 GCA_002452315.1 Anaerolineaceae bacterium UBA6801 | reverse complement strand
GGGATGTGTGTATCAGAAATAACGCCGAAGGTGATTGGTTTGGAATTAGCCTGCAAAAGACAGCGCTTTCTCTTCGGGCCGGAAATAAAACCAGGTAAGGATGATTGTGGTTGCATAAAGCAGCCCTGTGGTGATAAAAATGGGTTCAAATCCGAAGCGGGTTTGGATAAAGCCTGAGATTAAGATTCCAAAAACCTGGCCGGCTTGCCAGCCAATAGCGCGCACACTGGCAATGGTGCCCTGTTCTTCTGGTTGGCAGATCAGCATGGCAAAATTATCAAGCAAGGGCATGGACATTTGCATCAACACGGTTCTGAACAACAGGCTGATAACAGCCAGCCACTGGAAAGGCGAGAATCCCAGGCTGAACAGGAACAATAAACTGGTTCCCTGTGTCGCGACGGTTGGGATGATCCGGCTGCGCGTGATCCTGACCATCCAGGGTGAGAGTACCGACCCTAAAAACACAAACAGTGATGAAAGGCTGAAAATCAAACCGAGCAAATTATCAGCAATGTCGAATTTTCCGCGTAAGAACACGTTCAGGTAGGGGATCAGTAACGCAGCGCCAAATCCCTGGATCAGGTTAATGATGGCCAGGCGGCGAACGATTGGCCGGGCGATGAGCTTACGGATGATGGTCTGAATGGGCAGCCTGGCCTGACCTGAATTACCCTCTGATTTTTTCTCTCTGATCAAAAAGACGGGGATCAGGCTGGTGGTTGCCAGGAGGATCCCTGCAGTGATAACCCATTGGTAAGAAGATGCTGTTCCCCGGGTGATACCCAGCATGCGTTCAAGCAGGTCAGGCACCTGCCCGGCTACCAGGTTGCCGATGGTGGCGGCAATGGTATGCAGGCCGAAATTCAGGCTGAAGATGATGGCCTGGTTTTCCTTTTTGCTGACCGACATGATGAAGGGGGGCTGCGAAACACGGTAGAGCATAAAACCGGTGCCCTGTACCAGTCCGAAGGCAAAGATTAGCAATGGGTTGGGCAGTCGGATTTGCATGAACATGCCAAAAAAACCGATGCCCAGGCCGATCAGCATACTGGTACGACGTCCGATCCGATCGGAGAACAGCCCCAAGGGCAACCCCAGTACCAGCGCTGCCAGCGGGGTGGCCGAGCGGATCAGGCCGAGAATATCATTATTGAGACCCAGTGAAAGAATGTAGAGGTTAAAGAACAGCTCCCACACGCTGAAGGAGAAACCATACAGCAGTGTGGATAATAAAAACAGCTTGGTATTTCGGTTTAATGAGGTGCGCATCGTGTTCGAAATTTGGTGGCCTAAACAACGGGTTTGATTCTACCATGATCTTCGCTTAGAAAAAAAGTGATACCTCAAAACGAGCAGGTCCGGTGTCACTTTTTTTATGTTGTGTTTGCCAGAACTTATAGAGGCTTGCGATAGGTGATGAAGGTTTTATCCTTTTTGTAGCCCAGGTTCTGGTAGAGTTTCAGCGCGCCGGTGGGATTGTTGGTATCGACACCCAACCCAACTTCGGTCATCCCTTTGGCTTTGTGCATATGCATCGAGCGCACAATCAGGGCTTTGGCGATGCCTTGCTTTCGCCAGGGTTTACGGGTGGAGATGTTTTCAGTCCAGCCGCGCTTGCGGTTGTATCTCTGGTTGTAATCGTGATCAATAAAGTTCATCACACTGGCGACGACCTCATCGCCATCCCAGGCCACCTGCCACAGCTCGGGCTGGAAGTATTTTGAGCCACAATAAGCGATGAAATGTTCTTCTTTAGGCTCTGCATAGCCCCAGTGGTCACGGAAGGCCTCATTGGCTGCATCCCAGATCTTGCGTTCCTCACCCTTATTGACCGGGCGAGCGTCAATGCTTGGCGGCAGTTCGGCTGATGGAATATCTGCAAGCGGGCAGGACATCTCAATGAAATAGCGTTCGGGGGTGTAGCCCAGGCTGGCTAAGATGTCGTTGAGGCCTGTTTTGAATTCACTGCTGTAGGTCTGGAAAAATCGCTTGCTATCCCGGGGATGCCCCTCGGCAATTTCCTGCAGGCGCGCCTCACACCAGCCAATCATCGCTTGTTCAATGCCCTGACCACGCCACGCGGGATGGATGTTGATGAAATGCGTATAAATGCGGTCGTTGGGCTGTTCTTCCTGCCACCACTCCACCCGCGCATAGGCCACGGGTTCACCATGAATGGCTGCCAAGATCACATCCTGATAGGGGTCACTGTTCGTCAGGTGAGCGTAATCGTGTTTGAGATCTTCCAGTGTTTCGCCGGTTTCTTCCCGGTCTGCTTGCGCTGCGGCTTGNNAATGGCCATCATAGCAGGAAAATCCCCATCGCCGGCAAACTTTCGCAGCTTTAAGCCGTTGATTTCAGGCGGTGAATTTAAGATCATATCAGTTGTTTTCATCGTACTTTCTCCTTGTTTCTACAATTTTTTACATAAAAAACTGCAGGGCTGGGCGCTGGGCGCCCCCCACAGAAGCTGCTGAGCATCTCCTCCGGGCTGGCGCAAACCTCACTTTGTTTTCGGGAACAAAACCAACCCGGCTGAGCAACCCTTGTGCGAACTGCTGCGCCCAGCCCTGCAGACCGAACTATAAAACTAATTCATCATTCATCAAACTCACCCTGATTGTCTTCATGGTGGGCATGGTGTTGGAACGGGTGTGTTGTTTTTGTCGTGATGTTTCCATTTTGTTAATTTGATCCTAGCTTTAAGAACCTGAAGGCTTACTTTAACTGATTTCTTCAGGAGGTCGATAAGTTAACACCAGGCCTCAATTCGATTTCGTAGGTCTCATATTGCCTGGTCACGCGCATGCCGGCTTTTTCATACAGCCGCGTTGCATTGGTTAGGCTGGCAGCATCCACCACCAGGCCGGCGCGCGGTTTACCGCGACGAAAAAATTCATTAAACGCCAGCAGGAGAAGGGCCATGCCTAACCCCTGACGGCGAAAGGGTTTGCGCACACACAGCTGTGTTACCCAGCCCATATCCGGGTCTTCGACGGTCTTGGCTTCACAGCGGCACACACCGGCTATTTCGCGGCCAGATTTGGCGATAAACCACAGTGCGGGGTCAAAATCACGGTCGTTTTCGATGTGATGCTGGGTTTGTGCCAGAATTTCGTCGACAGGCCGGTCCACATGGCCCCAATGGTCACTGAACCCATCCTCCATGGCAAGAAGGACTTGCCTGAGTTCGGTTTCGATCTCGATGGGTCCAACCGTGATGCCCTCAGGTAGACTGGGGGTTTGCGGGGGCTCGATGAGGTCAATTTGCATGCGGAAGAAATGCCTGACGAGTTCAAATCCGTACGCTTCAAGCGCCTGGTTGCGGCGTATGTCCTGGCTGGGCGTGCCCTGGGACAGTGTCACACGGACGCCCTCCGGTGCCAAGGCGATACGCTCCCTGGCGCAAGCTTCTGCCCAGGCCAGCATCCGGTGATATTGACCGTCATCCCAATGGTCAGGGTGGATCAGCCCCCACACGTATTTGTTCACATGCGGATTGGTGGTATCCCAAACCTCGATGTAGCCGATGATCTCATCCTGATCAGTGACTAAAACACGAGCCATTTCTTCCGGATTGAATCCCGGCGTGGTCCAGTCGTTCACCATGCTTTCCAGGTCAAATTGATCGATGCCGTGGATGGCCCGTGAACAGATATTGAACAGGTCGGTTACCTCCGGCGCATCAGCCAAAGTGAAGGGACGCAGGATGGGGTTTTGTGTTGTTGTTTTCATAGTTACTCCAAATTTTCTTCTCTCATCGTTCTATGTAAAGAACTGATCTCCCAGACAAAAAGAGCCACGGGTTTGGTGGTCATCCCGTGGCTCCTCAGGGTTTTCAGGCTCTTGAGAAGTTTAACTTCCTGGTGGAAATAAAAAAGCCACGGGGACCGGAGTTTGCCCGTGGCCAGGTTACCGTTAGGTAAGGCTACTTAAAAACAGGCGCACTCCGCGAAGGTTGGTCAACGCCGACACGATCGGCGAATTGAAACCGAAGCGTGTTGATGAAAATCGCTGTGTTCATGCGGGTGCGCTCCTTTCTTTTTAAATTCTATCCATGTTTTAAAGCCAACAATATTAGCAAAAAGAGTCTATCATATAAAATTGAAATTTGTCAAGCGCAAATGGGAGGGAATTACCGCTTTTTGATGAAACCCAGGTACAGGACCACGGTCAATCCCAAGCCACTGGCGATCACTAAACCCAAACCGACACGCTGTCCATCGCTAAAGGCCTGTTGCAGGGCGGTGGGTGGTGAGGTCGGTGTGGGTGTGGGCAGCGGCGTGCGTGTGGGTAAGGGGGTCATCGTGGGGCGGGGCCGGGTGGGCGTGGGCGTGACCGGTGTAGGCGTGTTGGTGATGGTGGGTGTGGCAGTTGGATCGGCAGGGGGTTGGATGACGAGTTCCTGCCCTTCAAAGACCTGGGTGGTCCCCTGGCTTAACTCAGAGTTTGTTAGAATTTGATCAATGGGTACGTCGTAGGCTTCAGAGATGGTCCACAGGGTTTCGCCATAGCGGACGGTGTGAATGATGCTGCCATCCTCGCTGGGTGTGGCCGTGATGATTTGCGAAACCGCCACCAACAGGTTGGTTGGGTTTGTCTCCCCGGATGTGGTGCTGCGTGGTTGTGGCTGGGTGATGACTGAATCGCCCGGCAGCACGTTTAAGGTGTAATAAGTCACCCCGCCAGAAATGGTCACCCCGGCACCCACACTGCCAGTGGCATAAGCTGTCATCGTTTGCCAATGCACCCAATCTGACCAGACGGTGTAAACGCAGTGTTGCACGGACATATTGGTTCCCATGGCGACATTTTCTTTGATCCCATAATCAAAGGCCGAGGTGCCATCCGCCCGGGTGTGCGTCCATGTCCCCAGGGAGGCCATGTAATCGCTGTGAGCCTGGGCAAACCCCATCAGGTAGCTATCAACCACATAAGGCGCTAACCCCAGGCTTTGGCGCAGCTGGTTGACTGTGTTGATCAGCTCTCCAGCGGTGCCGGATTGCGCTTGCACAGGCTGGGTGAATTCCAATGGAGCCAAGGAAAGAAGCATCATTAATAGAATAATGAAGCGCTGCATTACCCGTTGCATGATGGGGTTATTATAGCCCCTTTGCATAAAAAGGGCAGTCTCGCGGTGATCGGTTAGATTCTCAAGGCCTGAATGGGACAACGCTTACCTTTGATCCAAGTAATAATCAATAATTGAGGTCTGGTGTGGGGGATGGCCAGGGATTAATTGTGATTAGCGCCGGACAGGATCAGTAGTCTGCCGAGCATCATTCCCGTAAACTTTTTTGGAAAGAAATATCCAACCATCGACTGAAATGATCGAGGCAAAGGCGATCGTACCCAATTTCCCGCCCGCGCCGCCCAAGAGTGGTGTACTAAAAACGAACAGGATGCC
>DKFH01000137.1 GCA_002452315.1 Anaerolineaceae bacterium UBA6801 | reverse complement strand
CTCAACGGTGAAGCCAACCAGATCTTAACCCTGGCTAACCTGCGCCTGGTGGTCAGCGTGGCGAAGCGGTTTATGAACCGGGGCATCTCGTTTCTCGATCTGATCCAGGAGGGAAACCTGGGGCTGCTGCGCGCCGTACAAAAGTTTGATCCCACCCTGGGGTATAAGTTCAGCACCTATGCCACCTGGTGGATCAGGCAATCGATCAGCCGCTATATTGCAGAGCATGCCCGTACCATCCGCATTCCGGTGCATATGTATGAATCGATCTCAAGGATTTTGCGCATCCAGCGCATCCTGACGCAGGAATTGGGCCGTGAGCCCACCCTGGAAGAGATCGCCATCGAATCGGATTTCATCGATGAAAACGTGGCAGAAGGTATCCACAGCGCCATGGTGGACGACATCCCTCTCGATGCCATGCAAATCGCTGCCCTGGCTGAGGCCGCCAGTAAGGTCAGAAACGTCCTTAAGGTGGCTGAGGAGCCGATCTCACTGGAAAAACCGGTCGGCGACGAAGATAACAGCACCCTGGCGGATTTTATTGAAGACCAGGAGGCAATAGCCCCCATGGATGAGGCTGTCAAAGAAATCCTGCGTGAACAGATTCGTAACTCGCTGGCCTCACTCTCTGAACGGGAACGCCAGGTGCTTGAGCTGCGCTTCGGGCTGGTCGACGGGCACGATCACACCCTGGAAGAGGTCAGCCAGTACTTCAATGTGACCCGTGAACGGATCCGCCAGATCGAATCCAAAGCCCTGCGCAAGCTGCGCCATCCCAGCCGCAGCAGTGACCTGCGCGAATTCCTATAACAACAGGAGCCATTAAACAATGACCAGTCCGAAAAACGTGCCTTATGAACAGGCCCGAGATGGCAATCAGGCCTGGTGGGACGAGCTGACACCCGTCCACCTGCGGTCCTATGGCGTGGAGCGCTTTTTAGCGGGTGGGCCCTGGCTGCCCAAGGAGATCCTCACTGAGGTGGGGGATGTAACCGAACTGTCCCTCCTGCACCTGCAATGCCATTTTGGCCTGGAAAGCCTGGCCTGGGTGCGCCAGGGTGCTGAGGTGACCGGGGTCGATTTCTCGCCGGCAGCTATCCAGGCTGCCCACGAGTTGGCCCAAACCGCTAACCTGTCTGCCAGGTTCGTGTGCGCCGATATCTACGATCTGCCAAACCACCTGGAGGGGCGGTTTGATATCGTTTTCACCTCGATCGGGGTGCTGTGCTGGCTTAAAGACCTGGACGAATGGGCACGGATCATCGCCCATTTCCTTAAACCGGGTGGTTTCTTTTACATTATGGACGCCCATCCCCTGCTGTATACCTTTGAAGACGAAGGGACCTGGCAATTCATCCTGCCATACTTTCACAACCCCCCACCCTACATTTGGGACGATGAGGAAGCAGATTATATGGATGCCAGCTACAAGACCAGCACGCCCACTTATGAGTGGCAGTGGCCGATCAGCGACATCATCAACGCCGTGCTCCGGGCGGGCTTACGACTGGAATTTTTTCACGAATATGAAGCGCTGAGCGAACCGGTCTACCCCCAAATGAAAACACGGGAGGATGGCTTATTCACCCTCCCGGGTATGCCAGTGCCCTTGCCGGTGGTATTTTCCCTCAAAGCCCATAAAGCGCCCTGATGGAACCGCTGCACGAGCGCATCTATGCCATGGTCCGGCGCATCTCGCCCGGCAAGGTGACCACTTATGGCCGCATCGCTGAACTGGTGGGCGGATGCACCGCGCGCATGGTCGGGTACGCCATGGCGGCCCTCAAACACAACGCCGTGCCTGATGTACCCTGGCAGCGGGTGATCAACGCACAGGGCAAGATCAGCCTTCACGGCGATGGATTTGGCAACGCCATGCAGCGTGCCCTCCTGGAGGAAGAAGGGGTGCAGTTTGATGCCGACGGCCGGGTGGACTTTGCAGTTTATGGCTGGCCAGGGCCTGATGCACCCTATTAAGCACAGATTCCTGCAAATTTGCGGCGTTAGGCGCAAAGATGCCTTAATTAAAGCGGATTGAACACACTTTTGGGGTGAAAACCCAGTTAATAAGTGAGGAAAAGCATGATCAAAGCCAAAATGACCCAAATCATCCTCTATGTCGAGGATATGGCGCGTGCGTTGAGCTTCTACCGGGATCTGCTGGGCTTGCCGGTCACCTACCCGCAGGACCTGGCTGATGGTGAAGGCGCGCTGTGGGTTGAGTTGGCGGCCGGGGGCTGTTCACTGGCCCTGCATGGCGGCGCCCAGGAACGACCCGATGATCATCAGCACGAGCTTATCTTCAAGGTGGAGGACCTGGCGCAAACCCGGATGGCGCTGCTGAACGCTGGCATTCACGTCGCGGAGATTCGCATCCTGGAGGACGGCGCACCGATTGCCGAGGGGGTTGACCCAGACGGTCACCCCTTTGGGCTGCGTTGAACGCGTCAACACCACACTGAGCAACAACACTTACCAACGGCAGGTTACAATCGGGCGGGGCAAATGCCCGGTACAAATTATCCAAGCAGAAAGAAAGGCGGCATTAACATGGGCGCGAACATCGTGGTGGGCGGTTTTTGGGGGGACGAGGGCAAAGGGTTGGTCAGTGCCTGGCAGGCCTATAAGGACCATGCCCTGGGCGTGTTCAGAGGCTGCGGCGGCTCAAATCCCGAACATGGGCTGTTTTTCGGCGAGCAATACCTCAAAACCAACCAGCTGCCCTTGGGTTTTATCCTAGGCCAGGCGTTGATCGGGCTCGGCCCGGGCACTGCTGTTGACGTCAATAAATTCCTTAAGGAGGTGAACCGCTTTTCCATCCCGCCGGAAAAGGTGCGTATAGACCCCCTGTGCCCGATCATCACCCCGGAAAATATCCAGGAAGAGATCGGCAGCACCAACATGAATGCCATCGGGAGCACCAAGAGCGGCACCGGTATCGCCATGGCACATGCTGCCCTGCGCATCGCGCCGCTGGCCCGTGATATTGACGCGCTGCAACCCTATCTTTCAGATATCCCCCAGCTGGCCAATGACCTGGCCGAACAGGGCACGATCAGCCTTGAGGCGACCCAGGGCACCTTTCTTTCGCGCTACCACGGCGAATACCCCAACGTCACCTCGGTGGACGTGACCGCGCCTTCGGTGATCGCTGGTGTGGGCTTGAACTGGCGCCAGGTCGAAAACGTGATCGTGTGCGTCAAAGCCCTGCCCACACGGGAAGGCACGGGTCCCATGGGCGCGGTGGACGAATTCACACTGGAAGAAATGCAAGTTTTGGGTATTGTGGAATACAGCTCGATCATTGACCCCCGCACCGGGCAGCGCGAGGTGAGGAGAAAAGCCAAAGGCATTGATTACTCGCTGCTCAAGCGCATTATCATGCTCAACGGGGCCAACCAAATTGCGCTCACCTTTGCCGAACACTATGACCCCGAGGTCAGGGACGTCCGCTTGTGGTCTGGCTTGACCGCGCGGGTCAAACAGCTGATCGCCGAGATTGAAAAACGAACCGGGGTCGAGGTCACGCTGGTCAACACCGGCAAACAGTGGACCAGCATGGTCAGTAAATTTAATGACCTGCCCATGGTGAGCGATGACCTGGTAAAGCGCTTACAGTCGTATTGCTAAACTTCAGTGAGAAAAGCCAGCGTTAAACGTCCAGGCCTCTGAGTTCAATTTGCTCGTCTACCCAGGCCTGGCCTTCAGGCGTCAGCACCCGAATCTCATCCCCCTCGCGGCCAAACTGGCGGTAATCCAGGCCGTACCCCACCACAAACAGGGGCTCGATAAACAGCCCGACATGCCGCACCTCAGGCAAGTGCCGGTAGCCGTTCAGGCCTGTGTTGCGCCAGCCGATATTTTCTGGGCGCTCTTTGAACAAAAATGTGCAGATATTGCGCTGCGCGACATCACGGCCGTCCAGGTAATCACACACCCGGGTGATCGTCTCGGAAGAATCGATGATGTCCTCCACAATCACCACCAGGCGGCCTGCTATCCCCGGCCCTTGATAGGGAAAGACCTGCACCTCGCCGCTGCCTTCGGTACCCAGGTAATGATGATGGGTCTTCAGCCAGGCGCTTTCGAAGTTAAACGACAGGTCTGCCAATGCGTCGGTCAGATCCCGGTGAAAGGGGACCGCGCCTTCACGCAGGCACAGCAAAATTGGCGCTGTACCGACATAATCAACACTGTAAAACATCTCTTTAGCCAATCGTTTGACCACGGATTGAATGCGTTCCTGGCTCGCAACGACTTCTCCCAATAAGGCTTCGGGGATCGAAAATGATTCCATTGATGGTTCCTCCGGGTGATGTTGTAAAAAAACAAACCAATGTTAATCCTACTAAAACATCCACCACCCGTCAATAAGGAGGTTGAGAACCAATAATTGTGTTGACACATCTTATAGCGAATTCGGGCACCTCACAGGCTATAATAAGGGGGATTTCAACGAAGACTCCGTGAAAAGGTGTGTCAGTACCTGAACATAAAACCATCTACACCAGCGCGGCCGCGCGCTACCAGGCACTGGTCGAGCGGGAAGATTACCAGGGCAACCTGTTGCTCGCCATCCAATCGATTGATCCGCTGGCGGGCAAAGATGTGCTGGAACTGGGCGCCGGGACGGCCCGCATTAGCTGCCTGATCGCTCCCGGATTGCGCAGGCTGGTGGCGGCGGATATCTCGCATCACATGCTCTTGCTGGGGAAAGCCCGGCTGGATGTCTTGGGGTTGAGGAACTGGCAGCTCAGCCTGGCCGCGCATTGGGCACTGCCCTTTGCCAGCAATTCAGGGGATGTGATCCTTTCCGGCTGGAACTTTTGCTATGCAGCCCTGCAGGCAAAGAACGATTGGCAGTCTGGCCTGGAGCAGGCCCTCTCAGAGGTCAAGCGAGTGTTGCGCCCTGGCGTGGTGGTGATCCTGATCGAATCCCTGGGGACCGGGTTCACCAGCCCTAACCGGCCGGAGGTGTTGGTGGATTACCTGGCTTACCTGGACAGCCACGGTTTCAATTCAGAATGGATTCGAACGGATTACTGCTTTGAAGATGAGGCTGAGGCCAGAGACCTGACCCAGTTTTTCTTTGGGGAAGCCCCCATGCCCATGTGGGAAACGAAAGAAGGCGTGATTGTGCCGGAATGCACTGGCCTGTGGTGGAAATCGTTTGATTAATCATCGCCCCCATGATCATTTATGAAGTGAGCAGATCTATAATTTAACTCACTTATAGGGGCTTGTCGGTTATATCTAAAGATTTACCATAGATGAGCCATTTAACGCTTATAGCTGTAATCTTTATTCAGGACAGGTCACCAATTACTAATTCCAAATCACCAATTACTAATTACCCTTCACAATGCATTAATCAATCATCCCATACCTGCGCAGCGCGGTCTCGAGGATCAGGTTGGCCAGTTCGGTGTGGTCCATCCCGTCGGCAGCCGCCTCAATGACGATATCCGAGATGCCGGGCGAAAGCCCGGGCAGGGGGTTGATCTCCAGGATGTAAGGCTTCCAATTTTCATGGACATTCAGGCGGAAGTCAACCCGGGCCACGTCCAGCGCCCCCGTGACACGGAAGACTGCCGCCGCCAGCCAGTTGAGTTCGTCGCCCAGGTCATCATCCAGCGGCGCCGGGCAGATGTAGTTGAGCTGGTCGGCCAGGGCCACTTTCAAGCGGTTGGCATACACCGCATCCGTCTCGAGGTACGGGGAGAGGTCCACCTCCATTGGCGGGAAAAAGCGCAGTCCGGCCTGCACACGCGGCAGGTTCTCATCATGCGGCATCCGCCGGGCAACCGGGCCCACCAGGTTGCCGACCATGCCCACCGTCACCTCGCGGCCTTCGATGAAGGTCTCCACCAGGGCGGGCTGGTGATAGCGCTCGATCATGATCCGCACCCGGTCACGCAGTTCGTCTTCATCGTGTACGATCGATTGGGCGGTTACGCCCATGCCCGTGCCCTCCCGGCTGGGTTTGACAAACAACGGGAAGGCCATTTTGGGATCCAGCGGTTCATTGACCCGCTCAAAGGTCTGAAAATCCGGTGTGGGCAGGTCGTGGTAGGCCAGGACGCGCTTGGTCATTGGTTTATCGAGCGCCAAGGCCAGGCACAGAACCTGCGAGCCAGTGTAGGGGATGCGCAGTTTCTCCAAAATGGCCGGCACCTGCGCCTCACGCGCATCACCGAAGTGGCTTTCACAAATGTTAAAACAAATACCCGGTTTGAATTTGCGGACGGTATCAACGAGGGAGAGATCACCCTCTAAAAACTCGCAAATGTGTCCCCCTGCGCGCAGGGCGTCCAGCAAAGCCTGGATGGTGGATTCGCTGTCGAGGTCATCCCACTGGTCCTCAGGCATGCCTTCCCAATGGGGGGCGTTTTTCTTTAAGTTGGCCAGTAAGGCTACTCG
>DKFH01000007.1 GCA_002452315.1 Anaerolineaceae bacterium UBA6801 | reverse complement strand
TTCAAATCATTGACACATACCGCCCCGACAAGCAGCTCCACCGTACCTTCATCCTCATACTCTTCACTGCATTTTCTGATATCTTCGCGCAAGGATCGTGTCACGCTCTCATGGTCAGCCAACAGGTGGAGGATATCAGGGATTTGAGATGGCCGACCTTCGATTTGGGATTCCTCAAGGAATTCTTCGAAGCTACCAAGAGCAATGCCGCCCAGTATTCTTGTGCGTTCTGCAATCTTGTCCACAATTTCACTTAATTGCTTGTATTGAGATTCGAGCAAGATGTGTATTTCTAAAAACCCTATGCCGGTTCTGTTCCAATGAATACTGCGTGTTTTTTGAGAAAGAACAGCTTCGTTTGCCAGAATTGTGTTGAGAATCTTTTCAACAGGTTGGCGGACATCGCCAGACAATCCGATGTTAGGCTGAAAGATCAGGATCTGTTCATTATCATTGTCTTCCTTGCCTGGACGCCTTTTGGGTTTTACAAAGATTTGCGTTTTGGGATCATTCCCAGCGTTATCCGTATATTCCATGTAATCAAACTCCTTTCATGGCGAGTTTTCTCCTAAATACAATCTTATCTTTAAGAGCCTGTCAATGTCCCTAACAGGTTCTTAATAATGTCTATACAAATAGGTTGATTGGATTAAAATCAGCAAAATCGTGTAATACGTGTGGTGATAGAAAAACCTTTTAGAATTGGGGCTTGTTTCACATTACCAGGCATTATGCAGGATATACTCAATCCTTCAATTGACTTAATGCCGTCTAATTTGGAAGATATCTGGTAAACCTTTAAGAATGTTCCAGATCTACTTATAAGAATATCGAAAACAATAAGCTCACATGGGTGAGTTAATTTCGATATTTCATACTCGAACAAAATGTCAGTAGATCTTCTTCGAGTGCAGGCTGTAGCCCATCCCGGGCACGGTTTCGACGAGATCGCTATAATCCCCTAATTTTTTACGCAGACGGCCGATATAGGTATGGATATAATGATTTGAACCGCGGTATTCTGGCCCCCAAATCTTGCTCAACAGCTCAGTATGGGTCACTATCGCATCCATCTTCTGGGCAAGCTCAGCCAGAAGCGCATATTCTGTAGCAGTCAAGTGCAGGTCTTTCTCATTGATGAAAACCCGGCGTGCTGTAAGGTCAATCACCAGGCCGTCAAATTGAATTTTGTTTTCATCCCTTTTTGCTGAAACGTAAGACCGACGCAAGAAAGCCCGGATCCGGGCCAGCAATTCTTCAGGGCTAAACGGTTTCGTAACGTAATCATCGGCTCCGGCATCCAGGGCGGCCACTTTAAGGTCTTCTTCCAGCCGAGCACTCAATATGATGATGGGCACATTTGACCTCGCCCGGATCCATGCGCAAATATCAACCCCAGAAAGCCCAGGCAGCACCAGGTCAAGCAAAACCAGGTCAACTGAGGTTTCCTGAAAGAGGGCTAGTGCCCGGTGGCTGTCTTCTGCTTCGCTGACTGTATAACCACGTTTTAGCAAGTTAACCCGCACAAGCTTGCGTATGTTTGGGTCATCCTCAACAATTAATATTTGTCCCATACTTTACTGCTCCGATCTGGCAACACCGACGGGGGATTGTGCTGTGATTAGCGGAATCGTAAACGCAATCGTCGTGCCCGGGGATTTGGTGTTCCTTATCCAAATGCGGCCACCATGCGCTTCTACCAGTCCTTTGCAAATCGCCAGGCCTAACCCTGCACCTTTTGAAAATTCGTTTTCTTTGCCTTTTCCCCGCATGAACGCTTTAAATACATTTTTACGCTCATCCAGCGGAATGCCTGGGCCTGCATCGCTAACATTGACCTGGACAAATTGACCACGCACGTAAGCCTTTATGTAGATGTCAGTACCTTCAGGCGCATATACGGATGCATTCTTAACCAGATTGACCAAGACCTGGACAATTCGTTTTGCATCTACATTGACAAGCGGAAGCTGATCAGACAGGTCAATGGACAGTTGATGATTGTATGTTAATGTTTGAAGTTGGGAGTGTGCATCCTGGAATATTTTTATTAATGTTTCAGGTTTCTTCACAATGGGGAGCATCCCGACTTCTAATCTTGATAGGTCCAGTAAGTGATCGATAAGTTCCTGGAGGCGGGTGGTTTCCTGTTGTATGGTCTGGATGAAATCACGCTGCTCATCCGGGTTCCAGGTAATATTTTCTGCCAGTAATGTCGTTGTAAACCCGATGATCGATGTAAGCGGCGTCCGTAATTCATGCGAGACCATCGCAAGAAACTCTGTCTTAATTTCATCAGCCTGTTCAGCTATTTGGCGTGATTTCTCTGCAACATCCAGCAATTTCAGGTTATAAAGTGTGATGCTCAGCTGGTTAATTAAAACTTTTAGATTGCGGAGTTCAGTTTGGTTTATGTGTGTTTCTTGTTCGTAATAGACTATGATAACCCCGAGCCAATCCCCCATAACAGACAGAGGGAAGATAACCATAGAAATTATTTTGTGTTCACGCAGTATCTCAATCAATGGATTCGATAATCGGGGATCAGATGTGACATCAGTGATCATCAGTGTTTGACGGGGGTGAAGCAACCCCAGAAATGCAGGGTCTTCGTAAAGATCTGTCTCGCTTTCCCAGGGAGAATTTGGTTTGCCTGACTGCCAGGAAGCAGTTAATTCAATCCCTTGATTTGGACCTCCCTCTGGACTTATAAAAAATAAAAGGGCTGATCCCTGAGCAGAGCGTATTCCCTTTGCAGACATCATTATTTTAAGCACATCCGCGGGTTTACGAGCAAGGCTCATCTTATGGCTAAGCCTGAACTGCTCACGAAGTCGGTCAACGGTATCACCCAGTGCAAGTTCGACATTTTTTTGGTCAGTAATATCCTGAGCAATACAGAATAAATAGTTCGATTGCCCACTTGAATCTTGCATGATGAAGGAACGATCAAAAATCCAGCGTAATTGTCCGTCCGGGTGAAGAACACGGTAAGTCAGGTTGATTGGGGTAGAATCTTTGTGCGGTTTCGCAGCCAATACATGGACGCGATCTTCTGGATGAACGCTTTCGATCAGGATCCTTGAGCTGGCATAAAGATCCGCTGGAGAACGCCCCCATAGTAATTTAAAGGCAGGGTTGACGTAAACGATGGTATCAGTGGATAAATCCTGGACCCACACCACCTGTTCAATATTGTTCAAAACATGTTTGATGTCGACATTATCCTCAAGAACAGAATTTATTGTCAATGGCGTTTCTTCTTTATTTGTCATTGTCATCGTTCCCTGAACTGGTGTTGAGCTACCATGTTGAATTGTTTCGTTTTTTGCCGTCTGCTTTAATAAAATTCATGAAAGCCTTTATGCGCCTGATTAGTGTGGGATAATCACGCTGGCAACTTTGAAAATCATCTCAGGCGATTTTTTGAGGTGTGATGCTCACTTCAATTATACCATTTTGAGTATACTGGTAATTGTTATGAATGATAAAGGGTGTTTGTTTGCACAAAAAGCAATGATTATGAATATGCGATGACTCACAGATTGAAATCTCAATCAAAATCTCCACAGCATGTCAGCCAATTTTCACACCAATCCTCAAAGAAAACGCGATTGGTCTCATGCACGATCCGAGTTTTTTTATTTTACCTCTTTATATATTATACTGGTAAATTCAATTTAATACATTCAGATTCACTCAGCATTTATAGAAAACCGAGGTTGTTTGAAACTTGATGCGCCAACAAAATTGTTTGGATTATTGCACTGATTCTTGGGTTACTGGGCATCTTATGTGCCCTGACCGATATCCCCCTCGTGACAGAATACAATTTCTGGTTTGTCGTTGTTGGCTGGCTATTATTAATCATTGCTACAGCAGTCAAAGGGTTCTGAAATCCTGTCCACACAGGGGTTGCGAAAAAGCAACCCCTGTGTGACATTAGCATTATCCGATTTCAATTGAACAGAGGAAGTTCAACTGATTTGATGGTTGCCTTACCACTGGTTTGGATTGTTAAAATTTACAAACACACGAAATCACACGACTCCAGAATAATCTAGATAAGAAATCACACACAGGCCAACAAAACAGACCACTGGCAATGGGTCTAGGGCACAGATCAAACCGTCCAGTTCACCCCCTGATGATGTTTACTATAAATTGTGTGCTTTAATCGACTGCCAGCTGCGGTTCCAGCGCCAGCAGGTCCTTGGTGAACAGCTCCAGGTCGATCAGCCCGGTCTCCGGATCGCGCGCCAGCCCCGAGATGATCAGGTCCAACCGGCGGGGCAGGCTGAGGGCTAAATTGGGATCAGCCTTCTCAATCGCGGGCAGCAATTCCTCCAGCAAGTCCTGTGTTTCGGCCAGGGCCGCTTGTGCGCCTTCGACATCCTCCAGGAACAACTGCAGCCGGGCAGCATTGATGTTTACCAGCACCTGGTAAAACTGGGCATTGGCCCTGACGGCTGCCAATTCAGCTTCCAGTGAATCGATCTCATCTTGCGCAGCCTGATTAATCCGGGTCATCCGCTCGAGTTCCGTGTTGAGTTCGCTCACGGCCTGGTTAGCGTCTTCCAGTTGCGTCTGGGTTTCATTGAACGACTCAGACAGCGGCCTGAAGCGCGTGAAATGGTCGGTCAGGAAGCCAGCCAGGAAGATCAAGGCCACAATACCCAGGCCAATCAACGCTTTCCGCAAGAATAATTGGAAACGCGTCGGGGGTTTCTTCTCACGGACTTCTTCCTGTTCTTCCTCCGGTTTAGGCGCATGTTCTCCCTGACCGCCATCAGGAACGGTCATTTCCGGTTCAGCTTGTTCCGTAGACAGTTCGTTGTCCTCTTCAATTGGCTCGGGTGGTAGGATTGGTTCGTGTGTCTCGGGTTTGGGTTGTTGATCAATGGGTTGTTGGTCTGTCATCGCGTGTCTCCTCTCAAAGGATAGCTTAGAAAATTCTCACACCCCTTGCTTGTAATTAAAATTTCAATAATAGGTGTATGTAGATAAGTGTATTATAACCCTGATCATTAATCGGCGTCAATCGGCGATTAATCAGGGCAATCGCCAAGTGGGAGAAATGTCTGCAATCTCGTTGTTATTGAATTAACAGACCCCATCCCCGACCTTGGATGAAGTAAAACCCCTGTAGCGAAGCGGAAGTGGGCTCCCCTCGGGAGGGGAACTCGCTTCTCGAAAAGCGAGCATTCACCTGATGCACCTTGATGGTGCTTCAGGATCAGGGTGCCCGGAGGGCGGGAAAGGGTGTTTACAATGTGAAGATCGTTGAGACAATAAAAATGTTTGACTTTGCGATTGCCCTGGGCGATTAATCCTGACTATTGTCCAGACTGGAAAAATAAAGCCTGCCGTCAGGCAAGAAAATTATGTTAAAATTTAGAAATCCACTGTGTAGCAGGGCTTTATCCACAGACCATCGATTATAATGAATGAAAATTGAACAATAAAGGAGACCTGCATGCTTGCGATCCTGACCGACAGCACCTGTGACATCCCTGAAAACCTGGTAAACCAATACAACATTCACATCGTGCCACAGTACATCATCTGGGGCGATGAGCAATTCCGCGATCGACTGGAGCTATCCCCTCACGACTTCTATCAGCGCATCCAGACGGACCCGCAAAAGCCGACCTCGTCCCAGGCTACCACGGGCGACTTCCTGGCCGCCATTGACCGGGCGGTCGAAAAAGGCGCCGATAAAGCCCTGATCCTGACCGTTTCCAGCGCCATGAGCGGCACCTTCCAGATGGCCCAGGCCGCGGCAGAAAAGGCACCCATCCCGGTTTCTGTGATCGATTCCAAAGGCCCCACCATGACCCTGGGCTGGCAGGTCCTGGCTGCCGCCCGCGCCCGGGATGCAGGCGCCTCGATGGGCGAAATTATCGCGGAAGTCGCCAAAGTGCGCCAGAACCTGGTCCAGGTGGTCGCCATGCAAACCATGGAATACCTCGAGTATGGCGGCCGCATCGGCGATGCTGCCGCCTGGGTAGGGACGATGTTGAAGGTCAAACCCGTGGTACGCATCAACCACGAAACCGGCCGGGTGGAACCGGCTGGCCTGGCGCGCACCCACAAAGCCATGCTGCGCATGCTCCACAAAAAATTCTTTGACGCCCTCGACACCGGCGGCGAGCTCCATATCGCCGTCCTGCATGGGGATGCGCCGGAAGAGGCCCAACAGCTGGCTGAGCGCATCCAGGACGAATTCAACCCGGCTGAGCTGCTGATCAACACCACGGGGCCTGTCCTGGGCATCAACACCGGCCCCGGCGCCCTGGCGCTGTGCGGGTATGCTCTCTGAGCATGCGCCAACATTAATCTCCTCAATCAGCCTTCCCATTTTAACGAAGGCTGTTTTAATTTCCATTCAAATAAGGATTGTCATCCCAGGTTTCTTTTGTTTTGAAGGTACAGCCTGTTCTGCGGATACCTTGAAATTAAAGGGGACAGTTTGAAAACTTCTCCAAATAAACCTCCAACCATTATTCCCAAGCCAAAATTAATCAGTTTAACACTGTGGAATGTGTCCAGCCTGTCAGGGTAAACATTCCACCTGTCATGCCTTGGTGTGAATACCGATGACAACAACCTGATTGCCATCCCGCCGGGCGCAACACGCGGCGAATACATCGATTCGGCCACCGTGATGATCACCGTCCACCCGAAGTATAAGTATTTCATGCCAATCTTTAACCGGTAAAGCATATTCACAAAGAAAACAGGGCTTCCTCAACCAGGAAGCCCTGAATAGTTAGGGATTATTCCCTTCTGAAAATGGACTCCAAATCCCCCTTGCTGAAATAGCGCCGGTAGGCCTGGGTCTCCTCCAGCAGGGACTTCAGCAGGTTTTCAAACATTTCGGCCGCTTGCACGTCAGGCTCCGACGCAGCTGAGCGCATGTTCGCACTGGAGCCAGAAAAATCCACACAAAGCTTCCCCCTGGCCTGCCAATATAATAACCCCGCGCGGACCGCGTCTTCATCGGCTGCGCAGGCCGCCGCCAGTCGGTCAAGCTCAGCCAGGCCGCCCTTGTTGGTGAGTGCAAACCGGGCCGCACCGCCCAATCGGCGCAAAAAGCGCGTCCGGTCATCGAGGTTGGGATCGATCCCAAACACCGTCACCCGTTTGGGCTGGGTCCGTTCGAGCACCTGCCTTAACACCCTCTGCGAAGGCGGCGCGCTCCAAATGACCAGGTGCGGGTTGGCTTCCAGCGCATGCCGCCCTTTAAAACCACCATCCTTCGCCAGCTCGCCTTCCCCCCACACCTGCGCCTGCGGGTCTTCCTGCAAACATGCAGCCAATTGCGCCTGGGGGTTGACTGAGTCACGGTGGTCCACCAGGTCAAGCTTTTTCGCTTCGATCTCGACCTTTCCGGCCTCCGAAAGGTGATAATCAACCCACTCAGCGCTCAACTGCGGGTCCCCTTTATAATCGCTTTTTGACACCCTGCAAACCAGGTCAAACTGCGCTGCTGGCAGCGGCTCATCGGCGCCGTTCCACCAGATCAAGCGCAGCTTCTGCCCGGTCTGGTCACGGACCGTCACCTGGCAGTGTTCTTGTTCAATCCCCACCAAAGTATCCGATTCATATCGCACGTCCTTCAGCAGGAAATGCAGGGTCGGGTTTCCGTTTCCAAAGGGTGCCAGGCGTGAAATTTCATCCACCAGGTCCAAATTCAGCTCGTCAATGCGGATCGCCTGGGCAATCTCGATCGTCTCACCAAACTCAACATCCTTCAACTGCATTTCAACCGCCTTGAAAAACCGGCGCTTGAAGGCTGGGTATTGATCGGAGGGCATGGACAGCCCTGCCGCCATCGGGTGCCCGCCAAACCCGTTCAGCAGGTCAGCCTGGGCCCCAATCGCCTCGGTGATGTGCAGGCCCGGCACCGAACGGGCTGAGCCGTGGATGGGGTCTTCACCGGTCAGCAGGATGACCGGCTTCTGGTAGCGCTCGACCAGGCGGCTGGCCACAATCCCGACCACACCTCCCGGCCAGCTGGGATGGTGCAGAACGATGGCCGGCGCGTGCCGGTCTGTGCTGGAAGCCCCCAGTTGGGCTTCCGCGCCCTTTTCCACCTGGCGGGTTTCCGCGCGCCGTTTGATATTCAAGCCCTCGATCAGGTTGGCCAGCTGGCGCGCCCGGCCAGGATCATCCGTGGTTAAGAACGTCACCATCGGGTTGGCATCCCCCAGGCGCCCGACTGCGTTCAGGCGCGGCCCGATCTGGAAGCCAATATGACTCTCATTGAGGTTGGCCGGGTTCAAACCCGCGTTCTGGTACAGCAAATTTAACCCGACCCGTTCAGTTTGCCCCAGGTTGCGCAGCCCTTTTTGCAGCAAGTAGCGGGTATCCCCGCGTAGTTCCGCCACATCCGCCACGATCCCCAGGGCGACCAGCTCAAGCAGCCGACCCAGGTCCTGCCCCTGCCCGATAAAGTCATCTAAGCCCGCGATCAGTTGATAGGCTACACCCACGCCGGGCAGGGTGCGTAGGGGATGCCCCTCGGCCAGACGCTGGGGGTTGATCACGGCGTTGGCGGGCGGCAAGCCCGCGCCCAACAGGTGATGATCGGTCACGATCACCGGGATCCCCAGGTTGCGAACCATTTGCAGGCTGTCGTGCTCCGTGATGCCCGTGTCACAGGTCAGCAGGAGGTCAAAGCCCTGGGCGAGGTGGGTTGTGAGAACCGCTTGGCCAATGCCGTGGGATTCCCGGGCGCGCACGGGGATATGGTAGTCAACCCGGGCGCCCATGGCGCGCAGCCCCTCCACCAACACGGTGGTCGCTGTCTGCCCGTCCACATCAAAATCCCCCCATACCAGGATGCGGCCTTGCTCCCTGATCGCTTGGGCAAGCAGGTCGCAGGCCATATCCATATCCGGCAGGTCAAACGGGCTGGCTGGCGTGTATTCGTCCGGGTCTAAAAAGGCGCGGGCGGCTTCGACCGTCCGGTACCCGCGCTGGAAAAGTGTTTGGGCCACCAGGGGATGGCCGCCAATCGCGTTTTGGAATGCCCGCGGGATTTCGCCAGCCTCAAGAAAAACCCAGCGCTTCTCCCCGGGCATCAGAATTCGATCTCCGGCAGGTCTTCAAAGGCTGGCAGGGTTTCCAGGCTGTCGGTATCCTCGTCCAACAGGTCGTAACCCTCCAGGTCACCTGCCGCAACACCCCGGTCACAATGCGAGCGGTACACGCAGTAGCGGCATTTTTTGTGATCATCGGTGCGGACAAAGTCCTCGCGCGTGGCGGAACAGACCACCTCGACCAGACGGGTCAGATCCTCCTGGTCTTGCTCATACGCCGCCTGGCTGTAGGGCAGGCTGACCGAGTTTTCAGGATGTGTAGCAAACCAGTAATTCATCGCGATCTGCGCGGGCGCGGCCGGTATGCCCCCAAAAAAGGTGGGACTGGCCTGAACCAGCATCAAACGATACAGCCGGGTTTGCATCCGCTCCAGCAGATGCGCTTTGCCCGGTGCTCGTTGCGCGGTCTTCCAATCAAAGATCGTCAGGCTCCCGTCCTCACCTGACAGGATCAGGTCATACTTGGCCACCAGGCGCTGACCGGCCAGCGTGGTGGTGAGGGTCGTCTCCACCCAGCGCTGGCCCCCCAGCCAGGGTGGTACATAGGTGAGGAAGTCCTCCCACCACGCACCCAAATCGGGCAACGGATCTTCCGCCGCCAGCGCACTGATCCGCGCTTCGGGTACGCCCAGCAGGTACTGCTGCACCAGACGGTGAAAGCGTCCTCCGGCCTGACCGCGCTGTTCAAATTCAAGGGCTTGGTCCACCACCAACGCCGGCCAGGTTGTGCGCAGGATGTAGCGCAGGTAAAAACGGTAGGGACAATCGACAAAATCCTGGAGGTTACCCTGGGTGAAATCAAAATCATTCGGGAGGATCATTACTTGCGCTCCAAATAATTCAACAATGCCGTAAAAGCCTCTGCTGGCACATTTTTATTGCCACGCCGGCCGGTATTCCAGGTGGCCAATAACCAGCGGCGGGCACGGGTGAGGCCCACGAACAGCAACCGCAGGCGCTCACGGATGAACTCCTGCCGCGCCGCTTTGGAAGCCTGGCCGAGCTGGCTCCAATCGTAGGGATGGTCTTCAATTAACGCCCGCAATTGGGCCAGGGTTTCTGCTTCCAGGTTGAGTTGATCCTTCACAAACCACTTCTCAGGCAGGTACTGGTCATACTCCGCGCCCGAAGGGAAGTTGTAATTGTTCAATGCAGTCAGAAAAACGCAATCCCATTCCAGCCCCTTGGCTTTGTGCATCGTCCCCACCACCACTTTGCCCGGGTAACGGTCGGGGTCAAAGGCGTCATCATCAGAAGAGAAGCCCAAATATTTACGCTCATTTTTGGTGATCGTGGTCAGCTCCTGGACGAA
>DKFH01000083.1 GCA_002452315.1 Anaerolineaceae bacterium UBA6801 | reverse complement strand
GCCCGGAATGCAGCGGTGAGGCCAAGACCCCCTATGTGTTCAGCGGAAAGGGCGAGATTTATTCCTTCACCCGGATGAGCACAGTGCCAGCCGGCTTTGAAGAGCAGGCGCCCTACACCGTGGCCTTGATCAGGCTGGATGAAGGCCCAATTGTCACCGCACAGCTGACCGACCTGGGCGAAGGCGACGTGCAGATCGGCATGCCGGTGGAGATGGTCACCCGCAAACTGCGCTCCGATGGCGATGAGCGCGGTATGCTGGTGTATGGCTATAAGTTCCGCCCGGTGATGGCTGCCCAGTAAGCGAATTGATTTGTTTTCTTCAGCGCCTTCCAGAAATGGAGGGCGTTTTATTTTTGATCTTGCCCTTTATTTCAGATGATCCTCCAGAAAGACAATTGAAATATGACTGACAAACCCAACAAAGAAAAAGAATTATCTCTCGAACAGCATGCTGAACTGTTCATCACCTTGAAAGCCCGTTTTGAGGGCAACATGGGCCGCCATGCGGGCCTCGCTTGGGCGGACGTGCAGGCCAGGCTGGAAGCCCAGCCTGCAAAGCTGTGGTCGCTTTTTGAAATGGCGCGCACAGGCGGTGAGCCGGACGTGGTCGGTGTTGACCCAAAGACCGGTGAAATCCTGTTTTACGACTGCGCTGAGCAAAGCCCTGCCGGACGTCGCAGGCTGTGTTATGACCAGGCTGCACTGAAGGCCCGCAAAGCCAACAAACCCGCGGATAGCGTCATGAACCTGGCCGCGGCTATAGGGATTGAGCTGTTGACCGAAGATGAATACCGGCGATTACAGAAACTGGGCGAATTTGACACCAAAACCTCCAGCTGGGTGATCACGCCCCCTGAGATTCTGGCGCTGGGTGGTGCGCTGTTTTGCGACCGCCGTTATGACCATGTCTTTGTGTATCACAACGGGGCTGATTCGTACTACGGTGCCCGGGGGTTCCGCGGCGTACTGAGGGTGTGAGTGTTGTGCGGGTAGCGAATAGAGAGGGGCTTTTTAATCTTGCAGATTCTTCCGAATTTAAATTCGGGTGTAAGCCCTGTGGTTTGACTGAGCTGGATAACCAACGCTAAGGACCGCCTTTACCTATCGACATCACAGCATAGACCCCGTATACCCAAATCATATGCTTAACATACATCTTCCACGGGGATATTTTACAGGGCTGATGTGTTTAGGCGCTCACTATGCTATACTTAACATATGTATACCAAACTGACGGATACATCCCCCGAGATTGAAGCGTTGCAGTTGAAATTACTGCGCCAGGCCAGTCCGGCACGCAAGTTGGAATTGCTGGCACAAATGAATGCCACGGTTAAAACACTGGCCTTGTCGGGGCTGTCTGCTCGCCACCCAGACGACCCACCAGAGATTATTCAGCGCCGCCTGGCTGACCTGATATTGGGTGAAGAGACAGCACAAAAGGTTTATGGTCACGCCCCCTATGCCACCTGATTTTTCACTTCCTGAACCCATCCAAATTACGCTTCGAGTTGCCAGAGTACTTGAAGAATTGAAGATCCCTTACTTCATTGGAGGGTCCCTGGCGTCTGCAGTTCATGGTACTATCCGTGCAACAATGGACGCGGATTTTATTGTTGATCTGCGTGTTGAGTATGTCCAAGATTTGACCATCCGCCTTGAAGCTGACTTTTTTATTGATCCACCTGCCATTGTTAACGCACTTAAACGCAACACCAGTATTAACTTGATCCACAAAGAGACCATGTTCAGGATCGACATTTTCCCCTTGCCACAAGGCTCCTTTGAACACAATCAGATGCAGCGTCGTGAGCTCCTCTCTTTGAGCGAGCGTCCGCAAGATCATGCTTACTTCACCACCGCAGAAGATATTATCCTGGCCAAGCTAAACTGGTTCCGAATGGGTGGTGAGACATCTGAACAGCAATGGCGGGATGTGTTAGGCGTCATGCGTGTCCAAGGTGACGCACTTGATCAAGCCTATTTATACGAATGGGCTGAACGTCTCGGCCTGCTTGATCTGCTTGACCGCGCCAAGTCTGATGCGCTGGCAGAATAATTTTATGACCAAGTCCCCTATCAACCAAATTTATGCTTGAAAGGGACAGTTTATTCGATCAGCGAAGCAATTCTAATGACCCTGCCAATCCCCTGCGATAATATAACAGCATAATGAACAATCATTCAACCGATAAAAAAGAATTATCCTTCCAACAGCATGCTGAGCTGCTCAGCAGCTTGCAAGCCCGGTTTGAGCAAAACATGCATCGCCACGAAGGTCTTGATTGGGGGGCGTGCAGGCCAGGCTGGAAGCCCAGCCTGCAAAGCTGTGGTCGCTTTTTGAAATGGCGCGCACAGGCGGTGAACCGGACGTGGTCGGTGTTGACCCAAAGACCGGTGAAATCCTGTTTTACGACTGCGCTGAGCAAAGCCCTGCCGGACGTCGCAGGCTGTGTTATGACCAGGCTGCACTGGAGGCACGCAAAGCCAACAAACCCGCGGATAGCGTCATGAACCTGGCCGCCGCCATGGGCATTGACCTGCTGACCGAAGATGATTACCGGCGATTACAGGAACTGGGCGAATTTGACACCAAAACTTCCAGCTGGGTGATCACGCCCCCTGAGATTCGGGCGCTGGGTGGTGCGCTGTTTTGCGACCGCCGTTATGACCATGTCTTTGTGTATCACAACGGGGCTGACTCGTACTACGGTGCCCGGGGTTTCCGCGGCGTACTGAGGGTTTAAAGAGATGATTCAATCTTGGGCTAGGTATTGTTAAAGTATTCATACAAGATCGAGTCACCAGTAAACACCGGTTTTAAGGATGCAGGATAGTTGGGTAATCCTGTATAATGAAGTTATGAACGGGAAGATCAAACCCCCAAGGCACCTGGTGTGGAGCACAGATGAAGTGGATCTAGAGCATCCATTCCAACGGCGCTGGTTTCTTACGCAAGTGCTATCTCATGGTACTGCAGAAGATATCCGCCAATTGGATTTTGATGAGGTCGAGCATGAGATTGATCACCTGCTTTTACCTCCAGAGGTTGATTCACTTTGGCGGACGTTCCTCGAAAGCAGACATGATTAATGATAATTTCCCAACACCACACAATCTGCTGACGCCCTTACAGAGGGCATTCATACAGGTTTTTTCCCAACTCCCGGATCAACAACACTTTTACCTGACTGGCGGCACAGCCCTGGCTGAGTATTACTTAGGGCATCGTCTTTCCTATGATCTTGATTTTTTCACTGTGAATGATGGTTTGGTGCAGCCTGTGTCCTACCAAATCCAAAAATTATGCAAAGAAAACAACCTTAAGCTTGATATCATCCGCCGCTTTGCCACCTTTGTTGAGTTTCTAGTTTCTGATGAAAACGAAACACTCAAGGTTGACCTGGCTTTGGATTCCCCGTTCCGATTTCAGGGAACTATCATCACCGCCCAGGGTATTTGGGTGAATAACTTTGTTGACCTGTGTGTCGATAAATTGCTGGCTTATTATGGCCGGGCTGAACCTCGTGATGCTGTCGATCTTTACTTTATCGTGAATCACGCAGCACCCGACGTTTTAATTGAGCGTGCCAAACAAAAAGATCCGGGCTTTGATCTGTATTGGTTCGCTGTTGCGCTTAACCGAGGCATTCATTTCCCTGATGAGCCCAAAGACTGGCCAGTCAGTATGCTGGTTGATTGGGACCCTCAAATGATCAAACAGTTGTTTACAGCCTGGGCTATTGAGATTATGGAAAGCTTGTAATCTACATCTCCAGGATTCTTTATGCAAACCAGCCAATCAGGTATGAAAACCTTTCCCAAGCATCTGCGAGACTTTCTGATCCCCCTTTTTGAGACCATCATCCTACCGCTAATGATCAATCGCATCGAACAGGGCCAGGATGGCGATCTCGTAGGCGGACAAGACCAACGCCTCGCCGAACAATACAGAGCCACGCCCAAAATCATCGGGTTACGCAGGTGCCGCACTTAGGAAAACAATTTGGCGCAGTTTATCGCCAGTACAAAGCGCATGTCCCCCGCTGGGTACTGCGACTAAAACCCTGGTACCCACGGGAACCTTCCTGTGAAGACAGTGTCTGACCGCCAATCTTTACTGTACTGCAGGGTTGGCAGAATCCCATACCAGGGTATCTATGTTTGGTCTTGATTCTGGTCTATACTGTTCAGGCACCTGGGGCAGCAAGATCATCCGGCGTCTACCTGCTTATTCGCTAAACCATGATCCAAGCCTCTGAACAGAATAATTTGTAAGGGAAGAATGATGTTAGCACAGGAAAATCAGAAGAAACAACCCATCCTGACTCCCGTCATGCGCTGGTTTATGCTGGCCATGGTGCTGGCCAATATCGGCGGGATGATGACCCCGCTGTTGATGCCGCTGTACCTGACCGAACTGGGTGCGGATATCACCGATGTCGGATTGGTGTTCACACTCACCTCGGCGGCGATCTTGGTTCTGCAGATTTTTGGCGGCTGGGTATCGGATTCGATTGGCAGGCTGCGCGCAGTAGCCATCGGCAGCATCGGCGGCGTCTTAGGCTATGCTGCCATGTTCCTCGCGCCCACCTGGCAGTGGATGATCGCCGCTTTGGTCATCTATCAGATTCCTCACGCCCTGGTCGGCCCGAGCTTTCAAGCTTTCATCGCTGAAAACTCCGCTGAAGAAAACCGGGGTAAGGTCTTTGGGATCTCCGGGACCATCTTTGCGGTCACCGGGGTGATCGGTCCGCCCCTGGGTGGCTTGCTGGTGGGCTGGATTGGGTTCAAAGGCATGCTGGCCGTCTCAGGCGGGTTGTATGCCATTGCGGCAGGTTTACGCATCTGGATGGCCACCACCATGAAGTCGCAGGCTGTGGAACATCCCACCCAAAAGCTCACCATGGCCTCATTCAAACGAAGCATGTCCAGCATGGTCGGGCTGATGCTGGCGGGCGGCGTGCTGACCTGGATCTTTGTCACAGACGGTGTCGCTGATATTGCCTTCCGCATGTCGGGCGAGCTGCAGCCGCTGTACCTGGATCAGCTGTTTGGGATCAGTGTGACCCAGATTGGCCTGCTGGGTTCGATTAATGCCATCTTTGCAATGTTCGTCCCCATGCTTTCCGGGAAATTAGTGGATAAATATGATGAGCGCCTGCCCCTGATCAGCGGATTTTTACTGATCTTCACTTCGATCATGATCTTCTTACGGGCAGATAGCTTCCTGACCTTTGCCATCAGCTGGGCAGTGGGCGGTTTTGGCGGCGGGATGCTGGGGCCGGCTTTCCAGTCGCTGATCACCAAGGCGGTACCGCCCAAATTACTGGGTACCTTTTCCGGGGTGTTCCACAGCAGCATGGGGTTCATTTCCCTCCCAGCACCCTGGATCGGCGCGCAGCTCTGGGAACGGATTAGCCCACAAACCCCCTTTATCATTACCGCGGCGGCTGCCCTATTGATCACTATCCCGATCTTTTTCAGGTTCCGCCTGACAGAAAAGGATGAACGCATCATCAAACGAGTCGATTCTTCTCACCCGCATGAGCCAGTCCAGGTAGAAGTGAAAGATTGACAAGCTCATAACGAAATTTTCCTCTCTGGATTGTTATTAAAACGCCCTCTTATGCAGGGCGTCTTTTAGGCGTGCGGATTGTTGTTTTGGTTAATCGGAGGGGATCATCCCCTGACCCGCACCTGGGTCAGGAGGCCAGCCGCTAATATATTCAGCACCACCGCTGCCAGTGCGATAGCCCAAAAGCTGATCCCGAACAAGCCAGGAGCAATCAGGTTCCCCAGCAAGCGCCCCAGGGAAAAGCCTGCCACCGTGGCTGCGATCACCGTAGCGCGCGCATCCGGCATCACTTCGCTCATCATTGTCAGCGTGCCCACCAAGGTGATCTCAAAGGAGATGAAGAACAAACCCAACCCGGCCATGGACCACCCCAGCGCACCGCCCGTCAGGGGCAGTAAGAGTGCGGCCAGGCTGTTGACGCCCAGGAAGATCCAGATCATGCGGCGTTTGCCGATCACATCTAAGAACAGACCGGTCAGCACCTCGCCGCCCAGTTCCGAGACGCCAATCACGACAGATGCGGTCGTCAGTGCGGCGATGTTGAGGCCTACCTGGTCTTCGATCCACAGTCCAAAGACCAAATTGACCATTTCGTTGGCGCCGGTCGCCAGGATGCCCACCAGCATCCCCGCCAGTGCGGGCCATGTACGGGCGATGCGCCATAAGTTCTTCCAGATTTTGTTGTCATCCGTTGCGGGAATGTGCTGCGCGGGCAGGATGGCCAAAAAGAGGATGAAAAATAGCAGCCCAATGCCGGTGAAAAGGACAAACGGCGTTACCCAGCTGTAGGATTCAATCAAGAAACGCACGACCGGGATGCCGAGGATGAATGATAGCGCCCAGTTGGTTTCCAGGATGGCGATTACCCGGCCGCGCTTTTCGTAGGGGATACGGTCGCCCAGGTAGGCATTCACCGAGGGGATAAAAACTCCATTTCCAATGATGACCAGGCTGGTGCCGAGGATGAAGGACCATAAGGTTGGCCACATCCCCACCACGCCGCTGCCGACGGTGAACAAACCCATGCCTAGCAGGATGCCCGTCTTGCGATCGTGGGTGTCGGCGATGGAGGCCAGAAAAGGCCCCAGGATGCCTAAAAACGAACGCACCGAGAAGGCCAGCGCCAGGGCTGTTGGTTCAATCCCCAGGCCGCGGGCGAACACCGGCAAAAAGGGGTACACCATGCGGATATTGGTGCTGAGGGCGATCCGCGTCAGCGTGAACAGGCCGATCTGCCCTTTGATTTTCCAGTTTGAGATGCGCATACCCCAAATATTATACACCCGCGCATGGGGATGTGTTGTTCAGCCCCGCTGGGCTTTTGGGTTTTACCCGATCGTTGGTTTTACCCAGGCCGCAAAACTGATATAATTTATCATTCCCCATCACGGGGTGAACGATCGATAAAGAAGGTTATTTATGCGTAAAAGACGATTAAAAGTATGCCTGACCAGCCTGATCCCTATCATCCTCCTTTTACTGATCAGCGCTTGTGCCGTTGAGCCGGCACTGGAGGTTCGCCCGCCTGATCCCACCCCCCTGCTGCCGACTCTCGGCATTCCGCCAACCGACACACCCACGCCCAGCCCCACACCCACCCTGCAACCCTTAACGTTGTACCTTGCGGATGGGTTGCCCTCGGGAATGATCAGTCTGGAGGCCCTGGGGGAAGTCATCCTCAGCGATGATCCTGGTGCAGTCCTCTGGTTCGGACCTGCAGCTGATGTTCTAGATGACGGTGAGATCCTGCTGTCTACCACCCAGGTCTATGCCTTGGCAGCGCCTTTCCCCACACTGACGGATGATGTGCCCCTCAGCGACCTGCAAGCCTATTGGATCGGCGAACCCCAGGGCGTACTGGCGGCGGTTCCAGCGTTGTATGTGCCGGATGCCCTGCTGCAAACCCTCACACAGCGCTGGGGTAACCCGGATCCGGCCCGGGTTCATGCTGGCGAGGAACGCCCGGCGACCGAAACGCTGTGGGAGACCGGGGCTTGGGCGCTGATCCCCTTTGACAGCCTGGACCCGCAATTGAAGGTGATCCAGGTGGAGGGGCGTTCGCCGCTGTTCAAGGAATTTACGGCAGAAACGGACCCCCTCACAGTTCAGTACCAATTAGTGCACAACCCGGGGGCAGGACGCAGACCGGGCGATGCGCTGCAAGCGGTGATCGACGCCATCCAACCCACCAACCGCGATCCCGATTTGATCACCACCCTGGTGATGACCGGGGTGACCGCCCTTGTGCGGGGTACAGCCTACCGCATGGAGGTGAACGGCGTCCTCTACCCCGGTGAGATGATTCGGGATTGGCTGATTGAGGCTGACCTGACCCACATCAGCAACGAGGTTTCCTTCTACGAGGATTGCCCCTTTCCCGATCCAACCTCGCCCCGCCTGTTCTTCTGCAGCGACCCAAAATATATCGATCTCTTCGAGTATGTCGGCGCCGATATCATTGAGCTGACCGGCAACCACAATAATGATGCCCTTTACGTTTATGGCGTTGATGTGGTGCCCTTCACCCTTGACCTGTATGACGAGTACGGGATGGCTTATTTTGGCGGCGGGCGGAACCTGGCAGAGGCAAAATCCCCCCTGCTGATCACCCACAACGGGAATAAGCTGGCCTTCATCGGCTGTAATGCCTTTGGGCCTGATTTTGCCTGGGCGACAGAAGACGGGGGTGGGTCAGCGCCTTGTGAGGACTACCAGTGGATGGCAGCGGAGGTCAGCCGTCTGAGAGGTGAAGGCTACCTGCCCATCGCCACCTACCAGTATTACGAGGACTATTACGACTTTGCTGCCGAACATCACGTGCGCGATTTTGGCATAATGGCAGAGGCTGGCGCGGTGATCGTCAACGGTAGCCAGGCGCACCGCCCCAAGGCGATGGCCTTTGCTCACGACGCCTTCATTGACTACGGCCTGGGCAATCTATTCTTTGATCAGAATTGGGTCATCGATATGTACGGCAATGTGATCATTCAAACCAGCTGGGAAATCATCCAGCGCCATACTTTCTTTGACGGACGCCACCTGAGCACCGAATTGCTCACCGCCAAGCTTGAGGACTACGCCCAACCCCGGCCGATGACCGCAGAAGAACGAGAAGTGTTCCTGGACGAATTATTCCAGGCCAGCGGCTGGATTTCGCGGTAGAATTTTGTAAAAGGTTGGTCAATTGTTAAATCAAGGGAGTGATCCATGGTTTCGATCGCCGAATATACTACCGATCCAAAATACACCATCAAAGTCCTCAGTGAGCGCACCGGTGTGCGCCCAGTGACCCTGCGCGCCTGGGAGCGGCGTTATGACCTGCTGAACCCCGACCGCCTGGACAATAACTACCGCCTGTATTCTGAACGTGATATCCAGATCATCCGCTGGATCACCCACCGGATGGATGAGGGCCTCTCGATCAGCAATGCAGTGCGTGAGTACCGCGGTTTACGTGCGGAGGGCATTTGGCCCGAGGCATTGCCTTCCGTTATGGCACCCGAGCCCACCCTGGCACCGCGCTTTCCGACCAGCGCCTACGCCGATCAGCTCTATAAAGCTCTGACCGGCCACAATGAGGCTGAGGCCAAAAAGATCGTGGATGCCACCCAGAGCATGTACGACATTCAGGCCATCTTCCTGGAGGTGTTTTACCCCTGCCTGGTTGAGATTGGCGAGGCCTGGTATCGTGGGGAAATCCGCATCGCCACCGAGCACTTTGCCTCCGCCTTTATCCGCGGTGTGCTGATGAACCTGCTGGGGGCTTTCCCGATCTATAGCACTGCCCCGAAAATTCTGATCGGCTGTGCGCCGGAGGAGTTCCATGAGATTGCCCCCTTGATGCTGGCCGTGCTCCTGCGCCGGGACGGCTACCAGGTGGAATATCTGGGGGCTGATTTACCGGTGGATGACCTGGTGTTTTACGCGGAGGATATCTCGCCGGATATGATCATCCTCTCAGCCAGCTTTGAGCATTCCGCCCGGCCGCTGTATAAAATGCAGGCCTTGCTGGATGAATTGCCCGGCCAGCCCAAGCTGGGCTTTGGCGGGCGTTACTTCAATGAAAACCCAAGTGCCCGGGAGGGGATGCGGGGGATTTTCCTGGGTGCGGGTATTGATGAGGCCATCCAAAACGTGCACGACCTGCTGGATTGATAAACGCCTGTAAGGGCACGGCATGCTGTGCCTCTACAAAGAGGGGATTGAATAGATCAGACAATCAACAATTGGATATGGATATGTAAATAGGGAATATTCCCTTAGCGTCTGACGATGGCGTCGGTCATTTTGGCCACCCGAACCATCACGCCCACGTCATGCACGCGCACGATATCTGCGCCGCGGTCGATGCTCAGCGCCACTGCGGCTGCGGTACCCTCAACACGCTGGTTAGGTGGCAGGTCCAATGTGTAGCCGATGAAGGATTTCCGTGAGGGCCCGGCCAGCAGGGGGTAGCCCAGGGCTTTGATCTCGTCCAGGCGGTCGAGCAATTCAAGGTTCTGCAACACGGTCTTGCCGAAGCCAATTCCAGGATCAAGGATGATGTGCGCGTCGGGGACGCCCGCCTTGTGGGCCAGGGCGACGCTTTCCATCAGCTCACGGCAGATATCGCCGATCAGGTCATCATACTCCACGCCCACATAGCGCCCGCCCAGGCGCGCTTGCAGTTCGGCAGAACCAGGTTTAAGGCGGTTATGCATCAAGATCACCGGCGCGCCGTGTGCTGCCGCGACGGTGGCCAGGTCGGGGTCTGCGCGCAACCCCCACACATCGTTGACCCAGCTTGCACCTGCTGCCAGGGCTTGATGTGCCACAACCGACCGGTAGGTATCCACGGAGATCAGGGCATCGGGGTAGGCTTCGTGGATGGCGCCCACCACCGGCACCACCCGCGCCAGCTCTTGTGCGGCATCCACTGGCTCTGCTCCCGGGCGGGTGCTCTCACCGCCCACATCGAGGATGTCAGCGCCCTCATTCAGAAAGCGGCCAGCCTGGGCAACCGCGGCCTGGAGAGCATCGTCGCTTTGCAGTACCCCATCACCGGAAAAGCTGTCGGGGGTGACGTTGATAATGCCCATGATGAAGGTGCGGGATCCCCAGGGGGGCAGGTTAGAAGGGGTTGTGTGCATGGCGTTCCTCTCTGAAATTAATTTTGACTATTCTTCAACAGGCGGCACGATCTCCCCCGGGGCTTCGACCAGCAAATCCACCCGTTCGATCGGCCCACCCAGGCTGTAAAGGTACAGGGTGAAGGGCAGGGATACGCCGCCAGAGAGCGGTTCAGCGCTATCCCAGCGGCGGACGGCCACCACACGCCCATCTGCGTCGAAGGCGGTGGCGTTCACCCAGGTATAGCGCGCTGCCGGCTGCCTGGCGGGCAGGCTGACCGTACCGCTGACGATCGCCACGCGGCCATCCTCGCTCAATTTGAGGGTCTGGCCTTCAATTTTGGCGGGTAAATAACGCGTGTCATCCGGCATGACGGGCAGTAAAAACTCCACCCGGGCGCTGATGGTGTAATCCGCCGGGAGGGGTGCCGGGAAGTAAGCAATCAACGGGAGCGCAGCCCCAGCCGGGAGCAAATTAAGGGGCATGATGGCAGATTCCTGGCGGGAGTCCTCGCCATGGCACAGCATGACCACGCCCGAGACGTTTTCAACCGGTTCCCCGCTGTCGTTGGTCACCAGCACAAAACACCACAGGCCGCCTAAAGGATCAGGGTAGCAATCTGGAGGTTGGATGTCGGCGAAGAGCGGGGTGGCTGTGGGTGAGAGCTCGACCAGCGGCGTGGCGGTCGGATCGGGCCCGGGGGTGATGGGGATCAGCAGGGTGGTGCCAATGCCCATGGCGCGCGGGTTAACGGTGGGGTTGGCGGTCATGATCTGCTGGGGGCTGACGTTGAAGCGCCAGCCAATGCTGTACATGTCATCCCCTTCCTGCACATCATAGTAAACGGGCGTCATCGTTGGGGTGACCGTAGGGGAAGGCGTTGGGGTGACGTAATCGGTGGGGAGCGGCGTGGCGCTGCGGGTGGGTGTGGGATAAGGCCGCAGCGTTGTAACTAGCGTTGGGGAGGGCGTGGGGATTTCAGGCTGCGCGGCTGGCACGCAGGCTGAGAGGGTAGCCCCTGCCAGGATGAAAAATAACAGGCTGACGGCCAGTGTTTTTTGCATGCGGGGATTATACCCGTTTCAACCCTTTCGCGGCTGCGGCATAGGGTTGTTAGCTTTTTTCGGTGATCAAAGTGAGCTGATCACCCTGGCACAGGTTTCCGGGGGCTTCCACGCAGGCAAAACGCACGCCGTCAATCAGGGGGCAGGGCAGGTCTTTTTCCAGTAGGATGCATTCCGGCCAGCAGGTTTTACCCTCAGGCAGAATTTCCAGGACCAGCTCACCGCAAGCAAGTTTTGAACCTTTGGGCGGCATGATTTCACAGTCCAGGGTGATATCCGCCCGGAAGCGCCGGTAGCACAGCCCGCGCAATTTGGCCGCGTCTACGACCTGACGCGCGGCCAGGCTGATCAGGCTCAGCGGACGCTCGGCGGTGGTCAGTTCGGCGCCGGCCACGCCAGAGGTGAGGACCTCCACGCAGGGTGTCTTTTGATGGAAATAGGCGATTTTGTAGGCGTTATCCATGCGGGGATTATACCTCCAACAGGTTTTGGGTAAGCAGCAGGGTGTTGAAAATGGGAATTTCCTCTAAACAAATTTGATCGTAGGGACGGACCTTCGTGTCCGCCTAGGGCAACCACGGCTCAAAGCGTGCTTCGCGAAGGGTTACCCCTACGCATTAATATAAAGTAGATAATAATAGTAGTTAATGGAATTAATTATGGATTTTGACAAATGATGAGTAATCATTGTTTGCTTTTCAACACTCTCTGATATTGAGAATTTTTGGTGGGTTGGCTCTTGAATTTGCAGAATTTCGATCATCTTTTAATGTAAGAAAGGGATATTAATGAAATGTGCTTGGCCAAACCACCCTACCACTGACCAGTAATCACCACAGGCTCTCATGCCGGGCAGCGCCGGCAGTACCGATG
>DKFH01000190.1:18470-20231 GCA_002452315.1 Anaerolineaceae bacterium UBA6801 | reverse complement strand
CCGATTAAATCGTTGAGCACCAGGGACGCCGACCCTGGTGCTCATTAGAAGGAGAAGAAAAGTGTCTTAGATGGATTTATTGTAGCATTTCAGTGGGGGGTGTACTTGACGGTTACCCTACGATCACCCTACGCATGCCCACTAATAGTAAATTTTTCACCTCATCAGACAAAAATTTCATAATTTTTCAGCTTTTTTCCCTGTAAGCGGCGCTCTGGCTATTCATAGCGCAATGCTTCAACCGGCGCCAGGTTGGCAGCCCGATTGGCGGGGTAATAGCCAAAGAACACGCCCACAGCCGCCGAGAACAGGGTGGCCAGCAGCACCGAATCGAGTGTCACGGCGATCACCAGCGGGGTGCCGCTGCGGGTGGCAATCTGGCTGACGGCCGTTGAGATGCCCCAGCCCAGTGCGATGCCGATCATGCCGCCAAACAAGCTCAGGAGCACCGATTCCGTCAGAAACTGGATCAGGATATCGGCTTTGCGGGCGCCCAGCGCCTTGCGCAGGCCGATCTCGCGGGTGCGCTCGGTGACAGACACGAGCATGATGTTCATGATCCCAATCCCGCCCACCAGCAGCGAGATGGCGCCAATGCCCCCCAGGAAGATCGTCATTATGTTGGTGATGGTGGCTGCCACCGCCAGGAAATCCTGCTGGTTGAGCAGGGTGAAGTCATCCGGGCTGCGTGGGGGGATGCGGTGGGTTCGTCGCAGCACCTCACGGATCTGGCGGATGGCCAGATCAGCCCGGTCGGTATTGACCATCGAGGCTAAAATGTACTGAACCCGGTCGGGTGCGCCGCTGCGCGGCAGGCGCGCCTGGGCGGTGGAGATGGGGATATAGACATTATTGTCGGGATTATTAAAAGCACTGCCGCCCTTGGCTTCGGTGACGCCCACAATGCGATAGGGATACCCGCCAATGCGCACGGTGTTACCCACCACCCCGGTGCTTCGGCCCAGCAGTTGCTGCGCCCGGGAAGGGCCCAGCACCACCACAGCGCTGCGTCCTTCCACATGTGCTGCGTTGATAAACTCACCTTCTTGCATGGTGATGTTCTGGACGAACTGGTAGTCGGGCGTGATCCCTAAAATTTGGATTGCGGCACTGCGGTCGGCGTGGGTAATCTCGGCCGAACCGGTGAAGACCGGGGCCACATAGGCGATTTCTGAGGTACGTGTGGAGTCGGCCAGGGCCTGGGCATCCCGCAGGGTCAGGTCTTTGGGGTTGCTGACATCCTCGTTGTTGTTACCGCTCAGGATGTAGATCACATTGGTGCCGATGCTTTCGATCTCACCGGTGATGGAATCGCCTGCGCTTTCCCCTAACGAAAGCAGGGCAATCACCGAAGCGACACCGATCACAATCCCCAGGATGGTCAGCAGGGAGCGCAACTTATTGGCGCTCAGGCTTTGCATGGCTTCTTTGATATTGAGGAAGAAGTTCATCGGCGGACCTCCTCGTTTTCGATCAACCCGTCACGCAGGTAGATGATGCGTTCAGCTACCGCCGCCACTTCCGGGTCGTGGGTGACGATCAACAAGGTTGTACCGTCGTTCTCGTTCAGCGACAGTAAGAGCTTCATGATCTCCTCACCGGAGGTTGTATCGAGGTTACCGGTGGGTTCGTCGGCCAGGATGATGGCCGGGTTGTTGACCAGGGCACGGGCCACAGCCACCCGCTGCTGCTGGCCCCCGGAAAGCTCATTTGGGCGGTGATCCACGCGGTCTCCCAACCCAACCGCCTCCAGGGCTTCCA
>DKFH01000190.1:10257-18319 GCA_002452315.1 Anaerolineaceae bacterium UBA6801 | reverse complement strand
TCAGTGGGGTTATCCAGGCAGCCAATCATGTTCATCAGCGTGGATTTGCCCGAGCCGGATGGCCCCATGATTGCCAGGACCTCGCCGCGTTTCACCGTGAAACTGATCCCTCTCAGGGCATGCACCTGGATTTCACCCATTTGGTAGACCTTGGTCAGGTTTTCGATTTGAATGACATTTTCTTGTTCAGTCATGGTTAACACTAATTCCCAAATCCACCAAATCCGCCGCCGCCGGGGGATCCGCCGAAGGGCATGACGCCGGTGATCTCCGCAGGCGGGTTGAGCACAATCAACTCGCCTTCTCGGATGTCTGCTTCAATCACCTCGCTGTAAAAATCTGAATAGAACCCCAATGTGACCGGCACAGCCACATACTCGCCGCCCCGCTGGACATAGACCCGGTCATGCCCATTGGTGCTGACGATGGCATCGTTGGGGATCACAAAGACATCATCGATCTCTTCGATCAGGATCGTCACTGCGGCTGTCATCCCTGGTCGGATGCGCACATCCGCATCCAGAATTTGGACGGAGACTGTGTATTCCACCACACCCTGCACGGTTGTGCCGACCGGTGAAATCTCCGTCACCTCTCCATTGAAGGTGTGCTCGAAGTAGGCATCAAACACCAGTTGCGCCGGTTGCCCGACTCTCACCTGGGGAATATCGATCTCAGAAATTTGGACTTTTAATTGCAGGTCTGCCAGGTTATCCAACTGCACTGCTTTCATGCCCATCTGGACGACATCACCGACTTGGGTAGGCAGATCTGTGACCACAGCACTGAAGGGTGCCTTGATGGTGGGGCTGTCCAGCCGGGATTGGGCAATCGCCAGACGGGTCTCCAGGATGGTTACCTCGTCGGGATCCGGCCCATCGGTGAGGACAGACACACGGTCCTGCAGCCTGGCCACCTGCGCTTCGGCCAATTCGATCTCCAGNNTCGGCTTCAGCGATCTCACGTTCACTGTATTCGGCCAGGCAGAAGTTCAAATTCGCCTGGGCGGTGTTGACCCGCTGCAGGTTGATAGCATTTTGCTGAAAGTTGTAGATCTGCTCTGCGCGTTCCAGCTCTTCTTCCAGGTCTTCGATGCGCTCATCGGAACAGCGCTGGAAGTTCATCACCTGGCGTTTATTTTGCAGATCTTCCAGGTTATCCTGCGCGTTGAGCAGGTCCAGGCGGGCGCGTGCCAGGTCAGAGCCCCAGTTCTGATACAGCTCATCCAGCGCCTTTTGGGCATTGATAACATCAATCTCCGCTTGCAGGATTTCCACTGAGAGGGAATCCGTTTCCAGGGTCATTAACACCTGGTCTTTTTCAACAATGTCGCCCACTGAAACGTGAACCTCGCCAACGATCCCACTGGCGGACCAGGTCAGCACCGCAGTTTGGGCTGGCTGGACGGTACCGGTACCGTAGATGAACGCGCTCAGGCTGTCCCGGCGGTAGGGTTCAGTTTCGATATTCGCAAAGACCCGGTTAGCTTCCTGCCGGCCTTGAAAAATCCGCCATCCGACGAACAAGCCGGCCAGGACGATCACCAGTAATACAATCCATAAGCCTTTTTTGCCTTTTTTTCTTCTCTTGTTTGTTTCTGCCAAGGTCTTCCTCCGTAGTTAGTATCATGACATATTAAGTATTATCGCACCCGGCCATACCAGCCGCAAGCGTTTGTGTAAGCCTTCGACTAATGGGAAGGGCAGGTTATTTGGGTTTTTAGCGATACGTCACGATTATTTCAGCCCAGAACACGTTGATAAATCGTTCTTCATCTCGTGTCGTGATTTCGTAAATCAGCAAACAATTTAAATCTACCCGTCGGGTTAGTGTCTTGTCAAGTGGTGTAAATTGCGTGCGCTTTGTGCTTCCAGGTTAATTAGTTGATTGACATGGTGCGGTCAGGTGAAGAGCGCACCCCACGGGATAGTTTGTAGGGCGGGGTGTGATTTTGCACCCAGGGTATGCACCGACCAAATGGCATACTGATTATGCTTTTAGCTTTCAGCTTTCAGCTATCACCTATGAGCTACCAGCTCTCCCGTAGACACCCCGGCTAATTCTACCTATAATAGTAACCATCCTAAACCCAACAATGATGGAGGCAAGATGACCCGCAAATCCCTTGGTTTTGTCCCCCTGATCTGGCAGTGCGTCTTTTGCAACACCCAAAACCCCGGCCCGATTAAAAGCTGCACCAGCTGCGGCGCCCCGCAACCGGAAAATGTCGAATTCCTCCAGGTGGATGAAGAGCGCTTCAACTTTATCAAAGATGAAGCGCTGATCCGCATGGCCAAGGCCGGCCCGGATATCCACTGTCCCTTCTGCGGGACGCGCAACCTCAGCACGGCTGAGCTGTGCAAGAAATGCGGTGGTGACCTGAGCTGGGACGGCAAGGCGCGCCAAACCGGCCAGAGGGTGCGCACAACCCAAGAGGCGCAGGAGTGGCAGCCACCTGAACCTGGTGTTCCAGAAGCAGAGAAGCGCAAAGTGTCCCCGATCTTTCTCATCATCATTCTGGCCGTGATTGTGGGCTGCGTCGTCCTGCTGGTGATGCTGCTTCGCACGGATGATCTCACGGCAACCGTCACCGACGTCCAGTGGGAACGCTCGGTGGTGGTTGAGGCCTTCGGACCCGTCACCGCAAGCGCCTGGTGGGATGAGGTGCCTGAGGATGCCGAGGGCACCCGTTGTTCACTGGCCTACCGCTACACATCTGAAGAGCCGCAGGTCAATGCCACCGAGGTGTGCGGCGAGCCCTATGTTGTGGATACCGGCACAGGTGTGGGCGAAGTGGTGCAGGATTGCACCTACGAGGTGTACGACAATTATTGTGAATTCACAGCCATGGCATGGGTCGCGGTAGAGACGGTTACAGAAACCGGCCGGGACCTTGCACCGGCCTGGCCGGCGCTGAGCCTGCTGCCTGACCAGCGTGAGGGCGGGCGTAACGAGGTGTATGTCATCAATTTCAGAGATGGGTCTGACACCTACCGGTACACCACCAGCAATCTCCAAGACTTTTTACAGGCAGAGATTGGCAGCCAATGGGTCCTGCAAATCAACCAGTTGGGGGGTGTACAATCTGCTGAACCTGCCAATTAAGATAAATTTTGTAGTATAATTACCGGTTGTAAAAAACTAATTATCTACTCGGAGGAATAACCTGATGGAAATGTATGAATATGCAAAAGTTGGTGAACCTGCCCCTTATTTTGAGATGCTGAGCACCAAGAATATCGACACCCTGGATGAAGTTGTGACCCTGGACGATTATAAGGGCCAATGGCTGATTTTGTTCTTCTACCCCTATGACTTCACCTTTGTATGCCCCACGGAAATCTTAGCGCTTTCTGAACACTATGAAGAGTTCCAGGCGCTGAACACAGAAATCCTCGGCGTTTCAACCGACTCGGTGTTCTCGCACCGCGCCTGGCTGATGACCCCGCAGGAAGAAAATGGTATCCAGGGCACCAAGTACCCCCTGGCTTCGGATCACAACCATGCCGTGGCCGAGGCTTATGGTGTGCTGGTGGAAGAAGAAGGCGCAGCGTTGCGCGGCCTGTTCATCATCGACCCCGATGGCATCTTGCAGTATTCCGTCGTCCACAACATGAATGTGGGCCGCAGCGTGGATGAGACCTTGCGCGTGCTGGAGGGCTTGCAGGCCGGCGGTTTGTGCGGCGCCAACTGGAAACCGGGCGAGGACCTGCTCTAGCAGGAGGAGGAAATCACCGATGCCAATGCGATTGAAGACCCCGATGCCCTCCCTGGAGGGCGTGACCGAATGGGTCCACGGCGAACCAGATCTGGACGCATTAAAAGGTGAACCGGTTTTGGTGTATTTTTGGGCTACCAGCTGCCATATTTGTCATGATAATTTGCCCAAGTTACAGGCCTGGCGTGATGAATATCTGCCCAAGGGGCTGAAGATGATCAGCATTCACTGTCCGCGCATGAAGAGCGACACCGATATAGAAAAGGTAAAGGCCAGCATTGAAGAATGCGGGATTGTCGAATCCTGCGGGATCGATAACCTCCACAAGCTCAAACAAGCCTTTGATAATGACCTCTGGCCGGCATATTTTTTGTTCGACCGCGAGGGTAACCTCAAACGTCGGGCCGCCGGCAACGCGGGTTTGTCCATGCTTGAGCCAATTTTGGCAGAGATGTTTGCCTGAGTGTAGAATAGAAACACCAGCAAAGCGCCTGTGTTTTCACAGGCGCTTTTTTTGTATTTCTGCGAGCGGCGGTGGTAGGGTGGGTTGGCGGGAGCACAAACATTTTTTCTTGCTCGTTTATTCTGCATAATCATAACCTGGCCAACCCACTCTACTTTTTAATCGGCTGATTTATTTGGTGGTTTGGCGTAGAATATTCCTTGATTTCCACTCACCTGGTATTTCATTCCCACCTGAGTTTATCAAACTAGTGTCCTGAAGAAAGGCGAATTAGTAATTCTTTCACGGATTCTGGAACTTCAAGTTCAGCCAATATTTCTTTTCCATTGATGGTTACAATACCTGAACGGATTGGACGAAGCAATTTTACAAACTGCTTGATACTGATCCCTCCCAGATCCGCCAAAACTCTCAGACTGTTGAGTTTTGATGTGGGTTCTACTATCCGGGCAATACATAGAAGTTCAAAAATCTCATCATCCAGTTTTGAAAATCCTAATTTATCATGTTGCCCTTTCAGAATATTCAATAATAACATTGAGAAGGAGCTCTTGATCCCTACTCGAAGTGAGGAAACTGGTTCGGGGAATAATTCAAGTTGATTTTCCTGTAATTGTTTATGGGCTAAGTCTAGAAGAATGTGTAGTTCCCCGTCAGTATGAACGCTTCCAATATGAATAATCTTGGAAATATTGCCTTTTTGTTTGTAGGCGATCTAAACTGCCGTTGCACCACTGGCTGTTTTTACTTTTCGAATGTATGCCATAAACTCAATTTTAATCTATCTCCGACAGCACCTCCTTAGTGCCCTGAAAACATGATTTTTCCCCGTAAAAATGGCCGAATTTTGGTCAAATGATAAACTCAGGTACCAATTTAAAGGAGTTGTTTCATGGGCACAAGAAGAATTTCTATTATCGCTGCTGTGATCTTTGCTGTCGCAGGGGCGATTGCAGCGGTCAGCCTGGAACTGGGCAAGTCGGAGCTGGATGAGGTGCGCGCAGCGACTGAAGTTTACCAGTCGGTGGCTGCAGCTGAAGCGGCGGGCTTTGTCAATGTAAATGTTGGCGAGTACGTTGCCAGCCCGGAAGGCGCCATGGGCTATCACTCTGTCAATTTTGACCGGGTGGAGCTTGAGCTTGACCCACAAGAACCAGAGATCATGGTCTTTGTCCCTGGGGCTGATAGCGAGTTGCGTCTGGGGGTAGTGGAATGTGCGCTCCCCATTGAACCCTGGAGATGCCATGTATGCTTCACCGCCGGAGATGCTTGGCCAGATGCTACGCCCGAACCCGGGATTGGGGCTGTATGTGCTGCATGTATGGCTTTACGAGGAGAATCCATCCGGTGTCTTTGCTGATTGGAACCCGAACGTCTCCTGCGGGGTATGAACAAACCGGGTTGAGGGCATGTGTTGTTTTGATGAAGGGGTAAACAAGCTTGCCTGACCCTGTAGCATTAACCGTCGATCAACCGCTGGCATCAAGTCAGCGCGCTTGGTGCCATGCCGGGTTGCCAGGCCGGCGTGCTTTATCACTTCACAAATTTACCTTGCAAGGTAGACGGGATGATAAATTTGTTGTATGCTTAACCAACGAAAACGCACTGAACCACAGGAGGTAGAACATGATCAAAGATATCTTGCGAGAAGCTGCCGAACGAATGCAGGGCGCACTGGATTCCCTGGAGGAGGATCTTTCAGGAATCCGCACCGGTCGTGCCTCACCGGCCTTGATCGAGCGCCTGCCTGTTGAATATTACGGCGCCACCACACCCCTGATCCAGCTGGCTTCTATCAGCGTCCCAGAACCGCGCCAGCTGCTTGTCCGCCCCTTTGACCCTACAACGTTGAAGAACATTGAGCGCGCCATACTGGTCTCTGATCTGGGTTTAACCCCCAATAGTGATGGCAAGGTCATCCGCCTGTCACTGCCGCAGCTGACCGAGGAACGCCGGCGTGAACTGGTGCGGGTTGTCAACAACCGGATGGAAGATGCCCGGGTGAGCATCCGCAACATCCGGCGGGACCTGATCCGCGATTTGCGTGAATTAGAAAAAGAAGGCCTGATCTCTGAAGATGAACAAGAGCGCGGTGAGAAAGAATTGCAGGAACTGACGGACAAAATGAATAAAAAAGTTGAAGAAGTCGGCGAGCGCAAAGAGACCGAAATTATGGAAGTGTAAATCTTTAATGACATCTGAAGAAACAAAACCAACCTTATCAAACGTCCCCCGGCACGTGGCCATCATCATGGATGGCAATGGCCGCTGGGCCCAGGCGCGCGGGCTTCCCCGCATGGCCGGCCATCGGGCTGGCACAGAAAATTTACGCACGATCATCCGCGCCAGCGAAGCCCTCGGCATTGAATACCTGACCCTGTATGCCTTTTCAACCGAAAACTGGTCCCGCCCCAAGGCGGAGATCACAGGGCTGATGCACATCCTCTCAGAGGTGATTGACCGTGAAATTGGCGAATTGCACGCGGAAGGCGCCCGCCTGAAGCATATCGGCCACCTGGAGGGGCTCTCAAAGATTCTGCAGGAGAAAGTACGCGGCGCCATCGAGCTGACCAAGGACAACCGCCGCATCACCATCGTACTGGCTTTTAATTATGGTGGACGGGATGAGATCATCACTGCCATCAAGCACATGCTGGCCGACGGGGTTGACCCGGATGCGGTCGATGAGGCGTTGGTGAGCCAGTATCTGTTCACCGCTGATATCCCCGATCCTGACCTGGTGATCCGCACCTCTGGCGAGCAGCGCACGTCCAATTTTCTCACCTGGCAGTCCGTTTACTCGGAGTGGTATTTCCCCCAAGTCTACTGGCCCGATTTTGATGAAGCGGAATTACGCAAAGCGGTTGAGGAATACGCCAGTCGCGAGCGCCGTTTTGGCGGCTTGAAAGAAACCTGAGGTTGACTCAACACAGCTGATGTTATCCCAACGCGTTAAAGCGGCCCTGGTCTTTGTGCCACTGGTGTTAATCCTGATCTACATAGGCGGATGGCTCTTTAACCTGTTCATCCTGGCCATCTTGCTGGTTGGCGCTTACGAGTATGTGCGCTTGTTCAAGCTGGCTGGTCAGCAGCCATCCCTGGTTATTGTGCTGGCCGGTGTGGCTTTGATTGTCCTCCAGCGATGGTTTTTCCCTGATAAAGGCCTGGGGCTCCTGCTGAGCCTGCTGATGTTGATGACCGCCATAGCCGCGCTGATCGATCATGAGCGGGGCGGCCAGGATGCTGCCCTCAGCTTTGCCCTCAATCTGACCGGCATGCTTTACCTGGGCTGGGTGGGCGGGGCTTTTATCCCGTTGCGGGGCTTGGAGGCAGGCCTTGGGTGGGTGCTGACGGCGCTGCCCTCCGTGTGGCTGGCTGATTCGGGCGCGTATTTCATCGGCAAGTGGCTGGGGGTGCGCAAGATGGCGCCCCGGCTCAGCCCGGGGAAGTCCTGGGCGGGATTGGCGGGCGGGGTCCTGACCGGGACGGTTTCTGGCGCCCTGCTGGTGCTGTTGTGGCGAGCGGTGGGTTTTTTACCTGGCGTGACCCCCCTGTGGCAGGGTGCCTTGATGGGTCTGGCCTTGTCCCTGCTGACTCCGGTAGGCGATTTGCTGGTGAGCCTGTTCAAACGCACCGCAGGGGTAAAGGATACGGGCAACCTGATCCCGGGCCATGGCGGCATCCTGGACCGCATTGACAGCTGGATTTGGGCCGCGCTGATCGGATATTACCTGGTCCAGTGGTATTTATTGCTCTAAGGACGCACTGCCCACACAGCCTTTTTATTAACAAAATGAAACCGCCTTTGGGTGGTTGTTAATGTTATTTGAGGGTGTTGAAAAACGAACAATGATTGCTCATCATTTGTCAAAATCCATAAT
>DKFH01000190.1:8734-10220 GCA_002452315.1 Anaerolineaceae bacterium UBA6801 | reverse complement strand
CCCTACGATCAAATTTGTTTAGAGGAAATTCCCATTTTCAACACCCTCCATTTACCCTTTGCAGGGTTGTCAGCGGTAAGGTTAAAACCGGTGCAAAACGTCCAGGTTTACTCCACCACCACGGTGATGGGTTTCACCATCCACATGGAGCAGGAGATCTGGGAGGTTCCGGGCGCAGGTGCGGTGAACTCAACGACATTGAGCCCCGGGCTGAGGATGATCACATCCAGGTAGAGCCCTCTGGCATAGACAGCATTGGCACAGCCGAGGGAGCCTTTGCTGTTGATTTCAAACCTGGTAGGCAGGTGGGTGTGATCGTAATCACCTCGGGATGGTACTCAATCCCCCGGGCTTCCATCTGCATTAATTGGTAGGGACCGTCCGCACTTATCGACTCAGCAGACGCTGACAGGCTGGGGGCGTCTTCACGCCCCAGGGTTGATGGGTTGAGCATACTAATTTGTGAAATCATTGTATAAGCCGCAAAAAAGGCGATCAACAACCCCGATAAGACCCTGAACGAACGCGCAAACCTGGGATTCTGGTGCAATTTGACACTGGAATAGCTGATGAACAGGAGGACAGGCAGGGTACTGATCGCAAAGGCCAGCAGGATGGTCAGGCCGTCGAGAAAATTGCCTGAGCGGAGTGCCCCTGCCTGGGCGATGAGGGTGAACCGGCAGGGGACAAAAAATGTGATCGCCCCCATCAAAATTGGCATGAAGCTTTCCTGCAGGGCGGGTTTGTTGATCATACGGCTGACCCATCGGCCAGACAAGTTGAGGGGAATTTTCTGAAAAAACGGCACACCCAGCATTTGCATGCCAATGATGAAGATTAAAGCGGCGATCAGGATAGTCAGCACGGCTGTAGCTTCCAATGAAAACTGAAATACACCCCCCAGTAACCCCAGCAACCCGCCTGAAATGGCAAATGAAACTACCCGGGTACCGTTAAACAGGAAAAATGGATAAAACCCGTCCTTGTTGGTGCCGGTTTGGCGGTTGGTCCAGCCTTCCTCATTGCCTCCACCAGATGCCGGTGATTCGACCTGGTCTGAGATGTCTAAAAAGGGGCGGGGGGCCTGTTCGCCATCCAGGATCATGATCCGGCCGGCCTGTTCCACGACGAACAAACGCCCGCTGCCATCCCCGGCATGGGTGATATGCACCGGCCGGAACAGCCCGGATGCCACCGAGGTCAGCTCGACGGCCGGAAGGTCAATGGCGTCCTGCGCAAAAGCCGGCAGGCGGAACAGCGTCGGTGTGAAAACACCCACCACGATCAGAATTATTATGGCAAAAGATGAAACAAATCAGGTGAGCCGTTTTTTGGTTAATTTAAATTTCTTTAAAATTATTCCTTGTAGGTTTATTTTGCTTGCATATATGATAATGATAATCTAAATTATCATAAATATCAAATGGTGTATAGAGGGTGTTGAAAAACGAACAATGATTGCTCATCATTTGTCAAAATCCATAAT
>DKFH01000190.1:0-8666 GCA_002452315.1 Anaerolineaceae bacterium UBA6801 | reverse complement strand
AATTCCCATTTTCAACACCCTCGTATAGCAGGGGCACAGCACACCGTACCTCTAATCTAAGCCTTGAGATGCGCACCTCAAGGGTGGTGCATCTTTTCTGGTTGTGTGTGAATTGTATCTGGTGTTTTCCCTCACCAAGCGTTAAACAAACCTGTTCGGTGAATTAATGACCTGCGCAGAGCTGATCATAGGCTGAGCCCGGGCCGGTTTCCACGCCGGCGCCTCGCCAAATACCGCATATTCGCCCGTCAACTGCCCCACCGGAAGCCTCACTAACCATTTGACTGATCGAAAGGGCAGTTTCAATGTCCCCGGTGCGCAAGAAGCCATCGATGAACACGAAATGTTCGGTCAGCTCATTGGCCAGGTCGTCACTGGCATAAGCCTGGTGGCCGATCTCGGCCACCCGCGCCCAATCTTCCCTCTGGGCAGCCAGCTCCGCATCCTGGAAGTAGGTGCACCAGTAATCCGTACCATCCAAGGCAAATAAATGCTCCGGTAACGATGCCCCCGGTGATTTTTCTGTCTGGATCAGGTCGAGGTTGGATAGCGGAATGGCTTCGACCATGGCATCGGGCAGCATGAGCGGGTTGCGGTCTGGCCGGTTTGGGTCCAGCACGCGTAAGCAGCCGGGTGGTTCTGAATGGACAACCAGTATATTGTCGGTTGTGCTGGAGAAGTGGAAAGAGCGAAAATCCTTCTCAATGGGCCACCCGGTCTCGAGGGTGGGGAACTCTAACCCCAGGCGCACGCTGAGGTAAAACACGGCAAAATCCAGCTCATTGGTCTTGTTATCCGGTGCGTAGGTCCAGTTGAGCAGCGCGGTGAGGGAATCGTCCTGGTAGAGGCTGAGGGATTGCAGGTCGTTGATCAGCAAGATCGTCCCCGGCTCCAATCCAGGGGCTCGGCGCACCAACTGCTGAAAATAGCGTTGCAAATCCACCCATTGGTTGCGGTAGAAATTGGCATTCCAAAAATGCCAGCCGATGGATCCACCCACCACCAGCGCGACGAGGCCGGCAGTGAAAAACTTTGACCAGGACTTAAACACCGGGGCAATGCAGCCAATCAGCCCGACCCAAAACAGCGCGGCCCAGGGGATGAAGGCCAGAGTGAAACGGCTGTAAAAATGGCCTTCAATGCTCAACTGCAGGTTGACCAGCCAAAACGGCCAGCCGGCAAAACCAATTCCAACCAGGGCCATCAGCATGGCAGGGAGGCCAAAATCAGCATTATTCTGCGGGATCTTATTTTGGGCAGGTTTTTGAGATTTGGCGTTGTAAAAGCGCAGACTGAAAAATACCAACCCTGTGGCAAAGATGGTCAGCAGGAGGTAAGCCAGCCAGAAGGTTTGGCTGTAATCCTGGCTAGAAAGGCGTGGGAACGCGTAACCCCACGTTACGATGGTTGCATCGATAACCTGGGTGAGGATATCCCGCCACCAACCCAGTGAGATGATATCTGCGCCCTCACCGCCTAAGGGTTGATAGGTTGGGAACCTGAACAAAAAAACTCGCCAGAACAGGAAGGTAAACGTCACCAGCCCATAGGGCACCAGGTGCAGGAAGGTTTTTTGCAACCGGGATTTGAGACTGTTGTTGTGGCGGGCCAAAAGCATCCACACAGCCACCAGACGCACAGCCTCCCAGCCGATGTAGTACTCAATGGTGAACTGGCTCAGGGCTGTTGCCAAAACGGCCGGCAGATGCCAGCGCCAGGCCTTAGCAAAGCCTCCTCCTTGTTGAAATACTTTCACAGCTTTGACTGTAGCGATCAGCGAAAACAGGTACAGTGCCATGGCTGAAAAGTGGTGGTTGTAGATGATGGTTTTGGGTTGTCCTAAAAATCCGGGGTAGATGGCAAACAGTAGCGCGGCCCACAGGGCCTCGTTTTCACGCTGCGGCCACATTTGGCGAAGGAGGAGCCAAAACAGGAGGGCGCACCCCCAATACAGCACGAGGCCAAAAATGTGATACCCGATTGGGTTTTCTCCGAGCAACCAGGTGAGCCCCATGAAGATCCAGGCGGAATGCGGTCGGTCGGAGGCCACGAAGTCCGGGTAGCCCGCCGGGCCAAAGCGGTGGTTGACCAGCGCGTAGGGTAGGTCGTCCCAGTAGAATCCCAGGTCGGGGATTAATAAGCCGTAGGCCAAAATACATACCACCAGCAGGATCAGTGGGGCTGTCCATGTTGGTGTGGAGTTGGCTTTAGTATTTGAAAACATAGCGTATCGGTTCTATTCAGTTTGTGTTATGTGTGTACGGGGTGATATTTGCTGCTGTTTTGTTAATCCAAAACACTGGTCGCCCAAAACTGGTGTTGTGTACATGATGGCATCGCATGGGGCTTTTTGCAGCGTGTTCATCCCAGGCTAATCGCTGGGGATGTGACAAAAAAGGAAATATACCCTCGGTGCGATTCGAACGCACAACCTACTGCTCCGCAAGCAGTTGCTCTATCCATTAAGCTACGAGGGCTTGTTTCAGGGGTTAAATTCTATTCCATAAGCCCCTGACGGTCAAGGGCGCTGGCTAATGCCCCATAAGAAATCTGTTAATCCGCCGGGGAAGCACTTGCCATTCATTCACAAGGGTACTATAATTTTTTAGGTCAAAAGACAGGAAGTTCCTTATGCCAACCTATACCTACCAATGTGAAAATTGCGGTGTGCGCTTCGATCAATATCAGAGGTTCACAGAAGAGCCGCTCCATACATGCCCGGAGTGCAGTGAACCTGCCTTGCGCAAGGTCTACCAACCGGTGGGGATTGTGTTTAAAGGCAAGGGTTTTTACGCCACGGACAATCGCTCGCCTTCTGGTCAATCTTATCACACCGATAAAGAGGATTCCGGCAAAAAGGAACCCGAAAGCAAGACGGACTCCAAAACTGAGGCCAAGGCTGAGAAGTCCAAAACGACCAAAGACTGATTTGAGAAAATAAGATCGAGGTTGCCCTGGGGGGCAACCTTTTTTATTTTAATTACAGTACGGTATTGATCTTCAATAGGGGTAAGGTGCAAACGCGGGGCTGTTTTTCGCCAGGTTTGCGCTATAATCGTATTAACATACCGAAATATTAAAGAGTGCAATCTTATGAAACAACTTTTGCAACATATGAAAACCGGCCAGGCCCAGGTGGCGGAGGTGCCGATCCCGAACCCAGGCAAAGGGATGGCGCTGGTCCAAACGGCGAACTCCCTCGTTTCAGCCGGGACGGAGCGTATGCTGGTGTCCTTTGCCAAACAGGGTTTGCTGGGAAAAGCCCGCTCCCGCCCGGACTTGGTGGGCCAGGTGCTCAACAAAGCCCAGCGGGATGGTCTGCTCTCCACCATTGAGGCAGCCATGAATAAGCTTGATCAGCCATTTGCTTTGGGCTATTCGTCGGCCGGCGCGATCATCAAAACCGGGCCAGGGTTAAAGGGCTTTCAGGTGGGCGACCGGGTGGCCTGTGCAGGGGGCGGGTATGCCGTTCACGCGGAATATGCTGTGATCCCCCAGAATTTGATGGTACCCATCCCTGACGCGGTTGATTTTGAACAGGCTGCCTTTGCGACCATTGGCGCGGTTGCCCTGCAGGGATTCCGCCTGGCCGAGGTAGGCGTTGGCTCGCGTGTGGGGGTGATCGGCCTGGGGCTGCTGGGCTTGCTGACCACCGGGATTGCCCGGGCGGCTGGCTGCCAGGTGCTGGGTGTGGATCTAGACCCGGCACGGGCTGACCTGGCACTGCACATGGGTGCTAATAAAGCTGTGGATCGCGGGCAAGCCCTGGAGGCTGCCGAAGCCTTCACCCAGGGCTATGGCCTGGATGCGGTCATCATCTGTGCGGATACAGCCGACAACGACCCGTTGGTCCTGGCAGGAGAAATCGCCCGTGACCGCGCCCAGGTGGTGGTGGTCGGCTCGGTGGGGATGGAAGTGCCACGTAAACCCTACTACGAAAAAGAATTGGGGTTGGTCGTTTCCCGTTCCTACGGGCCGGGGCGCTATGACCCGCGCTATGAAGAAAAAGCCCACGACTACCCCATTGGGTACGTCCGTTGGACTGAAGCACGCAACATTGAATCCTTCCTGACCCTGCTGGCGGAGGGCAAGCTGGATGTGTCCCCGTTGATCACGCACCGGGTGCCCATCGATGAAGGCGTGCGCGCTTACGAGATTATCACCGGAGACCAGCCCTACCTGGGCGTGCTTCTGACCTACGCCGCGCAACCCCTGCCAAAAGAACGCCGGGTCCCCAACCCAACCGCGCCTGCCGTGCGGGTCAAACCCGGGGAAATTCTGGCTTTGGGCGTGTTAGGCGCGGGAAATTACGCGCTTTCTACCTTTTTACCGGTGGTCAAAAAGGTGGGCGGGATTGCGCCGGTGGGCATCGTTTCGGCTTCTGGCGTCAGCGCCCATTACGGCGCCCGCCGCTACGGGTTTGGCTACGCCGCCAGCGAGCCTGAAGATCTGCTGGATGACCCGGCCATCAACATGATTGCCATCCTTACCCGCCATGACCTTCACAGCCAGCAAATTCTGAGTGCGTTCCAGGCTGGCAAGCACGTTTACTGTGAAAAACCGCTGGCGATCAACCCGGATCAGCTTGAACAGGTTGAAAGCGCCCTGCTGTCGGAGGGCCAGCCCTTGTTGACCCTCGGGTTTAACCGCCGTTTTGCACCCCTGGCCCGTGAGCTAAAAGGCTTTGTCGATCAGCGTCATGAACCCCTGTATATGCATTACCGTATCAATGCCAACGTGCTGCCCTCGGGGCACTGGCTGAATGATCCCGAGGTGGGAGGCGGCCGGATCATTGGTGAGGGTTGCCATTTCATTGATTTTCTGACCTTCTTGGTGGGTGAGTCTCCCGTTGAGGTGATCGCCCAGGGACTGCCTGATACTGGCAAATATTGCGAGGACAATGTCGTCATGACCTTCCGATTCCCGGATCAGTCCATAGGCGTGGTGAGTTACCTGGCCAACGGCGATAAGTCCTATCCCAAGGAGTACCTGGAGGTGTTCACCGGCGGCCGGGTAGCAGCCTTACACGATTGGCGCAGGCTGGAGATGATCGCGAAGGGCCGGCGTAAGGTAAAACGCCATTACCTGCGGCAGGATAAGGGTCATAAGCATGCCTGGCAGGCTTTCCTGGCGGCAGTTCAAGGCCAGGGTGCCCTACCCATCCCTTACGATCAGTTGCTGGGCGTGACCCGCGCCAGCTTTGCTGCGTTAGACTCGTTGCGCAGCGGAGAAGCGGTGCGGATTGAGCCTTAAACGAATGATCAACAAGCAAATATGATGAGCTTGCTTTTGGTTCATCATCATCTATTCATGCTGTTCTCGATGCAAATTACACTACCATGAAGACCTATCTTAAGATTTTCCATGCACTGCGTGAGCTGGGATTGCGCAAACTCTGGCATTATGGACGCTATCAAATCGGTTTGCGCAGCGGGTATTACCGCCGGGTGACGCCCAACCGCAAGGGTGATTACCCCGGCGAGCCCGGGTTACCGCCCCTGACGCACATCCCGCACGTCAACCAGGTCACTATCGACCTTGCTTTAGCTACGGCAGATGAGGTCTGCCAGGGGGTGGTTCGTTTGTTTGGCGGGGAACCGGTCCGCCTGGATTTACATGTGGGTGCATCCAGTGCGCACTGGACGCTCCTGGAACGGCGCCCGCCTGAGGAGGATATCAAGGTCATCTGGGAACCAGCCCGTTTCGGTTGGGCGGTCACGCTGGCGCGGGCCTATGCCTTCAGCCGCGAGGCGGTGTATGCCGAAGCATTCTGGGAAAAGACGGTTGAATTTTTAACCGCACATCCAGCGAACACGGGGCGGCAATGGCAATCTGCCCAGGAAGTTGCCATCCGGTTGATGGCGCTGGTCTTTTGTGACCGGGTGCTGGCAGATGCGCCGTCCTCAACCCCCGAAAACCGCCGGATGTTGTGGACCGCAATCGCTGAGCATGCCGCCCGTATCCCGCCGACCCTGGCCTATGCCCGCGCACAGAATAATAACCACTTATTGGCCGAAGCGGCCGGGCTGTATACCGTCGGTATCTACTTGCCGACACATCCCCAGGCGGGAAAGTGGCGTCAACTGGGCTGGCGGTGGTTAAATTGGGGGTTTCAGCACCAAATTGCTGAAACCGGCACGTATATGCAGCACAGCGTCAATTATCATCGCTTGATGCTGCAACTGGCGCTGTTTACGGATCATCTCCGGCGGGAGGCGGGGGATGCGGACTGGCCGGATCAAACCCTGGCGCGGCTGGCGGCGGGAACTCGCTGGCTGTGGGCTCTGACCGATCCGGACACGGGTGCTGTACCCAACCTCGGGGCGAATGACGGCGCTTACCTGTTTCCGTTAACAGCACAGCCGCATGCGGATTACCGGCCAGTGGTGGATGCCGCCGGGCGCGCATTTTTAGGCGTGCAGGTCTATCAACAAGATGAGCTGCATGAGATGGGGGATTGGTTTAACCTGGAAATGCCAAACCCTCCTGATTTTCTCCATCCCCAAGCGCCCGATATACTGCGTGTGGTTTCGGGCGAGGGCCGGGGCTTTCTGCGGGCAGCGCGATTTTATGACCGCCCCTCCCATGCAGACCAGTTGCATGTGGACCTGTGGTGGCAGGGGGTCAACGTGGCGCTTGACCCCGGCACTTACCGTTACAATGCCCCACCGCCCTGGGATAATGCCCTCCAGAGCAGCAAGGTTCATAATACGTTGACGGTCAACGGCCAGGAGCAGATGACCCTGGCCGGGCGTTTCTTGTGGCTGAATTGGGCGCAAGCGGACATTGTGGGGCATGCGCTGGGCGAGGATGGGCAATTGGAATGGGTGAATGCTGAGCACGACGGTTATACCAAGCTGGGAATGGACCACCAGCGCAAACTCTCCCGAGCGGAGAACGGCTGGGCGGTGGAGGATACCGTCAACCCCTATGGTGAACAGGATGTGAAGTACCACGAGGCTTGCTTGACCTGGCTTCTACCAGACTGGGATTGGGCGGTTGAGGGCAAAGATACGCTGCGCATGGTCGGCCCAGCGTTTGGGTTCACGCTGCACATCTCCGGGACAGACCAGCTTTACCTGTTTAGAGGGGGTGAAACGGTTTTTGGTACCATGCCGGTCATGCCATCCTGGGGTTGGTATTCGCCAACTTACGGTGTTAAGGTACCCGCATTGCTGTTGGTTGCCGTTCGGATTGACCGGCTGCCGATGTCATTGATTTCAACCTGGCAATTCTTTGACTGACCGATTTGCAGTGAACCGCAGCGGTGATTTCGAGTAAAATGTTAACAACATGCATATTTTGCTAATCCATCAGGCCTTTGCCGCGCTGGATGAACCTGGCGGTACGCGCCATCATGAGCTGGCAAGACACCTCAGAGGGCGCGGCCATCAGGTCACGATTATCACCAGCCCGGTCAGCTACCTGACAGGCGCTGATGGCCGCCGCCGCGAACGCAAGCAGGTCGACGACCTGGGCGTGACCATCATTCGCAGTTACACGTTGCCCGCCCTGCACCGCTCTTTTATCTGGCGTGTGTTCAGCTTTATCAGTTTTATGATTTCTGCCTTTATCCAGGGCCTCTTTGTTCGCAAAGTGGACCTGGTTTGGGGAACGACCCCGCCGATCTTCCAGGCACCGACGGCCTGGCTGCTGGCCCGCTTGAAGGGTGTGCCCTTCCTGCTGGAGGTGCGGGATTTGTGGCCTGCCTTTGCGGTGGGTGTGGGTGTACTGAAAAATCCATTTTTAATCAAGATTTCTGAAGGGTTGGAACGTTTTCTCTACCGACATGCTGACCAGGTGGTGGTGAATTCCCCCGGGTTCATCCAGCATGTCTCTGAGCGTGGGGCAAAGACGGTGTCCCTGGTGCCCAACGGCGCAGACCCAGATATGTTTGATCCCTCCGCAACGGGTGAGCAATTCCGCAAGAAATTTGGGTTGACGGATTGCTTTGTTGTGCTGTATGCCGGCGCACATGGCATGTCGAATGACCTGGATGTGGTGCTTGATGCGGCTGATTTGTTGCGGGATGAACCTAGTATCCGGATCGTCCTGGTGGGTTCTGGCAAGGAAAAACCCCGTCTGCGTGAGGAGGCGGATCAGCGTGGACTGGATAACGTGCTGTTCCTCCCGCCCGTGCCGAAGGTGGATATGCCCGGGACGTTGGCTGGAGCGGATGCCTGCCTGGCCATTCTAAAACCGATTGAGATGTATAAAACTACCTACCCCAATAAGGTCTTCGATTACATGGCAGCCAGCCGTCCGGTGATCCTGGCCATTGACGGCGTGATCCGTACAGTGGTGGAGGGTGCCCAGGCAGGTGTTTTTGTTCAACCTGGAGATCCGCAGGCGCTGGCAGAAACAATCCGCCAAATGGCCAATAACCCGGAAAAATGTCGTAAAATGGGTATGAATGGAAGAATATTAATTGAAACACAATTTTCTCGTGATGATTTTGCGCAAAAATTTGCCTCGATCCTTGATGAGATGAGGGAATAAACTTATGGCCGAAAAAATATTGGTTGTTGATGATGAGATCTCGCTCCAGGAGACCCTGACCTATAATCTGAAGAAACAAGGTTACGATGTTGAAACGACTGGAAGCGGGACGGAAGCTATCGAGCTTGCCCGCCAGAATCAGCCGGACCTGATCATCCTGGATGTGA
>DKFH01000053.1 GCA_002452315.1 Anaerolineaceae bacterium UBA6801 | reverse complement strand
ATTTCAGGGTAGATCCTTGGGTTTTAACCACGGCCAGCGCTCCTGAGGGGTGAGTTCCGGTTCAGGCACAAAATCCGGTTCAGGTTCGGGTTGGACGGCAACCATCAACGCAGGTACTGGCGCAGGCGGCTGATTTCCCAGGTTGCGATTCATCCCGGCCTGGATGTGCTGGTATTCCCGAGTACGGGCATAAGCCCGCAGTGCCTTGATCCGCCGGATAAGCATCGGGTGGGTTTGGAAAACCTCGGCCAGGCGGTTGGCGGCCAGGTCATCCTCGGCGTCAATTAGCGCCAGGGCGCGCTCAAAATCGCGCTGCGTACGGATCTCCGGTGCCGCCAGCTTGACCAGAGCGGAAACCGCGGTGTGCAGATCGCCGCACGCCAGCAGACCGGCCCGATCAGCCGAGAACTCGCACATCCGGTTCCACCAACGGAAGACTGTGTAAAGCAGCACCGCCGCGCCAAAGGGCGCAGGGATGCCCGCCATGCCCCCAATGATGGTGTTTAGCCAGGTGTGACCCAAGGCGACATGACCCATCTCGTGCCCGATGATGAATTGTAGCTCACCCCCGGTCATCACCTTGGGTAACGAGCTGAACAGCACCAGCACCTTGGGGCTGCTGATGCCAAAGGTATAGGCGTTGATTTGCTTTTGATCCACCCAAAAAACGTCCACCGGCCCGGGCTGCAACTTCAACCCGCACGCCGCCACCCAGGACGCCAGTTCTGGCGTGCGCGCCTGGTCCACACGCACCGCGCGTTCCATCAGGGCACGGTGATGCGAGCGGATCAGCAGTGCGCTGATCAGGAACATGGCCAAAATGAAGACGCCGCTCAAGCAAAAGGTGGCCGTTGAGGTCAGGACAATCACCCCCAACACCACCAGGAGCGTCAGGATCAGGACAACCTGTTCGTTTTCATAGCGATAAGCCCGAGTGCGATACATGGTTAACCTCAGCCTGCCTCGCTGGTCCCCCCCAGAAACGCGCGCACGCTGGCGATTTGTTCTGCCGGCAGGCGCTGGATGGTCTCCCAGTGATCCAAGAGCTGTGAGAGGGTGAACAGGGCGTGCATGCGGTAGCCCGCCTCCGCCAGGGCTTCCCTGGCGCCCGATTCACGGTCGATCAACACCACCACATCGCGCACCTTCAACCCCACCTCGGTCAGCTTATCGATAGCCTCGAATTTGCTCCCGCCGGTGGTGGCCAGGTCATCGATCACCGCCACCGTCTCACCAGGATGGTAAATGCCCTCCACCGCTACAGCGGTGCCGTAATCCTTGACGTCTTTGCGGGGGTAGATCAGCGGGTAATTGCCCTGCAGGCTGATGGCCGTGGCGATGGGCAGGGCTGCATAGGGCAGGCCCGCAATGCGGTCAAATTTAAGCTGCTCCAGCACCTGAATGTAAGCATCGGCCACCTGGGTCATCCAGCCCGGGAAGGCCACCAGGCGCCGCAGGTCAATGTAGATCGGCGAGATCAGGCCCGATTTAAGCGTAAATTCGCCAAACTGAACGCAGCCCATCGAGAGCAGCCCCTCCGCCAATGGCGCCACCAGCAGCGGGGGGGTGCTTTCGCCGACTGCCGGGCTCTGCTGCAGGTTCCGCTGTGCCGCCCGGAAGCGTTCCACCAGGGCGCGGGCTGCCAAGCCCGGGTCATCAGCACGGGAAATGCCGCGGCTGACGTTGATCAGCAAGCCAAGGCCATCTGGGCGTAGTCCGGCCTGCATGGCCGTTGCCAGGTCTGCGCCCTGGGCGCCCAAACCCGGCGCCAGAAACCACTGCGTGGGAGCTAGCTGACGCACCCGCTGTAAAGCCTCCGGGAAGGTCGCACCGACCACCAGGCCCAGGTTGCCGTTGGCGCCCCACTCATGGGCCAATCCGGCCACTTTTTCATACACCGTCATCAAACGGTAATGCCCGCCCAAGGGCAGGTCCTGCAGGTCCACTGAACCGGGGTTGCTGGTCTTGCACAGCAGGAAAATGCCCTTCTCGGGGTCTTCCATGAACGGCGAAAGGGAATCATAGCCCAGGTAGGGACTGAGGGTGATGGCGTCTGCGCCCAGGCGCTCAAAAGCAGAGGTGGCATAAGCCCGGGCGGTGGAGGAGATATCGCCGCGTTTGGCGTCGAGGATGACCGGGATGCCCGCCGGCACCGCCTGGATGACCTCCGCCAGCACCACCCAGCCCTCCGGTCCCAAGGCCTCAAAAAAGGCCGCATTGGGTTTGAAGGCCAGCGCGTAGGGGTGCGTGGCGTTGATCAGCCGGAGGCAAAAGGCTTTGGCAGCCTCGGCGGTCTGCTCCGGCAGGTCCTGTGGGTGCGGGTCCAACCCCACGCACAACAAAGAATCAATCGCTTCAGCGCGCTGGTCTAATTTTTCAAAGAAAGTGGGCATGGCTTCCTCCCATCGAGTCGAGGTGTAATGATCCAATTGTAATATGAAACGAAGGCCAAACCAGTCGAACAGGTTTTACAGTTGGCTTGAACCACCATCAGACCATGCTGATCACGCCTTGCCCAGCACCATGGCCAGCAGCGCCATGCGGATGTATTGCCCGTATTCCATCTGGCGGAAGTAGGCCGCCCGCGGGTCCTCATCCACAGCCATATCAATCTCCCACACCCTGGGCAGGGGGTGCATGACGATCATCTCATCCTTGGCGTGCGTCATCGTCTCCGCCGTGATCACATAGCTGCCCTTGAGGTTCTCGTGCTGGGTGGGGTCCTCAAAACGCTCCTTTTGCACCCGGGTCACATACAGCACGTCCGTCTCAGCAAATACGTCCATCAGGTCCGTGCAGGACTGCTGCGGGATGCCTTTGGCCGCAATCTCGTCCTGGATCTCGGCCGGCATAGCGAGGATCTCCGGCGCGACGTAATTGAGCCTAACATCATACAGGCTCAGCAAGCGCGCCAGGGAGTGCACCGTGCGGCCGTACTTCAGGTCGCCCATCATGGTCACGGTCAGGCCATCTACCCGCCCCAATTCTTCCTGGATGGTGAACAGGTCCAGCAGCGCCTGGGTGGGATGCTCACCAATACCGTCGCCAGCGTTGATGATCGGCTTGCGGGCGTATTTGGCCGCCAGCGCCGATGAACCCGTCTCCGGGTGGCGCAGCACAATCACATCAGCATAGGCCTCCAGGGTGCGGATGGTATCGGGCAGGGATTCGCCCTTGGTGACCGAGGAGTAGCTGACATTGTTGATCGGGATCACGCTGCCGCCCAGGCGTTCCATGGCCGAGGTGAAGGACGATGAGGTGCGCGTGGAGGGCTCGTAGAACAGGTTTGCCAGGATCTTGCCCTTCAAGAGGTCAAAGGAGCCCACCCGGGCGACCATCTCGTACATCTCATGGGCGACATCAAAGATATAGGTCAGCTGTTCCCGGTCAAACTGCTTGACCGTGATGATGTCGATGCCATAAAATGGCGAGTTTTGCATATCGCCAAAAGGCAGGTGCGAGTTTGCAGATAATTGTTTGGGGGTTAGTTGTGGCATATTTTTCTCCTAATTTAGAATAATTATTAATGATCGGTAGGGGCAGACCTCCGTGTCTGCCCTCGAATCGTTATCGCGCTCTGATGTTCTGACCAAATCTCGGTGGGGCCAGCACCTGGCCGTCCTTAAAAACCGTCTGGCCGCGCAGCACCACCTTTTGCACAGCACCGCGCACTTGCCAGCCTTCAAAAGGCGTCCAGCCCGCTTTGCTGTGCATCCCCTGGGCTGTGAGGGTATGGACTTTGTCCAGGTCCAGCTCAACCCAGGTCGCCGGCTGGGCGGGGAGGTTAAAGATGCGCCGGACATTTGTATCCATGCGGGTGAGCACATCATCCAGCGTCAGGCGCCCTGCGTGCACGGCGGTTAGCAGCAACGGCAAGGCTGTCTCCAACCCCGGGAAGCCCGGGGGCGGGTTTGCGCTGGCCTTCTCAGCGGCGGTGTGCGGGGCGTGGTCGGTGGCAAAGCAATCGATCACGTCCAGGTTCGCCCATAGGGCATCAACATCCGCCCGTGACCCCAGCTGCGGCCGCACCTCGCCCCGACCGCCCGGCAGATCATCCCTGGTCAGGAACAGGTGATGCGGCGTGACCTCGCAGGTGACCTTAAGCCCCTGTTCCTTAGCCGCCCGCACCAACAGGATCTCCTCGCGGGTGGCCACATGGGCCAGGTGCAGCGGCCGGTCGGTTAGCGCCGCCACCAGGATCGCCGCCGCCAGGGTGCGTCCTTCCGCATGGGCGACCAGGTGACGGGTTTTTGGCCAGGCTGTGAAGTGTGCCTGCCAGAGGGACATCTCGTCCAGACGTAAAGGCCCGTAGGTCTGATCCAGGTAGAGCTTTAAACCCGCAGTACCTTCAGCCAGCTCAGCGGTCAGCGACAGGTTATCGGGGCCAGCTCCCAGGTAAAGCGCGTAATCGCAGCGGGCGCCCAGCGATGCCAGTTTAAGGGCTTGATCCAATGAGGTCCGATCGACCACCGGCGGATCGGTATTGGGCATGGCCAGCACCTGGGTGAAGCCTCCCCCCAGGGCTGCCGCGGTCCCGCTGGCCCAATCCTCCTTGTGGGTCGCGCCGGGTTCACGCATGTGCACGTGGGGGTCAATCAAGCCGTGGATGCGCATGAGGGGCCTCCGGACATAAAAAAAGAGAGCCGGTAAAGGCTCTCATGAAAAGGCAAAATAAAGGCCACGAGGGGCGTGGCGAGTTGTTCAGTGACGGAATACGGTAGGATGGTTAATCGCATAGCACTGGGACAATTCTAAGCATTTTTGGTGTTCTGTCAAGGGATAAGGGGAGAGTGTTGAAAAACAAGTCACCTGAGTTTCTCAAATTAGTGTCCTGAAGATAGGCGAATTAGTAATTCTTTCACGGATTCTGGAAGTTCCGGTTCAGCCAATATCTCTTTTCCATTGATGGTTACAATGCCTGAATGGATTGGACGAAGCAATTTTACAAACTGCTTGATACTGATACCGGTCTGATACTCAATTCTTCTGCTGATTGCCAAAGCTGCCAAAACAATTGATCTGGGGTTCCAATCGGCGTTCCTTACTCAGCCCTAGCTTTCGATATTCATCTGCTTCGTTAACCTGAAAATACAATGTCGTGACATCGTACAACAGCAGGGAAAGCCCATGTTTTTGGACATGATCAAAACAGGCTTGGCTGATCTGTTTCCGATAATTTAAGGATGAAGCTTTCGCCAAACAACGGTACAGCTTGTTCTGATCTATTTGGCTTACTCCCAGATCTGCCAAAACTCTCAGACTGTCGAGTTTTGATGTGGGTTCTACTATCCGGGCAATACACAGAAGTTCAAATATCTCATCTTAGGTGTGTATCGTTTTCCCTTGGGTGATGTACCACCTTATTTTTGGCCTTTTTTGTGTCTAAATTTACTTTACCACTTAAAATATTGTTCTAAATCATTGATGGGAGACAATTCAATAAATTTTAAGACGCATTTGGCCAACCCACCCTGCATGTTACGCTCAGGGTCGATGCCCTGGTCAATACTCGTAAATGCTGCCGCCGATGAACTCCCGGATCACCGAGTTCTCAGGGACGATCGAATCATCTTCGATGGGCGCCAGGCTCTGCATCAGGCGGTAAATGCGACTGGCGCGCTCATGCGCATCGGTGCGCAACGGGTCATCGGTGTATTCTTCCGTCCAGCGGGCAAAATCATTGAACAGCTTGGCTTTGTACATCGGCATCTCGTACGGCATGGCGCTGTTAACGATGTAATCGGTGGTGTTTATATAGGGGATGATGTTGCGCAGCTCGCTGGCCCGGACGTAATGCCAGTGCAGCAGGGTCTTGGTCGGGTCGTAAGCACGGTGTGAGGCATCCCGCAGCATGCGCCGGATCAGACGGATATCCGTCCAGCGCACATACTGGCCCTCTGGATCCTTTAACTGGAGGAGCGGCTCAAGATACAGGCGGAATTTCTTTTCGGCAGGGATATCGGCTGTCATGGCCGGGTAAAGCCCGTGCAGGCTGTCGATCAGGATCACCTCGTTAGGCGCCAGTTTCATCGGGGTTTGCGCCAGGTGGCGGGTGCCGGTCTTGAAATCGTAAAAGGGAATCTTCACCTCCTCACCGTCAAACAGGCGGGCCAGGTGCTCGTTGATCAAGGCAAGGTCGAGCGCCTGGGGCGTTTCAAAATCGTAATCGCCAAACTCGTCCTTGGGATGCATGGCCAGGTCGTAAAAATAGTTATCCACATTCAACGTGACCAGGCGCATGCCCATGCGGGACAGGCGTTCGCCTAATTTGATGGTGGTAGTGGTTTTGCCGGAGGAGGATGGCCCGGCAATGATCACCATGCGCAGCTCTTTTTTGCGCTCGGCGACCAGGTTGGCAGCGTTTTCTACATCTTCCTGGTAGAAGGCTTCCGAAGCGCCCACAATCTCGGAAAGCTCCCCCTTGCGGATGCGCTTGTTGAGGCTTTCGACAGTGTGCAGGCCATGATCCACCGCCCAATCAAGAATGCGCCATAGCTTATGCCAGGGGATATTGCCGGAAGGCTCCGCCCGGCGTTTGGCGCGCTGTTCTCGTAGCTTGGCGCGTTCAGCCCGGTAGAGGATGTAGGCCTTGGCAACTTTGGCATGGCCCTCTTCGATCAGGACTTTTTCGACCAAATCCTGGATCTGTTCAACCGTGGGGATTTCACCGGCCGGGGTTTGCGCCTCCAAGAGGCGGCACACTTTTTCGGTCAACGCCTCGGCGGTGCGCTTGTCCCGTCCGCCGACTGCCACCGCCGCCCGGTAAATGGCGTTGGTGATACGTTGCGGTGTGAATTCAACTGTGGAACCATCACGCTTTACGACGGCATTAATTTTGCACATGGTCACTCCCTTTGTCCACTGATGAGCATCACAAGCAATGATTTGCTTTTAAGTATTATAACCATGGATGAAACTTATACGCAACTTACAGCTTTCACCTGTATAATGAAGTTAGCCTTATTTTATTGTAGATGGTCATTTCATGCCCTTAATCTCACTTGTTCAAGCATAGAGTGGCCCTCATATCCCCCACCCGGCATGTAATCATCCATTGGAAATCAGCCCAAGAGATGAAATTGTTGATTATCTAAATTCGGTGTTCCCCGTTGGAGGTTAAGTTGGTAACAAAAAAGAAGATGTCATTTATTTGGTTGCTTTGGTTAGCGTTTTTGCTGCTCGCCTGCCGCCTTCCCTCAAGTATCGCGCCAGTCCCTGGTGAAGATACCTTGCCGCCTGTAGATGAACTGCCCCTCCCAACACAGGAAGCGCCTGAGCTACCCACGCAAACAGATGCGCCCACCCCGGCACCGGTGATCACCGACACGGAGACATCATTGGCTCAACTGCCTGTTATGGAAAATGTGGAGATCATCGAATTTCGTTTCTACACGCCCTCCCGCGGCTGGGCGGTGACCCGCGACCAAAACCAGGTGTTGATCACCACAGATGGGGGACAAACCTGGTTGAATACCACCCCTGCTGACCTTGATCCCCTCCCAGAAGGGCTTACCTCATTGGCCATCCGCCCCTTCTTTTTAGATCAGGACACGGCCTGGTTCATGCCCTACACCCTGGGGCAGGCAACGCTGTATCACACCCAGGCTGGTGGGCAAAGCTGGGAGATCACTGTGCCGCCCTTTGAGCAGGCCACTTTCTATTTTCTTGACCAGGAAAGCGGTTATGCATTGGTCGGGTTGGGCGCTGGTGCCGGTTCTCATTATGTGGCGATTTACCGCACGGATGATGGAGGGACAACCTGGACAATGACCTTTACCCACGAGCCGGGTGAAACCAGGTCACTGCCCAATGGTGGCTCAAAGAATGGCATCACATTCCGCGATGTTGAATACGGCTGGATTGCCGGTGCAATCCCCATGGATGATCATTTTTATCTTTATTACACCCAGGATGGCGGCTTAACCTGGATCAAAGAGACGGATATTGCGCTGCCGTCTGATTTTGCCGGTAGCATGCTTGATATTTGGCAGCCGGTGATGGTTGCCCCGGATTGGGTATATTTGCCTGTCAGGGCATATCCACCTGCAGGAGACATTTACCTGCTGGTCTACCGCAGTGAGGATTTCGGTGAAACGTGGGCCTATCGCGGGGCTGTTGAACATGGAGGTGCAATTGATTTTGTTAGCGCTGATGAAGGCTGGCTGGTGGCAGAGGCCGGGCTTTTCCACTCAACGGACGGCGGGGGCACCTGGTCAGCGGTCTCCACAATGGGCATTGCTCCGGGAGAGTTTTTTCTCAAAGTAGATTTCCTCGACAGCCAGACAGGTTGGGTACTGACCACGCCAGAAGACCAATCTTTGGAATCCCTCAAGCTTTATCGGACCGATGATGGCGGCGAGAATTGGGCATTGCTGCTACCCTGAAAACTTTATTAATTAAAACAGCGCACAAGGCGACAGCTATCCCCCCGGTGGTTGTTCAAAGGCAGTTGGTTTGCGCAGTTCAGTACCGCATTTACTGCAATAACTGTCCCCTGTCTGGGTACGCATCCCGCATTCCTGGCAGTAAAGCACCTGTCGTTCTGGGTTCATGATCCCCACGCCCTGGCCGATATAGGTAAATTTATCCGCTTCTTTCATTCGGTATCGTAAATAATAAAAGAGGACGAGGACAATAATCACCACACTGGCCAACAGCATCCACAGGATCACACTGATGGGCGATGGCGTTCTGCCGAGCGCGTTTTCATTGAGCGGTCTGGCTGGATGAACTGGCAGCGCCGGGTAGGCAGGGTCACCGGGATCTTTTGAATAGGACAACGAGAATGTGAACAGTTCGCCCGCAGATATTTCCCCGAGATTCGATGTAAATACCGGCTGGTCCTCTGGGGTTTGATCTAAGCGTTCTAAAGCAGGCTGGCTGATAATCCCGCTGGCCCCATTAGGTTGACGAACATTAATTGTGAAGCTCCCTACCGGGTAAAGGGAGAGCCAAAGAAAGTCATAGGATCGGTTATTGTGTTCCCTGACCAGGTTAGGATCAACGTACTCTATGCGGATGCGATGCGATGTCGAGCTAAATTGAAGGTCTTTCCACCCTCGAATGCGTTCTTCCTGATAAACCAGCTCAATAGGGCGATTTTCTGACGAATAGCTAATCACTGTGAGAATTTCCGCCTCAGCCGGGAGGTTGAAATTTAGCACCTGCGGCAGCGGGAGCGCATCATCTAAATCAATCTCGTAGATCACCAATACCGTTGGGTGAGTGTATTCAGGCAGCAAATGCACGACAACTGTATCCAGACGAATGTCCGGTTGGACCTGGGCAACGCCGAACCGATGGGTTACCCCCAACAAGATGGTTATGCAGATGAGGAAGCCAATACGTTTTAGGTGTTTCACGGTTTTCTTTGATCGTTTTGACGCGATAACGGTTAAATCATACCATGTTAACCTCCAATTGGATGTTTCGGTAAGTGTGTTGAAAAATTTTTACATCCTTCTAAGATTTAGGGGGTAGATTGGCAGTTAATACCGCGCCACTTGTTAAAATTAACCGGCTTTGGTGATGGTATAATGCAATCTTTGGCAATCGTATGATTTATTAAATAGAAAGTGAGACCATGGCNNAAGACAACCATTTCATGCCCTCAATGTAAACAGCCCTTAGCAGCAGATATCAACCGCGTATTTGACGTTTCTGAAAACCCGCAGGCGAAACAAATCCTGCTTTCTGGTGCATACAACCTGGTAGACTGCCCGCATTGCGGCTATCGCGGTCAGGCACCCACGCCGATCGTGTATCACGACCCGGATAAAGAGCTGTTACTGACCTTCTTCCCCCCAGAATTGAACATCCCGGTCAATCAACAAGAGCAGATGATCGGTCCCCTGATCACCAAGGTGATGGAAAACCTGCCGATGGAGAAGCGCAAAGCGTATTTCCTCAACCCTGAGACAATGCTCACACGGCAGCGGATGGTTGAGCGCATCCTGGAGGAAGACGGCGTGACGCCGGAGATGCTCAAAGCACAACAAGACCGTTTGAACCTCTTGCAGCGCCTGGCTGGCACGAGCGAAGATGTGCGCCCCGAGGTGATCCGCCAGGAGGCCGAACTGGTTGATGAACAATTACTGATGATCTTGCAGCGATTGATCCAGAGCGCTGCGGCCACAGGCGAGGAGCAGAGCGCCCAGGTGTTGATTGATCTCCAGCAGCAGATCCTGGAAAATACAGAATTTGGGCAGGAAGTGCTCCACCAGGCGCGTGAACA
>DKFH01000048.1 GCA_002452315.1 Anaerolineaceae bacterium UBA6801 | reverse complement strand
AAAACCCAAGGATCTACCCTGAAATTGGTTGAGTAAGAATAAACGCCCGGGAGCATAAATATCCGGGCATTTTTTTATATCAGGGTGTGTGTCAGGAGATGGGCCAAACGTCCGAACATTTTTTCGGGAAGAGCGCATTCAGCAGGTGCTGGTTCTCATCATTTTTTGAATAACAATCAGGATGGGCATGTTTCAACTCCTCCATGCTGGGAAAACCGAACACGAGCTGGAGGAAGGTCAGTCCAGGGAAGCCGGCAATAGCATCATCCAGCGCATCGGGTCCTAATGGTTCAATGTCTTCGATATGACCCTGTTTAAAGTCCAGTTTTAAGCCACTCCTGTAAAAGCTAAGGATAATCTTGCCGGAATACAGATCAAAGGCGGTGTCAGCCAGGTGGGTTTCTAAGGCCGGGCTGACCTCATGTAAGAACTCAACCAGGTCGGGCACCCGCAGGTAATAGGCGTAAGGTTTGTGGATTTGGGGCAGTTTCGAGCCGCTCACCTGATAGACGGGGTGGCTCTCCCCCAGCATCAGCCCAAACCGCTCTTGGGGTGGTTTTGTGCTTCGGAGAGCTTTTCGCCAATCTGCCACAAAAAGCGGATCACGCTGGGGGTGATGGCAGACCACGAGAATCCCGTGGCCAGTTCATACACCATTAAAACGGAATTGCTGCCCCACTTTAATGGCGGGATGCCGATAAACCCGACAGGCTGCCCGGCAACATCCTCAATGATGTAAAGATCACGCTTGTCGAGGTTGTATTGGCGCTTCCCGGTTAGTTCATAACGCCAGAGGTGCTTGTTCCAAACAGCGTAGACCAGCGAACGCTGGCAGCCGTGGTTGTAGGTGTCCATCAGGAAGGGAATGTCCGCTTTGTCGGCTTCTCGAAAGGTGAAGGGTTCTTCTTGGTCACCATTGAGCTTGGGAACGTGAGTCTTGTAGCCTGAACGGCCGCCGCCCAGGTTAAGGACCATTTCGTAACCGAATTGGCGGTAATAATAAGGAATGCCGGTGATGGCCTGGACGAGCTGGCCGCGCGCTTCGCTCCATTGGTGCAGGATATCCATCTGTTGGCGCACCAGGCCGCGCCGACGGAACGCTTTTTTCGTCCCAACCAACTCTGGGCGGCCAACCTTGAACGGGATGCCCTCATAAGACCAGGTTTGGGAGATCAGGCAGCAGCTGGAGACGATCTCACCAGTGCGTGTGTCTTCCACAAGGGTAAAATCGCCCAGACCAACGGTGGGGCTTTCGCCGCTGATCAGGTCCAGGGTCCAATCCTCCAGGCCTTTTGCATCCCATTCATCTTCGCTGTGAATTTCTTTGTTGAATTTAGCCAGGGCTTCCGCATCCTCGGAAGTGGGATGGCGAATGATAAGTCCTTCGCCCAGGTCGCGAATGATTGCGTCTGTCATTAGGTTTTACTCCTTAATTGAATAAGACCGGTTGATTTTAATGCATTTCATCGGGGTGATGAAGGTATACTTGGAGGGTGTTAAATAATTGAAACACCAACATGATTTCACATTTTACCGCAGGAAATTAGTATAATATATTAATTATTGCTATTATTATGTAGGGAGGCACAGGAGTCGCCCCTGCCCCCGGGAAAATTTACTTCTTGAGTATTATTCAACATACTCGCTTGATTGAGACTGTTCAAGACACGATGAAACTAAATTTTAAAGTCTTCCTTTTTGTCCAGTATTTTTCTTTAGGGATCTGGGGGCCCTATCTGCCAGTGTACCTGCACGATAAGCAGTTTTCCGAGTGGCAGATTGGCCTGCTTTTGGGGACGATGCCGATTGTGATGATGATCTCCCAGCCCGTGTGGAGCTATCTGAGCGATATTTTGCGCACCCGGCGCAGCCTGCTGGTCATCAGCTGTTTGAGCTCAGCGATCGCTTGGATCGCCTTAGGGTTGGCGAATCAGTTCCTGTATGTGTTTTTATGGACGAGCCTGTTTTCGGCTCTCTGGACGCCGGTTAACCCGGTCAGCACAGCCATTTTGCTGGAAACGCTGGAAGAAACGGGAGAGGCGGAGAAGTACAGCCTGGTTCGGCTGTGGGGGTCGATCGGGTTTGCTGTGGCAAGTTTCCTGATCGGGTGGCTATTTTTAGAGCAGATTTCAGCATACCTGGCCTGGTTTACAGGCGGGACGTATTTCATCCTGGGCGGCCTGAGCCTGTTATTGCCGGAAAAGCGCGGTCCCCTGGTGGGCCAGACGCTCAAAGGCAGGCAGATTCTGGCGGGTAATCCGCGCCTGGTGATTTATTTAATCGCCAGCATCTTCATTGGGGCCACATTGGGGATTTATAACAACTACCAGGCGCTGTTTCTGCAATTTCTGGATGCAGAGGCGTGGTTATTAGGGCTGACGGTCTCGCTCCAGGCTATTGCGGAAGTACCGCTCATGCTTTTGGTGCCTCTGGCATTGAAACGCTTCAGCGCGCAAGCCATCATCCTGGCAGGTGCGGTCCTGCTGCCCCTGCGCTGGGCGTTATATTTTTTCATCCAGCGGCCGGAGTGGGTGGCGCCCAGCCAATTGATCCACGGGCTGGCGATCGTTAGCTTTTATGTGGTGGGCGTGTCGTATATAGACCACCTGATCAGCCCGGACTGGCGAGCTACAGGCCAGGGTTTGTATGGCACCGCGCTGCACGGCATCGGGTCTGCATTGGGGCTTTATTTAGCAGGGTTAGCTTTGGCGTGGTTTGATATCCGCTCGGTGTGGGGGCTGAGCTTCATTTTAGGCGTAATTGGCCTGGGGCTATTGTTGTTTGCCTTCCGCCGGAAAGGCCGGGGTGAAGAAAATGAAGTTAAGACCACGGGGGTTCATATGCAAGATATTGAGGTCTGACGGCGAGATCTTGAGGGAAGAACGGCCGAATTACTCAACCACATCTACCATGGCGAGGAAATCGGCCTATGATCGTCTGGGCGGAACAACTTGTATTTTTTTAATGGCAAAGGTGTATCCGCAATGTTGAACGGATACACCTTTATTTACGCTACCCGTCTTTCCAGGCAGTTCCCGGATCTAAAAGGCTCTAATTGGCCTTAAAAATTGACCGGCCTAAGCCAGCTTCTCCAGCGCGGTCACCATCTCTTCGATCACATCAAAACCGCCCTGCCAGAACGCGGCCTGGGTCACGTCGATACCAGCCTGGCTGAGCAGTTCCACCGGCGCCACCGAACCGCCCGCGGCGAGGATCTCCATATAGCGCGGTTTGAAGGCATCCCCCTCGGCCTGGTATTGCTTATACAGCGAGAGTACCAGCAGCTGCCCGAAGGCATANNTGCGGGATCATGACCCATTCCCAGCGGAATTCGTCGGCGATCTCCACGGCGTCGCCAAATTCTCGCTGCAGGTTTTTCAGGTAAGCCTCGGCCAGGTCGTTCACCTGGGCGCCCTGGGCGATCATCTCGTGGGCTTCCTGTTCGAACATCGAGAAGTAGTTCTGGCGCAGAATGGTGGCAAAGGCGTCGTCCATCTGGCGGAAGAGCAAGTCGCGCCGCACGGCAGGATCGCTCTCCTGGGCCAGGAGCTTGTCGATCAGCATCATCTCGCCAAAGGTGGAGGCCGTCTCCGCCAGGGGGAGGCAGGCATGCTGCGTAAGGGCAGTATGCTCCCGGGCCATCAGGGCATGGATGCCGTGCCCCAGCTCATGCGCCATGGTAGCCACGTCGTCAGCCTTGCCCTGGTAATTAAGCAGCACCCAGGGCGCCAGGTCTGGCGTGATCGTGGCGCAAAAGGCACCGCTCATCTTGCCCTTGCGCACCTCGCTGTCGATATGGCCGCGCTCAAAGATCTCCCTGGCCAGATCCGCAAACCGGGGATCAAACTCGTGGAAGGATTCCAGGACGATCTCGGCGGCCTGGTTGTAGTCATATTTTTTATCAGATTTTTCCACCGGGGCATAAATATCATAACGGCGCAGTTTCTCCATGCCCAGGCGTTTGGCTTTGAGCCTGAAAAAGCGCTGAAAATGGTGGGTGTTCTGGCGAGTGACTTCCAGCAAGGTCTCGATGACCGGGTCAGGCAGGTCGTTGACCAGGTTGCGCACGGCGATCGGCTTTTTGAAACCGCGCAGGTCGAGGTTTTCATTGCGCCAATCGCGCACGATGGCCTGGTAGATCTGTCCCAGGATGGGGGCATCTGCTTCGTAGACCTTGAACAGGCTTTGATAGGCCTTTGCCCGCAAGTCTGGGTCGGTCTCCCGTACTAACGACATCAACTCGCCGCGGGTCAGCGTTTTGACCTCGCCTTCGTGCTCGATCTCGAAGGTGTAGCGGTTGGTGATCGAGTCGTAGAGCATGTTGAGGGCGTTAACGCCGGTTACATCTTTGATGTTGATGATCTTTTCCTCAGGTTCGGACAGGGTGAAGTCCTTGAAGTTGCGCATGGCGACCAGCCAGTAACGGAAATCACCCGATGCCTCGAGCAGGCGGGCGGCATTTTCATCGTCGAGCGCCTTCCACCACAGGTTGAAGAACAGGGTCTGGTTGCTGATCTCCGCCTGGAACTGGTCCACCCGGGCGACCTGTGTCTGGGCCGCCTGGTCCTGTGTATCGGCGGCGAAGGCCAGCTGGGTAAACCCGCCCAGCCGGCTCATCAGGCGGTAGAATTGCTCAAATTCGGTGATGATGCTGATGAACAGGTCCTCGCTGATCTCCGGGACGAGTTTTTCCCGGTAGGCCTGGAATTTTTCCGCGCCTGATCTGATGTGTTCGAAGGCGGCCTCATAGTGGGGATCATCAAACCCGGTGAACAGATCTTCCAGACGCCAGGGGGATTGGGTAAAGGGGTTGGTAGTCATATCGTTGATGTCCTTTGCGGTATGGGTCCGGTGTAGAGGGTCTTGGCCCAGGCTCACCGGCTTAAATTAAGTTTGTGTTTCATTGCGCAATAGTTTGCGCAGGGTGTCAATGGGCTCCCGCTGGCCGGTCTCCGGGTTGATAAAATACCACAGCTGCCAGCCATTGCTGGGCGCCTTGCGAATCAGCCGGGCAATTTGGTGAATCGAACCGCGCTGATCCTGGAACATAAGTTTACCATCCGCCAGCACTTCTGCGCTCAGTTCCCCTTCGGCGCCAAAGTAGAGCGTTTGGCCGGGTTTCAGCAGGCCATTTTCAAGCAGGTTTCCGAAGGGGATCCGTTTTTCGCGGCGCGGGTTGGGCGAGTTGAAGACCTGCGGATCAAAGAGTGATGGGGGGATCGACCGGATGCGTTCAGCGGCCAATTGGGCGTAGGCGGCGTCGATTTCGACCCCGATGTAGTGCCGGTGCAGTTGTTTAGCGACGGCGCCTGTGGTGCCCGTCCCGAAGAAGGGGTCCAGCACGATATCACCCGGGTTCGAACTGGCCATGATCACCCGGTAGAGCAGGGCTTCCGGTTTTTGTGTGGGATGGGCTTTTTCGCCATTGGATGTTTTTTGGCGTTCCCCGCCGGTGCAGATGGGGATTTCCCAGTCGCTGCGCATCTGCAAATCCTCATTCAGGCTTTTCATGGCATGGTAATTGAAGGTGTATTTTTGGTCTTTTTCCTTCTTGGCCCACAGGAGGGTCTCGTGGGCATTGGTGAAGCGCATGCCCCGGAAATTGGGCATTGGGTTGGTTTTGACCCACACCACATCGTTGAGAATCCAATAATCAAGGTCTTGGAGGATGGCCCCCACCCGGTAGATATTGTGATAGGAACCGATCACCCACAGCGTACCGGTGGGCTTGAGCACCCGCCGGCAGGCGGACAGCCACTCGCGGGTGAAGCGGTCGTACTGGGCGAAATTGTCGAACTGGTCCCAATCCTCGTCAACCGGGTCGACCCGGGTATAATCCGGGCGCCACAGTTC
>DKFH01000126.1:17161-24355 GCA_002452315.1 Anaerolineaceae bacterium UBA6801 | reverse complement strand
GAGCCGGAGACGGTCTCAGAAACGATGGCGGCCGTCCAAAAGGAGGGCTACGCCCACTTTATGCTCAAGGAGATCCACGAGCAGGCGGTTGTGGCTGGCGAGCTGCTGCACCGACTGGATGGCGACCCGGCGCTGGTAGCGCAGGTCGTGGAAAAGATGGCCGCCGCGCGAAATGTATATTTTATCGGCTGCGGGACCAGCTATCATGCCTGTTTGGCCGGGGCTGTGTACGCCTCGCAATTGGCAGGCCGGGCTGTGATCCCGGTGGTGGCGCCCCAATTCGCCCCGCAATATGGCCAATCGGTTAATTCGGATGATGTGGGCATCTTTGTCAGCCAATCCGGTGAGACCAAAGATGTGCTCAATGCGCTGGAAGTCGCCCAGGCGCAGGGAATGACCTGTTTCAGCATGGCTAACGTCATTGGCTCCACGCTGACGCGCAAAACCGATGCCTGGCTGCCCCTGGTGTGCGGCTACGAGATCAGTGTGCCAGCCACCAAGACCTTCACCAACCAGATCATCTGCTTTTTATACTTGGCCGCCAAACTGGGTGGCGTGACCGACCTGGATTTTGAGCACCTGCCAGCGTTGATGGACGAAACCATCCAGGCCACCGACCCACAGGTGCAGGCTTTGGTGCCCAAGATCAACGCCTGGGATGACCTGTACTGCCTGGGTTTTGGCGCCACCTATCCCTTTGCACTGGAGGGCGCCCTCAAGCTGAAGGAGATCACCTATGCTCATTGTGAGGGTATGCTCTCGACGGAGTTCAAACACGGGCCGCTCTCGGCCGTCACGGAAGGCTTCCCCGTGCTGTTCCTGGCCGGGCCGGGGGATGTGCCCCTGATCATCAGCGGGATCAACGAGGTCACCTGCCGCGGTGGAGAAGCGGTGGCGATCGGCCAGGCGGATGAGCGCCTGAAGGCCAATGCCAGTGACCTGATCACCATTCCGGAGTCAAATCCCTATTTCGCGCCTCTGCTGGGGGTCTTACCGCTGCAATTGCTCTCGTATCACATGTCGGTGGCGCGCGGGTACGATCCTGATTTTCCCCGTAATTTAAGCAAAACGCTGACGGTGGACTGAGCAGCTGGTAGCTTGTAGCTGATAGCTGGTAGAAAAAAGGTCAAAGCCAAAAGCTAAATGTAAATCATAAAAAGTGGGATTCTCATGATTTACAAAAGGATGGCTGGTACCACTTTTCAAGATGTGTGATGGTGTAAAGACTGGATCTCCAGGGCCCTTACACCTCAACCCCAAACCAGTTGCGAATCAGCAGGCCAACCAAAAAGCTGAAGGCCGCCACGCCCAGGCTCAAGCCCGCCATCTCGGCAAAACGCTTCCCAAAAGGCTGATCTTTGGCGACGGACACATAGAAATTGAAAATCGCAATGATCACCACAGAGGTGGTCAGCGAGATCGCCAGGGCAATGATCTCGTTATTCAACAGCAGGTAGGGCAGGATCAGCAGTGCCACGGTGATCACATAGGCAATGCCGGTGGTGATGGCCGCCCGCATGGGATCTTTGTCGGTTTCCTCCGAGCGGGTGGAGAGGTATTCTGAGGCCGCCATCGACAGCGACGCGGCGATACCGGTGATCAGCCCGGAGAGGGCAATGATGTTCACATCGCGGAAGGCAAAGGTCAGCCCGGCCAGCGCACCGGTCAGCTCGACCAGGGCGTCGTTCAGGCCCAGCACAACCGAACCCGCATAGATCAGCGATTCCTCATCCAGCATGGATAATAATTTGTCCTCGTGATCCTGTTCATCCTTGATCACATCCCTGGCCTCGGGGATTTCATCCCCGATCAGTTGGTAATTGACCTGCGCTTTTTCCTCACCCAGTTCCATCAGTTTGAACCCAAAGGTGAACCCGAACAGCCGGCTGATGGTGGTGTAGAGCCAGATCAGGAATTTGTTTGGTTTAACCGCTTTACCGGTGTAGCTCTTCCAGATCTCATAGTGGCGCTTCTCATCCTCGCCAATGTGCTCAACGATCTTGCGGTTGTTTTCGTCGGGGAGCGTTTTGGCAATGCGGGTATAGACGTGGTACTCGGTGATCTCGGTGCGCTGTGCTTTGAGCAATTCTGTTTTGGTTTCGTTTGATATGGTCATGAGCCTCTCCTTTGGTGAAAAATCCGTTAAAAAAGCTCGGGTTGTCCAAGGTCTGTTTTCGAGAAGATCCGTGCTTCGGTGATCTTGATGTCCTTTAGCAGCCACAGGGCGCCCAGCAACAAGGCAGCTTCCAGGGCGAAGACCAGCCCATAGGCGGTGAGGGCATCGCCCTGTAAGGCCTGGACCAGGTCAACGGTTGCGCCGCTGATCAAATTGCCTGTTGCCTGCCCCAGGTTGTGTGCCACACCCCACACGCCCATCAACAGCCCGGCTCGCTCAGCCGTGGTGAAGTCGATCACCGCCGAGAGCATCCCCGAGGCGGACAGGCCTGTGCTGACTCCCAGGAAGAACACCAACACGAGGAAGACCCCGGTCAGCGTGAGTGCGCCGGAAAGGATCAGCATGATAAAGGTAACCACGCCCAGCACCAGCCCGACCCGAACCACACGAATGTAGCCAAAGCGTTTGATCAGCCAGGCGCCGGCAGCGCCCATCGAAAGCAGCGTGCCCGCGCCCCAGATGGCGGTCAGGGTGGTGGTTTGCCCGACGGACATATTCAGCACGAGCGCGGCGTAGGGCTCCAGGAGCACATCCTGCGCCAGCGTTCCGACCACCGTCAGCATGACGAAGATGAAAAAGCGCCGGATCTGCGGGTCAGCCCAGACCATTGTTTTGAAGGTCTCCCAAAAGGCAATGCCCCGCGCTTCCTGGCTTTCAGCCTCAATAGCGGCATGGCGGGGTTCCTGGCCGGCAATGGCGAATATGGCCAGCAGGAAGGACCCCCCGGCCACAGCCAGGACGATGGTCAGCAGGCGGGATTCGGAGAAGGGCTCCAGCAGGCGGCCCAGCAGGAGCGCACCCAGCATGATGCCCACGAACATGGCCACCTTGTAAAAAGTGACCGCCTGCGGGCGTTGGTCGCCGGTGAATTTATCCGCCAACAGGGCTTCGAAGGTGTTGCTGGAGAGGTTTTTGCCAAACCCATAGGCGATAAAGGCGGCCACCAGGGCGCTGATCGCCAGCAGGCTCAGGGAGGCAGTTTCCACCAGGGTGAATGTGACCACGGCCACGCCCAGCCCAGCCAGCAACGAGCCAAACACGATCAGCGGCTCACGGCGCAGGCCCCACAGCGGGTAGGCATCAGAGCGGTAGCCCAGCCACACCCGCAGGGGGGAGATCAGCAGCGGCAAAGCGAAGAACAACCCCACCAACCCGGCGGGGATGCCCATTTCGACGATCATCACCCGGTTGAGGGTGCCGGACACCAGCACGCTGGTCAGCCCCAGCCCGAGGGGGAAGCCGGCCAGGCGCAGGTTTTCAAGAATGGTTGGTTTCATGCGACGGTTAACTCCATCTGCGTTGATATTTCTTAGCCTTATGAAGAATAACCCGTCAAAGCTCAAGATTCAAGGGGCAAGGTGCTGAGAAACACATCATTAATTTGCGCACATTGCGATGGATGTTACAAAGCCCCCCAACCCCAATCAGAATGGTCAAAATGGTAGAAGAACGTGATGTAACCATCCGAGCGCCATTTTTGGTGATATTTGTATAATAAGCAGAGGGGATGCTAAATGATAGATAGCTGCGAACTCAACCGTTTTTGATAGGAGAAGGGGTGTTTTCAGGTTGGAGCAACCAATGTTAAGCACGGATCAGGTTGCCCTGAGGACGTTTAACTCATTCGCCTTGTTGTTTTATACCCCAAGAGAAATCGAAGAACAGCGTAACGGTTCATGGTGTTAAGTGTTATATTATACAGAGCCACCTCATCCGTTGGGCTAAAGGTGGAAAAATTTAATTCTTTGTTTATTTTTAAAGGAGATTATCATGAGATTAAATGCACCGAAAAATGTAACCTGGTGGATCGCTGTTGTCGTAGGCGTTTTGGGAATTCTTGGTAGTTTTATCTCCATTCCCCTGGTGTCTGACAACTCTTTTTTGTTTGTCGTAATTGGTTTTGTTTTACTGGCCTTAGCAACGCTCTTAAAAGGTCTTTAGTATGGCAGTAAAGATGTGAACCAAGCCCAACTTCACATCAAATTATTCAACAAAGTCCCCTAATTCTAATTAGGGGACTTTGTGTATTAGCCTTGTGATATGCTTATTTTAATAAATCCCGACCTCGATGAGCATCCATACTAAAACTGATTTATGGGATTTGTGGTCCTTACGGGTCGGCATCGGCTTTCCTATATCGCTATGGCTTTAATTCACCCACTCCGGTATGCTTTTGCCCACCTCTGCCGCACTTTGGGGGATTCGCTTTGTTTGAGGATTTGATGAATGGTGAATAATGATGCTGGCTGGCATCAACCCGGGCTGTGCTTTTTTCGGTAAATATTGCTCAGGGGCCGGACCACCTGGGCCAAAATTGGGCCGAGGATGGAGAGGAACAGCACATAGGCGGCAGCAAAAGCCCCCAATTGCGGCTCGATGCAGAGCCCGGCGACGTCCAGCTAAATCAGGATCAGGGATGCTTGTCCATTAGCCATAACGGATGGATTTTATTCCATTTCAGGCGGAATGGCAACGCATATATGGAAATAAATTAGATATATTCGCAATTTGGTGCATGGTGCATTGTGAATGGGGAAAGCCGAAAGCATGCAGCGGGTGGCTGGTCGCGGGTGGCTGGTAGCTGGACCTACCGCTTTGCTTCAGGATTTTAGAGCGGGTAGGTGAACGGTGCGCAGGCCAGCTCAGACCCCCGGGGTCATTGTTAAATGCTGTGGTAATTAGTTGGGATTAACGTGAAATTGCTTGATTTATGAGCCCGGTACGCCCTGCGGGCAATTAGAACCTGCGACCGAGGGGATAACTAATCAATTCCTGCTGGGTGATGGTTATATGGCAAAGAGAGGATTTATTTGGTCATGATAAAATTACTTAAATTTCTTAATTTTATTATTTAAGAATTGTTCAATATTCAATCTTAATATAAGCGCTCTTGTGTCAGAAGTTATTGTACTTTCCGAATCTAAATATATGTTTGATAATTCAGTAAAATCATTGACTATTACACCAGTTGGATCTATTAAGAACAGAGCTGATATGAGATCTTCCGAATATTTACTTTTATTAAGCTTTTTTAGCATTTCATCATTAAGTGCAAGATCTTCACTCATTGTTTTGAGATGAATTTTGTTTTGCTTTAATTCGGTTGATACATCCGCTAATTTAGTAGATAATGTGCGAATTTTGGTTTTCACATCAATTGATTTATTAGAATCTGTATGATTATTTAACTCATTTTCTAAAAGATTTATTTCTTCTTTTATTCGGTTCATTTCTTCAGACAATAGTTCATATTCTGTTTCTGATGAATCGATCAATTCTTTTATCTTTGTTATTTCACTCCGGATGTATCTAATTTCGATTAATGATTTTATGAAGTTGTCAACCTTATAAATGTTTAATAATAAACGCTCCCTATTTAAATGAATATTATCTTTTTTAACTGCAAGATTATGAAGAAGATTATTACTTAAAAAGCCAACGATACCTGTAAACGCAGCTAGCAGTAATGCTTCCCAAAGTGTCATTCTTTAATCCTCAAAGCTCATTCATTTGATAATACATAAAATTTACACACCCAAACCAAAATTAGGTTGGCTTCTCTCATCTTTGCTTGTTCTTAGAGCGGTTTTTTCCCGTGGACATTCTCCGCTTAATTAGTCTTGATGCCCGATCGACAGTTTCAAGAATAGAATCTGTCGATTCAACAGCAGCTAAACCAGAATTCTCTTCAAAAATTATTCGTGGACGATTAGTTTGCTTACTAAATGCTAAATCGTTGTAAGGAACATATGCTTTGACTATTCCGAGTAAAGCTGATTGATTTATTGATTTTGTACCCTGGATAGCTAATGCCGATGGACAAAGTATTACTGGACCCCCAGAATTTCCGGGGAAAACTGGAGCATCAATAAGAAAAACATTTGTGCGGTTATCAAGATGATCCCGAATCCTTGCAATATTACCTCCCCTACAAATTACATACTGTTGTTCTGTATCAACTAACCCCAAGGGAAAGCCAAGAACAAAAATCCTGTCGCCCTCCGAAATTCCAGCTTCAATCATCTTTTCTTTATTAAACGTGTCAATATCTGACCTAAAAAATGAGTATTTTCTACCCTCTTTGTCAAGAAAAGTTGGGTTTATGGAGAGGGCAGCAACATCGGTATCTTCATTTGAGTGACCAACCCATCTTGAACGGCCATTATTAAAGGCTAAGTGAACTTTATAATCTTTGCTATTTGTTCCTTGCGTTGCATTTACTTTTATATATATATCCTTAAGTCCAACGAGAACATGTTTATTCGTTATGAGCCATAGCTTATATCTTTTATCCTTAATTTCTGGATTATCATCAACGATTTCTCCAAATAAAAAACCAGTACCTATCCATTGTCGTTTAGATGGATCGTCTCCAATTCCTATTGCAACGACAGTATCTAAGAAAAATGGAGGTAAAAGAGCCATAATTCCTCGCTAACTATTTTCAAGTTTTGATAAAGCCCTTAATTGCGCAAGAATTCTAATCTGGTCACTTTTTTCAAGCTGTTTAGTAAATATAAGGATTTCTTTTTCTAATTCTGTGAGATTTTCCAGATTACTCTCTGGGTTATATGGCATAGGGAGAAAATAAGAGATGGGCTTATTTAAATTAAACGCTAAATATACAAGTGTGCTTGCATTAGGCTCCATTTTTCCATTTTCCATATCGGAAAGAGCTGCTTGTCGACGATAGATTCGCTCTGCCAATTCTCGTTGGCTGAATCCTGCTTCTTCTCGAGCTTTACGAATCAATTCACCCATTTTCAAGGTAAATTTGTTGGGTAAATCCCCTTCAGAAAGCTTATCCAGAAAACTATCTATTAATTCCATAAGAATCGCTTGACATTGATACGTTAAGCGTATATAATATTAAGCAGAGCGTATCTCTTAGGTGTAATTTCGATTTATATATATATCTTACACCCGTAGCACTAGATACGCAAATAAGAAATTGAGGGTGTTGAAAAACGAACAATGATTACTCATCATTTGTCAAAATCCATAATTAATTCTATTAA
>DKFH01000126.1:15031-17117 GCA_002452315.1 Anaerolineaceae bacterium UBA6801 | reverse complement strand
AATTCCCATTTTCAACACCCTCAAATTAGTACTTTACAAGGAAACTTTTTTCGTTTCATTCATTCGCCTTAACCGCCCGTCCGCAACCGTCATTACCACGATCACGGAGGCTCCTATGTCAAGGGTGGTGAGCGAAGCGGCACAAGCCAGGAACCCTTGACATGGAGCGTGATCGGGGTATTTGATTTCGTGCCTGGATTGGCCCGTGAAGCGGTAGTCGAAGGCGAGCACGGTGAAGCGGCTGGAGAAATACTCAATGTCGTCTCGGTATGACAGCTAGGTGAAGAGGTTATCCGGGAACAGTAGCAAGTTGGGGCCCGCACCGCAGAGGGTTAAATGGCTTTTGATCTCGCCAATGTCAATATAGGTTATAGTGAAACTCCTTAGGTGGGTGAAGGTAAGGATTAATAATAACTTTGGCCTTAGGAAAAATTTTGGATAAATTAGGATGCTAGCAGAGGAGCAAAAAGAGAATCAAAGATATATTACTAAAGTAATTCACCATTATTAACCTTCGCAAAAGCTTCCGCATAATCCTGTCGATAAAAAATAAACTTCGCCTTTTTAATGCCCAAAATAGGATGATAACTAATCATGATTTTTATAGCTTTTTCATCATAAAGTTTGATAAAATCATTTTCTTCCGGTGTCCTAAATCGCTTTTTCTTCTTAAGCAAATCACCGCGTTTTATTGCACATAATTCACATACTGGAAACCTAAAAATACCCCAATAATTAATAAGTAATTGATAAGTATTGCCTCTCACAGAATAACCTCTTGGGTGAATATTCGATGAACTCCCGCATACTACACACAACAAAGGGTTCACGATTGTCTGTTTCAAAGAAATTTTGACTACATTTTTCATATGGGATCACCTATATTTGGCTGTTAAGCTAGTAGAATAAAATTTTTTAGAAGAAGACAAACCTACGATAAAACGGATAAAAGAAAATGCTTTGTAACAAATGTTCTCTCTAAGGGTAAATTCCCCACGAATAATATTTATTTATGGGCCCGGTAGGATTCGAACCTACGACCGAGCGGTTATGAGCCGCCTGCTCTGCCGCTGAGCTACGGGCCCCAGTTTTCTGGCTTCAAATTATACCATGAGAGAATGGTGAGTGGTGAATAGCTGGTAGGTGGTGGCTGGTGGCTGACAGTCGAAAGCTCAAAGATCCCGATTGAAAACAGGTGGTGGGTTGATCCAGACGTGTTCAGGGTTTGCCGTTCGATGGCGCCCAGCAAAAAGTTTGTTTTAGGATTTGCACCCTCATCCTACCCTAGAAAAATTTGCTCGCAATGCGGATAACAAGAAATGGTGCGCACAAACCCGGTGCGCACCCTGCAGCTCCGGCTTGTCGTAATGGCAAAGAGCTGTTATTTTTGCATTTTAGCCCAGGTGTCCACCAGCGAGATGGTGCGGTTGAAAACGGGCGCGCCGGGCTGTGAATCGACCGAGTCAAGGCAGAAGAAGCCCTGGCGCATGAACTGAAACGGCTCGCCGGCATGCGCGCCGGCCAGGCTCGGCTCCAGTTTGGCGTCGGTGACCACCTGCAGCGAGTCCGGGTTGATGGTGTCCTTGAAGTCACCGCCTTCGGGCACATCGTAGGGGTTGGCCTGGGTGAACAGCGTGTCGTACAGGCGCAGCTCGGCCTCCAGCGCGTGCCGGGCGGAAACCCAGTGCAGCGTGCCGCGCACCTTGCGCCCATCGGGGGACATCCCGCCGCGCGACTCGGGGTCATAGGTGCAGTGCAGTTCGATCACCTCGCCCTGTTCATCCCTGACCACCTCGGTGCAGGTGATGTAGTAGGCGTTCATCAGGCGCACCTCGCGCCCGGGGGCCAGCCGGAAGAACTTCTTGGGCGGGTCTTCCATGAAATCCGAACGCTCGATGTAGAGCTCCTTGCTGAAGGGCACCGGGCGGGTGGGGCTGCCCTCGCGGTCGAAGGGGAAGTAGGGCACGTCAAAGGCCTCATCCTGTTCATCCGGGTAATTGTCGATGATCACTTTGAGCGGCTCCACCACGGCCATCACGCGCCGGGCGCGGCCGTTGAGGTCATCGCGCAGGACGTGCTCCAGCAG
>DKFH01000126.1:13816-14997 GCA_002452315.1 Anaerolineaceae bacterium UBA6801 | reverse complement strand
GTATAGCCCCGCCGCCGCATGCCCGACAGGGTCGGCATACGCGGGTCGTCCCAGCCGCTGACATGCCCTTCCCGCACCAGCTGCAGCAGGCGGCGCTTGCTCATCACGGTGTAGGTCAGGTTCAGGCGGGCGAACTCGATCTGTTGCGAGTGGAACACCCCCAGCGTGTCGAGGATCCAGTCGTACAGGGGGCGGTGGTCTTCAAATTCCAGTGTGCAGATCGAATGGGTGATGCCCTCGATCGAGTCCGAGAGGGCATGGGCGTAGTCGTACATGGGGTAGATGCACCATTCGTCGCCGGTGCGGTGATGGTGGGCATGCAGGATGCGGTACAGCACGGGGTCGCGCAGGTTCAGGTTGGGGGAGGTCATGTCGATCTTGGCGCGCAGGGTGCGCGAGCCATCCGGGAACTCGCCCGCCTGCATGCGCTGGAACAGGTCCAGGTTTTCTTCCACCGAGCGGTCGCGGTAGGGGCTGTTCACGCCGGGCTCGGTCAGCGTGCCGCGGTAAGCGCGCAGCTCGTCCGGCGAGAGGTCGCACACGTAGGCTTTGCCCAGTTTGATCAACTGCAGGGCGTATTCATACAGCTTGCCGAAATAATCGGAGGCGAAGTACAGGCGGTCGTCCCAGTCGAAGCCCAACCAGCGGATATCCTCCTGGATCGATTCGACGTATTCCACATCCTCGGTGACCGGGTTGGTATCGTCAAAGCGCAGGTTGGTCAGCCCACCGTAATCCTGGGCGACGCCAAAATTAAGGCAGATCGACTTGGCATGCCCGATGTGCAGGTAACCGTTGGGCTCCGGCGGAAAGCGGGTGTGGACGCGGTCGAAGCGGCCGTTTTCCAGGTGTTCATCGATGATGTCGGTGATGAAGTTTGAGCGGGGTGCGGGGTTGTCTTCAGACATGGGACTCTCCAAGGGATAATTTCGATGATAAATGTGATGGTTAATAATTCAGTAGGGGCAGACCTCCGTGTCTGCCCAGCTCAACGCGTGTTACGCGAGACAACCACTGCCCCCATTCGGGGGGCTAAGGCAGGGTTGCCCCTGCGTTTTGATTCATTTTTAATTTAACACATCCATTATAGCCGATTCTGCCATAACGCCCAAAGGTTTGGTTGAGAGGGTGTTGAAAATGTGAATTTCCTCTAAACAAATTTGATCGTAGGGGCGGACCTC
>DKFH01000126.1:13065-13778 GCA_002452315.1 Anaerolineaceae bacterium UBA6801 | reverse complement strand
ACAAATGATGAGCAATCATTGTTCGTTTTTCAACACTCTCGTTGAGGGTGTTGAAAATTGATTAGGGAACGAATATCTAAAAGCGTAAAATGAATATATTTCAATATTATAATATCCATTAATATAAAAATATAAGGGCGACGCTTGTCTTCGTAAACTCGACACTTCGTGCGTCGCCCTTACAGTTTCAGCCATTAAATATTTATTGGGGCACTACTCGTCCGATTTGACGGCCCGGGCCAGCTGGACGCCCATCTCGTGTGCCCGGTCCAGGTCGGCATCCTGGGGGCCGCCTAAAAAGCCGAAGCCCTGGGGCACCTGCCAGTTCATTTTCTCGGCCATGCGCTCAAAATCGGCCTGTCCGCCGCCGCCCCAGGCATAACTCCCCAGGTACGCGGCGACCTTGTGGGTCACCCGCTTGCGGTCGGCCATCATCAGCACGTCCATGGCGGGTGGGAACAGCTTGCCCTCATAGGTGGGAGCCGCCACCAGCACACCGCGCCGGGTCCACAGGTCGGGGAGGATGTAGCTGACATGGGTCTTGCGCACGTCATGCACGCGGACCGGCACGCCTTCTGCCGAGATCCCCTCCAAGGCAGCGTTGAGGGCGCGTTCAGTGTTGCGGTACATGGTGCCGAACAGGACAGTGATGCCCGCCTCCGCCGGCTGCCGGTAATATTCCGACCAGGTGCGGTACAGCTCGAGGATGCGGC
>DKFH01000126.1:12564-12991 GCA_002452315.1 Anaerolineaceae bacterium UBA6801 | reverse complement strand
GCCACGATGTTGGTGAAATAGCGCAGCGCTTCCGCCTCAAAGAAGGCCAGGTCGGCATAGTCATCGTCAAAAATCCCGCCGTTCAGGGTGCCGTAGCCGCCAAAGCCGTCGCAGGGGAACAGGATCTGCTCCTCAACCAGGTAGGTCATCATCGTTTCCGGCCAGTGCACAAAAGGCGTATAGACGAAGCGCAGGGTGTATTTTCCGAGGGAGAGCTCCTCGCCGGTGGCCAGCTGGGAGATATTTTCGGTTAAGCCATAAAAATCATCCAGCANNGTGCGGTACAGCTCGAGGATGCGGCTGGGGTTAACCCGCCAGATCAGCCCGTGGGAGGGCGCGACGATTTTGATGGGCATCTCGGCAAACTTCCTCATGGCATTGAGCACCGATTTGCTGAAGGCCGCCACGATGTTGGTGAAATAGCGCA
>DKFH01000126.1:0-12473 GCA_002452315.1 Anaerolineaceae bacterium UBA6801 | reverse complement strand
TCATCATCGTTTCCGGCCAGTGCACCAAAGGCGTATAGACGAAGCGCAGGGTGTATTTTCCGAGGGAGAGCTCCTCGCCGGTGGCCAGCTGGGAGATATTTTCAGTTAAGCCATAAAAATCATCCAGCATGCGCACGGTCTTGGGCATGCCCAGGATGTGGGCATTGGGCGCAAATTCCAAAATCCGCTGCAGCGCGCCGCTGTGATCGGGCTCCATGTGGTTGATGATCACGTAATCCAGGCTGGCCAGGTCAACGACTTCCTTCAGCTGGGCGAGGTAATCGTCGCTGAGCATCTCCTTAGAAAGGTCGATCAGGGCGGTTTTCTCGTCCTTGATCAGGTAGGCATTATAGGAAATCCCCTCACGGCTGATCGGCCACAAGCCCTCAAACAGGTCCGTGACGCGGTCATTCACACCAACCCAGAATACCCCTGGGCGAATTTCAACTGGTTTCATCAGTGGCTCCTATTGTGCTAACAGGGCTCGAACTTTCTCGAGCTGGCCCGCGCTGCCGAGGTAGCCGTTCTTCTCGGCGATGAACTTGGCGTATTCTTCCATAAAGATTTCGCCGGGCTTGCGCAGGTCAAACCCTTCGGGTTTGTCGCGGAAATATTCACGATGTACGCGCGTCCACACCAGGCGGCCGTCGGTATCGATGTTGATCTTGGTCACGCCCAGCTCTGCAGCCCGTTTGAACTGGCTGGCGTCGACGCCCTTGGCGCCTTCCAGCTTGCCGCCGGCCGCATTGATGCGGGCGACCTCATCCTGGGGCACCGAGCTGGAGCCATGCATCACCAGCGGGAAGCCGGGCAGCTCTTTTTGGATCTGCGCCAATACGTCAAAGTGCAGCGATTGGGAACCGGAGAACTTGAACGCGCCGTGGCTGGTGCCGATGGCTACTGCCAGGGAGTCACAGCCAGAGCGCTCCACAAATTCCTTGGCCTGCTTGGGGTCGGTGAGCTTGGCGTCAGCTTCGTCCACCTGGATGTGTTCTTCCACGCCACCCAACTGGCCCAATTCAGCCTCGACCACAATGCCCCTGGCGTGGGCAGCGTCCACCACGCGCTTGGTGATGGCGATGTTGGTCTCAAAGTCCTCATGGCTGGCATCGATCATCACCGAGCTGTAGAAGCCCGATTCGATGCAGTCCATGGCGGTTTCTTCATCGCCATGGTCCAGGTGGACGGCAAAGATGGCCTCCGGGAAGACCTCGTCGGCGCTGCGGATCAAGCCCTCCAGCAGGACCTTGTCGGTGTAGGAGCGGGCGCCCTTGCTGATTTGGATGATAAACGGTGCCTGTGAGCGCAGGTTGCCGCGGAACAGGCCCACGGTTTGCTCAAGATTGTTGATGTTGTAGGCGCCAATGGCATATTTTCCATAGGCTGCTTCGAATAATTTCTTGGTTGTTACGATCATCGTTTCTCCTTGTGTTTATTATTATGGTCGTCCCCAAACTGAGGAGAGCATACCCAATCGGATAGTTTCTAACCTTCAATTATACCCAAAAACGCTGCTCCCAAGCTGCTGGGCGCATTGCCTCGCAAATAATCTTACTTTAGAAGTATACGTTGCCTCAAAAAGAATGTTACTCTAGACCAGATCAAAGTATCTGGAGATAGAGCAAAATGATGAGCAAACGTAGCAAGCGAGAATTGACAGAAGCAATACAACCTCGATATCTGAAAGCAGGAAAAACAGAGAAAGCAAAAATACTCGATTAATTTACAGCTGCCACAGGGTATCACAGAAAATATGCCATCAAATTATTGAAACATGGCCTGAAAAGAAAAGGCTACAAAAAGGTCGGTCGGAAAAAGATATATCAAGGCGAAGTGGTTGAAATTCTTGAGAAGATCTGGGAAACCTGCGGAAAGATTTGTTCAAATCGCTTACATCCTTTCATACCTGAAATGGTATCGGTGCTGGAAAGAGAAGGAGAATTGTCATGCAGTCCAGAAACCAAGACATTGCTTTTGAGCATGAGCCGTAATGGTTACTATACGCACAAGATTCTAGACACTACCGAGGGATTCGAACCCTCGACCTTCTCAATGTCATTGAGACGCTCTCCCAAACTCCCTGCGGGAGCTTCGTGCGCTATGGCTTAACATAAAAAGCGTCCCAACGGAATGCTTTCTTTGGCAAAGAACACGAGTTTGAAACACAATGCACCCGGTAACCTTGTTCCCGTTTGTCGAGTGAACACATTGTGCATTCGGCATTTGTCGGGTGTAGATAATCCCAATTCCGATTACGGATTATTCACATGATTTTGATTAAAGTGTGACAGTATAATAATCGGCGTATTTTATAAATCCGATTTTTTCCGCAAGTTTTTGTGAGGCAACATTGGTTGCGGTTGTAGACCATTGAGGACACTTTTTGTTTTTGATAATTACCTTTACTGCGGCTATGCACACATCGGTTGCATAACCCAATCCTCTGTATTCCGTTAAAGTATTGATTCCTATTTCCTGAACATAATTTTTCATATAGGGCATATCAGGTGCATCTGAGCAGCAGACTAAAGTGTTATTGACATATATTCCGCAACAAAGATTTTTATCGGTCATTTCCTTAAAATATTCCTCAAGCCATTCCGTGTTTTTGCACCCCGGATTATTTGCCAAAAAGAAGTTAAGATACCTTGGATAATCACTTTTTTTAAGATAAACAGCTTGATGCTCTATATCTGGAATTTCTGTGTATAAATACTTTATGCCATGATTTACAGTAGCGCCAAGCCTCTGCCCGAACATTTCAATAACATCATTCGGTTCGGCCCTTGAGACCAAATCGGATTTAAAAAGATCAATTCTGTTTTTCAATTTATCCCCATAAGAAATAATCAGTTTATCAGGTTGCTGGAAGATAAATAAATCGAATTGACGGGAATATCCCAGCTGAACCAAGTTCCTTTCCGGAGAAAAAATATATTCAACTCCGGAACCCATGTCCAGTAGAATATTATCCTTTCCGATCCATTTTGAATAGTATTCAGCTGTAACTTTTGCGAAGTCCATGCACTAAACCTCCACCACGAGAATATTTTCGCTTCCCATACTTGGTTCATATATTATTATTCCGCCCGAAAAAAAGCCGATGTGCCCTTCGCTATGCATTCACCGTCACTTATGCTGTTGATAAGCAATACTATTTTACCAAATCTTTTAGCATGTAATGCATATTCACGTTTTTCTGATTCATTTCATTTCCTTATAGAATAATCGAGATATACAGGCCACAGCACAACATTGGCACGGCTCCTTGAAAAAAGAATGCATCCGGCCTGAAACACCACTTTATCTGGCAGATGCCCGATATTTGGTGGATCGCTATGTTACCCATTAAAATAACTATCGGTTGCACAGCGCCATTGGTTACATCCCGCCTAAAGATAAGCTGGAGGGGCGAGAAGCCACTATATTTACCATGCGAAAGCTGAAGCTTCAAGAGGCTCGAGAAAGGAGACAGGCTTCGAATAGAACAGTTTCAAATGTCGCAAATGCTCATGCGCCAATTACCTTGGAGGCATGAGAAAGTGTCTAATTCCAAATGCCAGTTTTTCCATTTCCGTCTGAAGCAAAACAGCTCCAGAAAGAGCGCATTGGCGGAAAGACCGTCAAAGTTTATGATGTAGCCACATCACCATATCGTCAGGTTCTTGCTTCTAATGATATTGATTTCAAACACAAAGCAAGCCTATCCAATCTTTATGTTCGACTAAACCCTGTGATCTTGAGAAATGCAATTGACCTGAATGTTGGAAAGTTATGTTAAATCGTAAAGTAATATTATTATTTGAGGCAACCATCAGTGCAAAGTAAGATTTTCTATTGAGACACTACGGGTGGGTGCGTTGTTTGAGATGTAAATAAGCCCGCTTTTACAATTTCCTCATTTGCCGTTAAAATAAGGTTTTAACCACTGGTCCACAGGCTGGAGCGCTGATGATCCCAAATCTTTCGGAAAAACAAGACCCACCCCTCATGCTGATCCATCATGCGGCGAAAAATGACCATGACGCACCGGCAGGTTCGCTGTTGGCCCTGGAAAGCTGCCTTAAAGCGGGTGCTGCGGCGGTGGAAATCGATGTGCTGCCCCTGGCGGACGGCAGCTTTGCGCTGCTGCATGAGCAGGATCTATCGGAAGAGACCGATGGCGCAGGCCAGGCTCCCCGGATGACCCGGGCCCAGGTGAGGGACCTGCATTACCGCCATAACGGACAGGTGAGCGCTGAAAAAATTGGTTTCCTCGACCAGGCGATCGAGTTACTGTCGGACTTTCCACATACGCAGCGGTTACAGCTGGACCTGAAGCCCTACGCCCCGCTGACCCCGCGAGTCCTGGGAGGTCTGCTAACGCTGATCGAACCGGGCAGTGCCCGCGTGCAGGTCACCTCGGTGGCGGATTGGGCGATCCGCACCCTGGCCAGATTGGCGCCGGGCTTGTCCCTCGGGTTTGACCCCCTGCTGTATCTTGACTTACTAGGCGATCAGCCACGGCCCAAGCACGTTCCGCCGTTCCGAATGGGCGCTTACGGTATGCTGGATGACCATCCGCTATCCGCCTATCGGTGGAGCCCCCTGGGTGAGTATTTTGCCGCCCGGGCGGAAGCCCTGTTGCACCAGGCGCCCCAGGGCTGTGACTGGTTCCTCCGGGCGGAGGTGCTCAAAATGGCGTTAGAGGCCGGCTTTGACTGGATTGATTTTCTGCACCAGGCTGGGTCTCGGGTGGATGGGTGGACAATTGATATGCATCAACCCGGGCAACTGGAATTGGCGCAATACCTGGCGGCCTACGGGGTGGACGCCCTCACCACGGATACGCCCTTTCAGTTAGCGGCAGCCATCCCCGTGGAGACCGTGGTGTGAAGGCCCTTCCCTCTAGAAAGGGAGTGTGCTATGATGTCAGACAGATTATAGATTAAGTGTGAGCGATAATGAACATTCTAATTACAGGCGGCGCCGGTTTTTTGGGTGCCACGTTGAGCAATCGATTACTGCGGCAGGGGCATCATGTGCGTGTGTTGGATGACCTTTCCACCGGCAACCCGGACGCACTGGATCCTGAGGTGCATTTCACGCGCGGCGATATCAATGACCGGCCCAAGCTGTGGACGCTCTTGCAGGATATCGATTGCGTTTACCACATGGCGGCGCGTGTGTCTGTGCCGGAATCGATCCTGTTTCCTCGCGATTACACCGAAGTCAATGTCGGCGGGACGGTCACCTTGATGGAAGCCGCCCGTGATGCCGGTACGCCCCGGGTGATCCTGGCCTCCTCCGGCGCGGTGTATGGCGAGCAGGCTCAAGCGATGATGTCGGAGGACATGATGCCCCATCCCGGATCGCCTTATGCGGTTTCAAAGCTCTCAGCGGAATGGTATGTGCGTACGATCGGCGCGCTATCTGGCATTCAAACAGTGTGCTTACGGATTTTTAACGCCTATGGGCCGGGTCAGCATATACCAGCCTCTCACGCACCGGTCATCCCCACCTTTATTCGTCAATCCATGGAAAATGGCACCCTGGTCTTCCACGGCGACGCTAACCAGACCCGTGATTATGTGTATGTGGATGACGTGATCAACGCACTGGTAGCTGCTGCGACCGTCAAGAGCGTGGACGGACAGGTGATCAACGTGGGCAGCGGCATCGAAACCAGCATCCGGGACCTGGCCAAGGTGGTGATCAGCGTCACGGGGGGTGACCCGGAAGAAGTGTATAACACGCGCATCAGCAGCGGCGTCTCGCGTATGTGCGCGGATATCTCGCTGGCCAGGGCCAAACTCGATTACATTCCCCTGGTCCCCCTGGAAATGGGCATCCGCCTGACCCTGGAACGAGATCCTCATTTTAAAAACGGCTCCTGATCCGAAAATCTGCTTGTTTTGAGCAGTTACAGTCAACTTACTGGGCACACCCGAAGCCCAGGGTCTGAATTGCCTTACCCGGCACCAATAATAAAGTAAAATATCAACATGTCCATCATCCAGCGTGACTTTTACGCCCGCCCGGCGCTGGCCGTGGCGCGGGACTTGCTGGGCTGCCGTTTGGTGCGGGAGCAGTCCGGCATGCGCCTGGCTGGCCTGATCCTGGAGACGGAAGCCTACCAGGGCGAGGCGGATCTGGGCTGTCACGCCTCGGCAGGGGAGACGCCGCGCACATCTGTGATGTACGGCCCGCCCGGGCATGCTTATGTATACTTCACCTATGGTATGCACTGGCTACTCAACGCGGTCACAGACGGTGAGGGGACGCCGGCTGCCGTGCTGATCCGCGCGCTCTTGCCGGTGGAGGGCATAGAAGAAATGGCCCAAAACCGGCCTTACCGGGCCAAACAGCGCGGCTGGACGGACGGCCCGGCCAAACTGACCCAGGCACTGGGCATTGACGGTGGCTTCAACCGTGTCGACCTGTGTGATCGGCACAGCGGCCTGTGGATTGAACCCGGGGAACCGCTACCCGAATATGCAGTTGAACAGACCTCCCGGGTGGGGCTGAATTCGGTCCCCGAACCCTGGCGGTCGGTCCCCTGGCGGTTTGTGGCACGTGAGGGGGTGTTGGATGGCAGGTAACAAGCTTCTTTATCGGCAGCTCTACCAGATCCGGTATTTTGAGTTGGTTTTACTGGAGCAATTATGGGCGGCGCGAGACCCGGTTGCTATCCAGGCGGAACAGCTGGGAGAAGCAGAGCGCCAGCAGGCCGAAGCAGAGGTAGCCGCATCCATTCAAAGCGCCTTTAATGCTGCATTGGCCGCCGAAGGAGTCAACGATGAGCGATTTAACCCCACGCTGAGACAACTGGATTGTGAACCGATTAGAAGATTTAGAGAGATGGGAGTAGAAAGTGGCATCACGATCCAACAATAAGATTACAGACGAAAAGTACACCTATTATTTATACAAGCCCTGGGTTGGGAATGATGTGAAAACAACCGGGGTGCAACCCGCTTTGGATGGTCTGCGCCTCACCGAGCCGGCGCGGGAACTGGCCCTGGCTGAGGGACTGGCCCTGGAGGACCTCCCGCAAGGCCCGCTGGTGACCCGCCAGATGGTATCGCAGCATTTACATCCGGCCGAATCTGCGCATAAACCGGACATCCCCGCGGGTGAAAAACGGTTGTTGATCTATGGCGCCGGCGGGCATGGCTGTTCGCTGGCTGCCCTGGTACGCCATTCGGAGGATTATGAGCTGGTTGGCTTCGTGGATGATGGCCTGCCGGTTGGCACGGAGGTTGAGGGTTTAGCCGTGCTTGGAGGTGGTGAAAAGCTGACCGAGCTCGCCCAGGAGGGGGTCCGCCTGGCGGTGAACGGCGTGGGTGGGGTGGTTGACCTGTCTGCGCGTCTTACGATCTATGAGCGGCTTGCTGCCGCAGGTTTTTATTGCCCCACTGTGATCCACAATACTGCTTTTGTGGAGGACAGCGCAGCTCTGGCCGATGGGGTGCAGGTGTATCCCCTGGCCTACGTGGGGGTCCGCGTCAGGGTGGGGTTTGGCTGTATCCTCAACAACGGCGCGATTGTCTCGCATGATTGCAGCCTGGCGTCGTATGTGAACCTCTCCCCGGGGGCGACCCTGGCTGGCGGGGTGGTGGTGGGTGAAGCGGTCCTGATTGGCATGCGGGCCACGGTCAACTTGAATGTGAGTATTGGTAAACGGGCACGGGTTGGCAACGGGGCTACCGTCAAAGCGGATGTCCCAGATGGCGGGGTTGTCCCGGCCGGGACAATTTGGCCGCCCAGGCGTTAACCAGGTCCGATCGCACCCCAAACAAGTCCAAGCGGGTATTCGATTAATGAAAGGCAGGCTTTCTCATGTTTGGAAAAAAGAAATCTTCACCTGATTTTACTTCCACCAGGCCGGTTGAGCGGGTGACTTCGGTGCTGGGGCCGGGCATTAGCTGGAAGGGCGATTTGCGCGGGAAGGGCGGTGTACGGATTGAAGGCGCTTTAGAGGGCGAGGTCGCTGTGCGCGGCTTGGTGATCGTTGGCGAGACAGGGAAAGTGACCTGTGACGTGCTCAAGGCCGGGACGGTCATCGTGGCGGGGTCGGTCAGCGGGCAGATCCTGGCGGAAAAGCTGGAGATCCGCGCCACCGGGCGGGTCTATGGCGATGTGACCATCCAATCGATCTCAACGGATGAGGGCGCTTTCTTGCGCGGCAAGGTCACCATGGAGGAGCAGGTGGACCTTTCAGATTTGCCGGATGACGAAAAGGAAACCCCTCAGGTCATCTCTGAGCAAGCTGAAGACCAGGTGGAGGGCTGAACCATGCGCATGTCGAAGCTGTTTAGCACAACCCTGCGTGATGTGCCGTCTGAAGCAGAGATCGCCAGCCACCAGCTCTTGCTTCGAGCCGGGTATATTCGCCAGTTGGGGGCGGGGATTTATTCCTATTTACCTTTAGCACAGCGGGTGATGAGCCGTATTGAACACATCATGCGGGAGGAAATGGCGGCCATCGGCGGGCAGGAGCTGAAAATGCCTGTGGTGCATCCGGCCGATATCTGGCAGGAGACCGGCCGCTGGACCCAGGTTGGCGATGAGATGGCCCGCTTTAAAGATCGCAGCGGGCATGATATGGTGTTAGCCATGACCCATGAGGAGGTGGTGGCCGACCTGGCAAGGCGGGAGATCCAATCGTACCGCCAGCTGCCCCAATTGATCTACCACATTCAAACGAAGTTTCGCGATGATCCCCGGCCGCGGGCGGGGTTGATCCGCGTGCGCGAATTTACCATGCTGGATAGTTACAGCCTGGATCGCGACCTGGCTGGCTTGGATGCGCAGTATCAGGCGCACTATGAGGCTTATTTACGCATCTTCAACCGCTGCGGGCTGCCGGTTAAAACTGTGAGCTCCGATTCCGGCATGATGGGCGGACTGGAAGCCCATGAGTATATGTACCTGACGCCGGTGGGCGAAGACACGCTGCTGTTTTGCATTCAATGTGAATACGCTGCCAACCGGCAGGTGGCTGCTTTCGCCAAACCCGATCCGCCTGATGAGGTGCCCCTGCCCCTCGAAAAGGTAGCCACACCCGGGACAGCTACCATCGCAGAGCTGGCAGCTTATCTGGAGATCTCCCCGGCGAAGACGGCCAAGGCCGTGTTCTTGATGGCGGAGTTGGATGATGAAGATTCACCCCAGATGGTGTTTGCTGTTTTGCGGGGGGATATGGCTTTGAATGAAACCAAGCTGGCCAATGCCCTGGCTGCTGCCGGCAAGGGCATTGTCAGGACCCTACGGCCGGCACTGGAGGCTGAAATTGCCGCCAAGGGCGCCACCCCAGGATATGCCTCACCGATCGGGATTGACCGGGCGCAGGTCTGGGTTGTGGCTGATGACCTGCTGCCCCGCTCGCCCAACCTGGTGGCCGGGGCTAACGAAGCTGGTTACCACCTGCGCAACACCAACCTCGGGCGGGATTATGACGCGGATATCGTGGCTGATATCGCCCTGGCAGAGGATGGCGCACCCTGCCCGCATTGCCAGGGTGTTCTGGAGGCCAGGCGCGGCGTTGAGGTGGGCAACATCTTCAAACTGGGCACGCGTTACACCGCTGCACTGGGTGCGACCTACCTGGATGAGGATGGCCAGCCCCAGCCCATCGTGATGGGCTCCTATGGGATCGGTGTGGGCCGGTTGATGGCCTGCATTGCTGAGGAACACCATGATGCGCAGGGGTTGATCTGGCCGGCCAGTGTGGCGCCGTTCTCGGTGCACCTGGTTCTGCTCAGGGGCAAAGATGGTGTATCCGAAGACGCGGCTGAGGCGCTCTACCAGGACCTGGTGAAGGCCGGCCTGGAACCGCTTTATGATGACCGTGATGAGCGCGCCGGTGTAAAGTTCAACGATGCAGACCTGATCGGCATCCCCCTGCGTGTGACGGTCTCGTCGCGGTCGCTGCAAAGCGGGGGATATGAATTTAAACGCCGGGGTGAGGAAGACCGTTGGATCGTCCCGGTTGAGACGGCCCTGTCGGTGATCATGGATCAGATTGAGCAGGGAAATTAAATTCTAATGTAATATTAATGTAGGGGCGACCCATGGGTCGCCCCTACGGAAAGAACATGGAAAATCAATCCAAACTGTACCATCGACGATCAATACGCTTGAAAGGTTATGATTATTCATTGCCAGGGGCTTATTTTGTCACCATTGTGACTCAAGGTCGTTCACCCATTCTTGGTAAGATCATCGCAGGAGAAACTTATCTCACCACAATAGGGAAAATTATTGAGGAATGTTGGATAGAAATCCCTTTGCATTTCCGTTTTGTTTCCCTTGATGCACATGTGATCATGCCTAATCACCTACATGGTATTGTGAACATCATTGAGAATCACAATAAACGGACAAAGAACGAATTGCCGAATAACACAAAAACTGAAAAATCCAGTCAAAGTGGTCTTCAACATAATTCGTTAGGAGCCATTATCGGTTCGTTTAAATCCTCGGTGACAAGAAAAATCCGACAAAGGCAGATTAGCTATCCTTATCCAATCTGGCAGCGGAATTATTATGAACACATCATCCGTAATGAAGAAGATTATGAGCGGATTGTCGAGTATATCCAGACCAATCCGTTAAATTGGGAATTTGATGAAGAATTTATCGCTGTAAGACCATTCAATCAAAATGATTTATAAATACTTAACCCTCAATCACTTGAACTCACGGCTATGTCCTCTCTAACCGCCAACCTCGTCGAAATTCTCCAACTCGGACCGGAAATCGCCGGGCGGGTTGAGCTGCCGTCCAAACATTGGCCGGTGCCCGGGCAATTCCTGGCCTGCCAACGAGTGACGGATGAAATGGAAATTCTCCCTGCCAATCTTTTCCCCGTGCTGGGCTTCTCGCACCTGCTCACTGTCGGGCCCATTCCGGCCGTCTGGCAACCCGGTGACCAGCTGGCCTGCACGCTGCCCCAGGGACACGGGTTTGATGTGCCCGTTTCTGCCCGGCGGGTGGGACTGGTGCCTTACCGGGTTTCACCGGCCAGGCTCATGACCCTGGTGACACCCGTCCTGACGGGGAGTGCCTCGGTGGCCTTATTTTACGAAGGCCATTTAACCCAAGCGGTGCTGGACTGGGTCCCATCACAGGTGGAAGTCCTGCCCCTGTCTGAGCTGGTAGACAACCCGGGCTGGCCGGATTACCTGGCGGTTGACCTGGAACGCACGGCGATGAATATATTTTTTGCACAATTCAAACGCCACAGTCTGCAATGTGAGGGCGGGGTGCTGGTACGCACGCCCATGCCCTGCCGCGGCCTGGGGGCGTGCGGTGTGTGCTCGGTTCATACCCGGCGTGGCTGGCGTTTGGCCTGTGCCGACGGCCCGGTGTTCCCCCTGGCGGAGGTCTGGCATGTGGCTTGATACGCCTGCGGTCACCTCGAAGCGCGACCTGGTATTGGGGGTGCCTGTGGTCAACGCCAGCGGCACCTTGGGTTTTGCGCCGGACCGCCGCGCAGTCCCTGCTGTGGATCACCTGGGGGCCTTCATCACCAACCCGATCAGCCTTAGGTCGCGATTGCCTGCAACGAACCGGGCCTGCATCCCGTTTCCCGGCGGATTCCTGCTACATACAGGCCACGCCAACCCTGGCATTCACCAGGTCATCCGGCGCTGCAAAAGGCGCTGGGCGGCAGCTGATTTACCGATTATTGTACACCTGCTGGTTGACTCATCGGTTGGTCTGGCTGAGATGGCGTACAAACTGGAAGGGTTGGAAAATGTCATTGCTATTGAGATAGGGCTGCCTCCGGATGTGGGTCCGGTTTTACTGGGAGAAATGCTGGCGGTCGGCGCGGGTGAACTGCCGCTGATCCCCTGTGTAAGCCCTGAACAGGTGCCGGTTTTGCTGGGTGCGCTAAAAGACATCCAGCCGGCAGCGGTACACCTGGTCGAGCCGCGCGGTGCCCTGCCTGACCTGCAAGGTGGGCTGGTGTCGGGCAGGCTGTATGGGCCTGCCATCTTCCCGGTCATGCTGCCGGCCGCCCAGGTGCTGACCCAGGCCGGGCTGCGGGTGATCGCCAATGGCGGTGTACGCGCCCGCTGGCAGGTGGAAGCCCTGTTGGATGTGGGAGTGTTGGCTGTTGGCCTGGGGAGTGCCTTGTGGGGCGTTGAGGGCGGTTTTTCACTCCTGAACCTTAAAAAATGAAAGATGAGAGAATTCTAATTTGTCAGACAATTGACAGGGGGGAATAAATTCGATAAAATACTGTATAGTAAATATGTCTGACAATCTCCCTTACACTGGCGGCGCTTTATGTCTACCTTGAAGATTAAGAACATTGCAACCCTGGTCACCATGGATGACCAGCGTCGAGAATTGCACCATACCAACCTGTACATTAAGGATGGTTTTATTCACACAATTGGTGCGTTAGGCGATATGCCCGCCAAGGCTGATCAGGAGATTGACCTTTCCGGGCATATTGTTTTTCCAGGCTTTGTCAACAC
>DKFH01000194.1 GCA_002452315.1 Anaerolineaceae bacterium UBA6801 | reverse complement strand
GGCTGAAGGTGGTGGTGCCGTATCCCAGCTCCTTATACAGGGGCGCATACTCCACTTCAAACCGGCGGCGGTGGAGCAGGTTGTATTCTACCTGTTCCATGCTTGGCGGTCGTAAGCTATTGCGGCGGGCAAAATCAGTAGCGCGCATGACTTCCGCAGCCGACCATTCCGACGTGCCCCAATAGAAGGCTTTTCCTTCCCGGATAATCTGGTTAAAGGCAAACACCGTCTCTTCAATGGGCGTTTCCGGGTCCGGCCGATGGGCGAAGATCAGGTCAACATACTCCAGTTGCAGGCGTTTGAGGGCGTTATGGGTGCCTTCGATGATGTGTTTGTACGATAGGCCGCGATCGTTGGGCCCCTCACCACCCCAAAAGATCTTGGTGGAGACCAGGTAATCCTTGCGTGCCCAGCCCAGTTCTTTGAGGGCTTTGCCCATGATGATCTCTGCCTCACCGGAAGCATAGGCTTCGGCGTTGTCAAAGAAATTCACCCCGGCATCATACGCGGCCGCCATGATCGTCTTGGCCTCAGTGACACCGAATTGGTGACCGTAAGTGACCCAAGCGCCTAAAGACAGCTCGGATACTTTGACGCCAGCTTTTCCTAAATGTCGATATTCCATAATTTCTCCTTATTGTGTCTATTTCTTGCTAAATAAGATAAAAATCTAATAATTTGGTTACATTGATTATACTCACTGGGACGGCCTTTTGGCAAAACTGTCAAAGGCCAGCATATTCTGCCTCTGGCGAGGATTCCAGTGTAAGGATACACAGCAGATACGCAAAGCGTCGATGGTTTTTCATGGGTTTCTATCCTTTCGTTGAACCAGAATACATGGGATGGAGTCATCTCTTGTGAAGGTGGTTTTCAGGACGGAAGAAATGGCACCAGGCTGGTGAGCATGGGCTGATTTGCCGACCATCATCATTTTCCATGGGTTAGCCTGAGTGATGATCGGTAGTGTCAACATCATTATACAATCGCCAGGCCGGTGAAAGCCGTAGGCAACGTCAAACCAGCAGGATCCAACAGCCGTGCCAAAACCTGACCCGCACTGGGGTTTTCCCCTCCGGATGCGTTATAATTGTGATGCTCAAACGTGTTTAAATGATCAATTGAGCTAAGGAGCAAAATCAATATGAAAGTTGTCATCTTAGCGGGCGGTTTTGGCACGCGCCTGGGCGAAATGACCGAAATTCGACCCAAACCCATGGTTGAAATCGGCGGCCGCCCGATCTTGTGGCACATCATGAAGAGTTACGCCGCCTATGGGTTTAATGAATTTGTGATCGCACTGGGCTACAAAGGCGAGGTGATCAAGAATTACTTCCTCAATTACCATCACTACAACCACGACCTGGTCATCTCGCTTAAGGACGGCCATGTTGAGGTACAGAACGGGCATTGCGAGAATTGGGTCATTCACCTGCTGGATACCGGCATCGACACCCAAACCGGCGGTCGCTTGAAGCAGGTTGCCAATTACATAGGCAATGAACCTTTCATGTTCACCTATGGCGACGGCGTAGCCACGATTGATATTGAGAGGTTGCTGCACTTTCATCAAGCCCAGGGGAAGCTCGCCACGGTCACTGCCGTGCGGCCGCCATCGCGGTTTGGCGGAATCGTCTTTGATGGCGACCTGGTCTCGACCTTTGTTGAAAAACCCCAAATTGGCGAGGGTTGGGTTAACGGCGGGTTCTTCGTGCTCGAGCCAGGCGCCATGGACTATATCACCGACGCCAGCACCATCTGGGAACACGACCCCATGGAACAACTGGCGAGCGACCACCAGTTAGCCGCCTATCGCCATGAAGGGTTCTGGCAGTGCATGGACACATTGCGTGATGTCAGGCTGTTGGAGAAACTATGGGTTGAAAATAACGCCCCCTGGAAGGTATGGAAATGAACAATAATTTCTGGCAGGACCGGCCCACCTTCGTCACCGGCGCCACCGGGCTGGTGGGAAGCTGGTTGATCAAACGCTTGCTGGCAGCCCAGGCGGACGTGGTCTGCCTGGTGCGAGACTGGGTGCCGCAATCGGAGTTGGTGCTGGCCGGCGATTTGGAGCGGGTAACGGTGGTGCGGGGCGATGTGCGTGACCAGGCCCTGCTAGAGCGAATCTTAGGGGAGTATGAAATCGACTCCGTCATCCATCTGGCGGCCCAAACCATCGTACGCATTGCCAACCAAAACCCCATCTCCACCTTTGAGACCAATATCCAGGGCACCTGGGCCCTGCTGGAAGCCTGCCGGCGCAGCCCACGGGTACGCCAGATTGTGATCGCTTCATCGGATAAGGCCTATGGCGATCAGGAAACCCTGCCCTACAGCGAAGAGACGCCCCTGCAAGGCCAGCACCCCTATGATGTCAGCAAATCCTGCGCTGACCTGATCGCCTACACCTACGCCGTCACCTATGGCCTGCCGGTGGCCATCACCCGTTGCGGGAACTTCTACGGTGGGGGCGACCTGAACTGGAACCGCATCATCCCGGGCACCATCCGCTCAATCCTGCGTGGCGACCGCCCGGTCATCCGCTCAAACGGCAGCTACATCAGGGACTATTTCTACGTTGAGGATGGGGCAGCAGCCTATATGACCCTGGTGGAAAGTTTGGCCGCGGATCCCGCACTGCGTGGTGAAGCGTTTAATTTCTCCAATGAACTCCAGGTGACCGTGCTGGACGTTGTGCACAAGATCATTGCCCTGATGCAAAGCGATCTCGAGCCTGAAATCCTCGATGAGGTTACCAACGAAATCCTGCACCAGTACCTCAGCGCTGAAAAAGCTCGCAAGGTCCTCGACTGGCAGCCGCTGTTCACCCTGGAAGAAGGCCTGCAGCGCACCATTGCCTGGTACCGTAAATTCCTGGGAGGCAATTGATGTTCACCTGTCGATCCTGCGGCGGGAAGCGGTTGCGGCAAATTCTGTACCTCGGTGAGCTGCCGCTGGCCAACGCGCTGCTGACCCGCGAGCAAACCCTTCAGCCTGAGGATCAATACCCGCTCAGGTTGGTTTTTTGTACGCAGTGCACCCTGGTGCAGATCACAGAGACCGTCCCCCCGGATAAATTATTCAAGAATTATTTCTATTTTTCCTCCTTTTCCGATACCGTGCTGGAAAACGCACGCAAAATTGCCGATCGGTTAACGGAACGCTGTCATCTCAGCGGGGAGAGCCTGGTGGTGGAATTGGCCAGCAATGACGGCTACCTGCTGCAATATTACAAAGCGAAGGGCATCCCCATTTTAGGCGTTGAGCCTGCTGAAAACGTCGCCAGGGCGGCCATTGAAGCGGGCATTCCGACCCTAACAAAGTTCTTCAACGCCCGGGTGGCCAAAGAGATGCGCACCGATGGTATTCAGGCCGATGTGGTCCACGCCAATAATGTTGCCGCACATGTGGCGGACTTGCATGGGTTTGTCGAGGGCATAGCCACGCTGCTCAAGCCAGACGGCGTGGCCGTGATTGAAAATCACTATGTCAAAGATCTGATCGACCATGTGGAATTTGATTCCATCTATCATGAGCATTTATGCTATTACTCGGCCACCTCAATGCGAAATTTGTTCGCCAGGTACAACATGAACATGGTGGATATCGAGCGCTTGCCCGTCCACGGCGGTTCACTGCGGGCTTACTTCCAGCCCGCACACGGGCCCTGTTCGCTGGCTACAGATGGCGCCAAGCGCGTGCAAGCCCTGCTGGATGAAGAAGCGGCCTGGGGCGTAGGTGATTTCAGCTTTTATCAAAATTTCAACCGCAAAGTTGAAGCGTTGAAAGAAGATCTAAAAACCCTGCTGAAGGAGATTAAGGCCCAGGGGAAATCGGTGGCGGTCTATGGCGCCTCAGCCAAGAGTACCACCTTGCTCAACACCTTCGGCATTGGTGGTGAAACCCTCGATTTTGTGGTTGATCGCAGCACGGTCAAACAGTGCCATTATACGCCTGGCACCCATCTGCCGATCTTAAGCCCGGAGAAACTGCTGGAGGTCCAGCCGGATTACGTGCTGTTGTTAACCTGGAACTTTGCCGATGAAATCCTGTCCCAGCAAGCAACTTACCGTCAGCGCGGCGGCAAATTCATCATCCCCATCCCCGAGATTCGGATATTGTAAAACGTCATCTGATGGGCGTTCATTAATAGACCATGCACATCCGTAAAGAACTCGCAAAAGGCACCTTCTGGACAGCTGTCGGCAGCTACAGCCATTATATTTTTGCATTTGTGATTTCAGCGATCCTCTCGCGCATGCTCACGCCGGCTGACTTTGGCGTCGTCAGCATGGTGATGGTGTACACTGGTTTTGTAGATATGTTGGCCGAATTCGGCATTAGCGCCACGGTGGTTCAAAAACGGACCCTGGACCGGCTGGGGCTTTCAACCGTGTTCTGGTTTACTGCCCTGCTAGGCGTCGTGCTGACAGGTGTCTCCGTCCTCCTGGCGCCTGCCATTGAAGCCTTTTTTGATTTTGACGGCCTACGCGTGGTGGTGCAGGTGATGAGCATCAAGCTGTTGTTCGTCAGCCTGAGCTCGGTTCCCCAGGGTCTGCTGCAAAAAGAGCTGGCTTTTAAGAAACTGGCTATTTTGGAGATCCTGACCACGGTCCTCTCCGGTACTACGGGCATCATCCTGGCCTTTATGGGCTGGGGGTATTGGGCGCTGGTGGCCCAGGGCGTCAGCTTGCGGTTCTTCAGGGCTATCGGGTATTTTTGGATGACCAAATGGCTGCCTATGTTCAAAGTACAGGTAGATGCTATCCGGGAGATCATTGGTTTTTCAGGCAACCTTTTAGGGTTCAGGATGATTAACTATTGGGCACGTAATGTGGATAACCTGCTCATTGGGCGGACCTTAGGCTCCGTGCAGCTTGGTTTCTATAATCAAGCCTATACCCTGATGATGTATCCCATCAGGATGCTTTCCAGTGTGATCAACCCCTCGTTACAGCCCGTATTTGCCACGGCACAGGATGAACCCGAGAAAATCGCCCCAACTTACCTATTGCTGCTTGAGATGATTGCCCTGATTACCTTCCCCCTGGGTATTTTTTTGTTTTTATTTGCAGGGCCGGTCATCCGCGTGTTGTGGGGGAACCAATGGGATGCGTCCGTCCCGGTGTTTGAGGTGCTGGCTTTCCTGACCATGATCCAACCGCTCATGGCGACCTCGGGGAGCGTGTTCATCGCCAGGAATAAAGCCCAGCTCCTGTTCAGGTTGGGGTCGGTGACCTCTGTCATCATCATTGCAGGCATCGCGGCCGGGTCAGTTTTCGGCATCGTGGGGGTGGCCGCAGGCTATGCGATCACCTATTGGGGACTGGCCACGCCTTTAACGCTGTATTACCTGTCCAAAACGCTGGAAATAAAACACAAACAAATGCTGAAGCTCTTTGTTAAACCCGTCATCATCACCCTCATCATGGTGCCAGCCTTGTGGTTCTTCAGATCGCTCAATTTCCCCTGGCCAAATGTGGGTATTGTCGCTGGCGCAGGTGCTCTCTCCCTGGTTATCTGGGCTAGTGTGGGCTTTATGTTATATCGGAGACAGTTTCAAACCATCCTGCAAGTATTGAGGTTACGATACCATGCAAAAGTATAAGGTTTTATTAATTGGCACCATTATGGGCAGTTACCGCGCCCAATACCTGATCGATTACCTCGCGCAAAGGAATTATGAATTTTCATTCATCTATATTGGCAAATGGATGGCGGTTGAAGGCCAATCGCTGGCTTCAAAAATCTATTCGGGATTGGTCAATAAAGCTATTGGGTTGTTATACTTATTAGTCTTGCCCAGTGCAACCCACGTTTTCTTACTACCCATGAATGAAAAGTTTGGCTGGGTGTATAACCTGGCACGCTGCCTGGGTAAAAAGACCATTATGGACTTTTACAGCTCGCGCTATGTGAAATGGGTGGATGAAAACCTGCAGTTAGACCAGGAAGCCATCTCACAGCCCAAAATTGAGCGTCTGAAACACTATGAACGCCGGGTGGTGAAACACACAGATGAGCTCATCTTCCTCAACACAGGCGACGCAGAATATTACCTGGGGGGCATCGGGTTTTCGCCCGGTGAAGTGCCCTATCGCATCATGCCCCTGGCAGCACCGCATCGCCCAAAGGCGAAACTGGCGGGCTTTCGGTCAACCAGAGACACGATTAACTTGGTGTGGTGGGGCAAAGCCGCCAAAGTACACGGGATTGACTTGATTTTGGAAGCGGCCAGCCAACTGAAGACACAGGCGATCAAATTTCACCTCTACCTGCTGGACAATGACGCGCATCGTGCCCACCTACTGCAGGAACAGATCACCACACACAACCTGGAGGATGTGGCCACGGCGCGCTACGACCTGTCCTTTGCCACCGGCCTGGAATCCTTCCTGGTGGAAAACTGTGATATCGCCCTGGGCAGTTTTGGCCTCAACAGGTTGGCCACCATCGGCATCAGCAATAAAATTGTGGATGCCCTCTCGATGGGCATCCCCATGGTCACCATGAACACCAACGCCATCCATGAATTTGGCCTGGATGACAACCTGCTGACCCTATGTGAGCCTGACCCTGCCATGATCTGCGAGGCGGTCATTAAGCTGGCCAAAGGCGATATTGATTTCACTGCTTATCAGCAACGGGCCTTGGACACACACCAACGCCTGTTTTCCCCCGAGCGGTTTTACCGTGACCTGGATTTGTTATTCTTTGGCAAGCAACAGCCAGATTGAAGCACATGAACGCAACCACAGCGAACCCACCTGAAAACGCCCATCCTTCAGCCACCTCTGGGCTGGATGTCGCCGTGTGCATCATCACCTTAAAGCGCCCTCACGGGCTATCGCGCCTGCTGAATTCCTTGCAGGCGCTTACCTTTGAGGATGCAAGCCCTGCCTGGTGCGTGGTTGTTGTGGATAATGACGCGCAGGGTTCAGCCCAATCCATCGTTGAGGAAGCACGAGAAGGCTTCCCGGTGCCCATCATTTACGGACAAGAACCCCTCAAAGGTATTGCCGCAGCCCGAAATACAGCGGTTCGCCTGGCACCGGCCTGCCGGTTTATTGCCTTCATTGATGATGATGAGGTGGCCGACCCCCGCTGGCTGGATCAACTGCTGCGCACCCAAAAAACCTACCAGGCGGATATCGTAACCGGGCCGGTATTGCCCGATTTTGAATCCCCGCCCCCCAGGTGGATCGTGCGCGGAAAATTATTCGACCGGCGCAGGCTGCCGACCGGGACCCAGATCCATTATGCTGCCACCCACAACACCCTGGTCAAGTATGAATGGACTCAGAAACTCGAAGGGCCCTTTGACATGCGCTTTAATCTCACAGGCGGGTCGGATTCACAATTTACCCGCCGGGTCATCCAAAATGGCGGGAAGATCATCTGGGCTGACGAAGCCCTGGTTACCGAGTACAATCCCCCCAGCCGAACAACGGCTGCGTGGCTGTTGCAGCGTGCGTTTCGAATTGCGTTCACAACCACCCTGATCGAAAAACAACTGTATCCCTTAGGCATCGTGCTTTTGCGCCCAGTCAAAGCCGTTTACCATATCCTGCTGGGGATTGCGCTGATCCTTCCGCTGTTCGTCTATTATGGGTATGCTGGCATCATTAAAGCCCTGCAGCGTGTGGCGCGGGGCGTGGGCGCCCTTTTTGCGCTCTTTGGTGGCCATTATGAGGAGTATGCACAAAAAGCCTCCAGCCCGGCTAATTCAGACACACCCTCCTGATTTTGGCCAGGGTTAAACACACCCTTTTTTTGATAATTTGAATATTCCTGCTGAAATCCTTGCGTATGCCCGTCATGGGGGAGATGCCAATCCCCATTGCTTATGACACTTTAAATAATCTCCGAAAAATCCCCCTGACGATGCCGATGTAAAACGCGGAGACGCACACCGGGATCATGAGGAAGATCACCCACGTCTCCCGCCAGGATGTCCCCAGGTAGACTGCCGCCAGCGCGTCCAGCAGGACCAGGACAATCGGCACCAGGTACCAGGGGATGGGCAGGAACACCAGGGCGGCAACCAATGCCAGTAACACCAGGATGGGGAACACGATCACCAACCAGAACAGGCGCTTGGAAGGATCGAGGTAATAATAGACAAAGGTGCTGCCGCGATAGATCAGGTGCAGGTAATTTTCCACAAAGGATTCCCTGATAAAGCGGATGATCTTCACACCGGGGTCATGAGCAACTGGTGTGTAATTGATGAGCGTGCGGATTAGCAGGGTATCATCCGAGGAGATCGTCCCCATCTTGAGGGCGGACAGGTCTTCGTAGGTAGAGAGCAAGATTTCCTTATTGGCCATGAACACGCCCGTGCCTTTGGGGGCTGAGTCAAAATTATCGGTGGTGATTTCAAAGTTTTCAGAACGTCTGCGATAAAAGCGCGGGTAGAGTTTGTAACGAATGGACTCAAACACAATGTGGTAAGGGTTGGATGGATTGCCGCACACTGTAAGTCCTTTGATGGCTTTGTGATCCGAACTGTTAATGGCGGCTAGCGAGTCGGGGTCTAGTAAAGTGCGTGTGTCCACGAACAAAATGTAATCATATTTTGCCGCTTCCACACCCAGCTTCCTGGCTTCGTACCGGCCAATATTTTCTTTGAGATCGATCAGCCGCACCCAAGGGAACTTATCTCTCACCAAGCCAGGTGTGCCATCGGTTGACCCGTCACTGACTACGATTACCTCATAATGATCCAAAGGATAATTGACCTGGGCAATGCTCTCCAGCAGCTTTTGCAGGTAATCTTTTTCATTGTAGGTTGGGATAACAATGGAAATTGTCCTCATCACTTTTCCTTTAACGAACATGCCCTGCCCGGGTGAAAGAATTTTCTGGTCAAAATCACAGTCGGCATTACTGAAAGGAAATACCTAGTCAGACTACAACGGCAACCGCGTCAACCACAAACCATATCTGAGATGGCCTACTCTCTATTAAGCCCTCGTTTTTTCTCCAGGTAGAGCAGTTTTTCCTGATTCGACCGGATACGCCTGAACATATCCGCCAGCAGGCCAACAATCCACAGAATGATGGCAAGCGACCCGAGATAGATCCCCGTAAACCCCACAAATTTATAAGGTGTGAAGCTGCGATTGATGATATAGTGCACCAGCATGAAAATCCCGCAGGCCAACCCCAGAACAAAGGGGGCAAAGCCCAGCCAGCCGAAAAAACGGAGCGGGTTATAATCTCGGTAAGCCCGGGTGATGATCTTCATCGTGCGCAGCATGTATTCGAACAGGTTTCCTGAAACCTTGGATTGCCTCTCGGGGAAATAGGTCACAGTCACAGGCACCGACTTGATTTCAAGCCCTTTATAGGTGAAATCCAGGAAAGACTCCTGGGTATAGGTAAATTTGCCCGTCAGGTTAAGCCACAACATCGCCTCTCTGGAATACGCCCGAAAGCCGCAGCTCACATCTCGAAATTTCTGGCTGGAAAGGCTGCTGACCAACCTGGCCATGACCAAATTTCCCCAATACTTGGCCTTGGGCATGGCATGCGGCCTTTTAGTGTGGTTCCCCTGGCAAGTGAAGCGGTCACCGGACACAAAATCCGCTTCCTGGGCCAGGATGGGCGCGATCAGCAAAGGGATTTCGTCCGGGGAAAACTGGCCATCGGCATCAATATTGACCATGATGTCGGCGCCCATTTCGAGGGCTTTGTCCAGCCCGGTGTTGAATGCGCTGCCAACCCCTCGGTTACGGGCATGTGAGACAATCGTCGCCCCGGCCGACCTGGCAATTTCAGCGGTCCGGTCCGTGGAGCCATCATCGATCACAACCACCTCGACCTGGTCAAGGCCGGGCAAGGTTTTAGGAATACGTTCAATAACAGCACCGATGGTTTCGGCTTCATTATAGGAAGGGATGATGATGATTAATTTCATTTGATTTCTCTTCTATTTAACAGGTTTTGGTCATCGAAAACAGGTTTTCTACCAGTGCTTTTTGAGGGTTTGGAACAAACCTCAAACAAGATGATTGTTCTCGATCCAGGGTTTCTGAGGATGTGAATCTTAGCCTCAAACCAAATCAGGGTGCAGCCGTGCCTGGGCGAATCGATGTGGGCGGCATTATCCCTGTCCTGAAAGATTCCTTTGGTTTTGATCGAGTTTTTTCAATTATAGCCCATTATTTGTTCTGCTTCTGGCCCGGTGATGTGGGAAATTATTGCCTCGCATTGCACAGTAGAAGTGTAGAGATGTTTAAACGTGATTGCTGAATGGTAAGTAGTGAATGGTTAGTACTGATTAATAATAATTCATCGTTAATCAAATACCTATCAAAACTGGATTATTAGGCGGGGATTCCCACAAATTGGTGGGGTTAGCTTTTACCCCCAACCGATTAATCCCTAGGATGTTTTAGATCACTCACGGAGTTTTGTTTGACAGGGTGGTTCTTCTATGTTAATATGGACTGGAAAACCTTTTTTGAAAGCAGTTTCACAAACCTGATCGTGAATTCTTCATCCCCATGAACCAGAAATTCCACCATTCCCCCACCATCTACGACGTCGCAAAAGCAGCCGGCGTTTCGATTTCAACGGTCTCGCGTGTGATCAACGCCAGTCCCAACGTCAGCGAAGACACACGCGAGCGCGTTCAGCATGCCATCGACCAGCTTTCCTTCGTTCCCAAAGCCGAAGCCCGGGCCAGGGCAATGAAAGACCTGGCCCGCATCGGCGTCCTGACCCCCTTTTTCACTGCCCCGGCATTTGTCCAGCGCTTGCGGGGTGTGGCGACAGCCTTGCATGCAACCCGCTACGAGCTGACCATTTACACCATTGGGTCACTTGAACAGCTGAACCATTACCTGGCCACGCTGCCCGTCACCGGGTACCTGGAGGGGTTGATCTTGCTCTCCCTGCGCGTCAACGACGAGTCGGCAGAAAAGCTCATCAACAACGGACTCGAGACGGTCCTGGTGGAGTACCCCCGGCAAGACCTGAACACGGTTGAGATCGATGATATCGCCGGCGGAGAGATGGCGGCCGATTTCCTGATTCGTAAGGGACACCAGCGCCTGGCATTTCTCGGCGACACCTCAAACCTGGGTGCCTTTGCTGTTTTGCCCATCACCCTGCGCTTGCAAGGCTTCCAAAAAGGGATCGAAAAGGCCGGCTTGTCCCTGCCGGAGGCATTTATCTGCACATCACGGTATGACGTCAAGGACGCAGCAGAAAAAGTTGAACCGATCCTAAAACGATCAGATCGGCCGACCGCCTTCTTCTGCGCCACAGACTTACAGGCCATGGGCGTGGTCAATAAAGCCCGGTCCCTGGGATTAAGAGTTCCGGAAGACCTGGCCGTCCTTGGGTTTGATGACCTGGATTTCGCCGATTTTGTGGGCCTGAGCACCATCCGTCAGCCCCTGGATGAATCCGGGCGTTTAGCGGTTGAAATTCTTTTCTCCCGCATCAAAGACCCCGAGCGTCCCCTGCGGCATGTGCGTTTACCGCTCAAGATCATCGAACGGCAGA
>DKFH01000062.1:1035-5539 GCA_002452315.1 Anaerolineaceae bacterium UBA6801 | reverse complement strand
GAGGTGAAAGATGGTGATTTGGTCATCGACGGCGACGTCGTCAAAGTCATGTCGGAACGCAACCCCTATGCACTGCCCTGGGCAGATCTGAAGGTTGATATTGTCATTGAAGGCACCGGCGTGTTCCGCGATGGTAAGGGCACACCGGAAAAACCTGGCGCCAACTCACATATTGACGGCGGCGGGGCCAAGAAAGTGATCATCACTGCCCCTTCAAAGAACGAAGATTTGACCATGGTTTTGGGCGTAAACGATGACTGGTACGATTCAGATAAGCATCACATCGTCTCGAATGCATCCTGCACCACCAACTGTCTGGCACCGGCTGCCAAGGTTGTGCATGATAACTTCACCATCAAGCGCGGTTTGATGACGACCATCCACTCTTACACCAACGACCAGCGCATCCTCGACCTGGCGCATAAGGACCTTCGCCGGGCGCGGGCAGCCGCCTTGAACATCATCCCCACCACCACTGGCGCTGCTAAAGCGGTTGCCCTGGTGATCCCGGACCTGAAGGGGAAATTTGATGGTTATGCCCTGCGCGTGCCCACACCCACGGTTTCGATCGTGGATTTTGTGGCTGAGGTTGAAAAACCGACCACTGCTGAAGAGCTGAACAGTCTGTTCAAAGCTGCTGCTGAGGGTCACATGAAGGGCATCCTGTATTATTCCACAGAACCCCTGGTTTCAATGGACCTCAAGGGCAACCCGTTCTCGTCGATCATTGACGCGGAATTGACCACCGTAATGGACGGCACTTTTGTGAAGGTTGTCACCTGGTACGACAACGAATGGGGTTACTCCTGCCGCACAGCAGACCTGGCCGCCCTGTTGGCAAAAGCGCTGTAACGTGTATGGATAGCGTTTAAATCACTAAATGCGTAATGTGCGCCATTTATTGGCCCATTACGCATTTTTTTTGAAAGGAGATTGATCACAGATGTTCAATAAAAAAATGGTGACGGATTTGGATGTCAAGGGGAAAAAAGTACTGGTGCGCGTGGATTTCAACGTGCCACTTGCGGATGGCAAGGTGGCGGATGATTCACGCATCCAGGCCGCCCTGCCGACCATTCAATACCTGCTGGATCATGGCGCAGCGGTGATTTTGTTCTCGCACCTGGGTCGGCCTAAGGGCGTGGACCTGACCTTCAGCATGCAGCCGGTGGCCAAGCATCTGGGGACGTTGATTGACGCGCCGGTGGCTTTTGCCGCGGATTGCATTGGCGAACCGGCCGAGGCTGCGGCTGCTGCACTGCAACCCGGCCAGGTGTTGGTGCTGGAAAACACCCGCTTCCACGAGGGTGAGAAGAAGAACGACCCCGAGGTGGCCAAACAAATGGCCGCCCTGGCGGATTTGTATGTGAACGATGCCTTTGGCTCTGCGCATCGCGCCCATGCCTCAACGGTTGGCGTGACGGATTATCTGCCCGCCGCGGCTGGCTTTTTGCTCGAAAAAGAGATTAAGTACCTGGGCAACGCTATTGCTGACCCCGAGCGGCCTTTCGTGACCATCCTGGGCGGCGCCAAGGTCAGCGACAAGATCGGCGTGATTGAGAACCTGCTGGGTAAATCCGACCGTATTCTGATCGGCGGCGGGATGGCCAACACCTTCTTCAAAGCCCAGGGTTACGAGATGGCTGATTCGCTGGTCGAAGCCGAAGCGATTGAAACCGCTAAAACACTGCTGGAAAAAGCGGGCGAAAAACTGCTATTGCCGGTGGATGTGGTCATCGCGGATGCCTTTGACGCGGATGCGGCTGACCAGGTGATGGATGTGGGCGATGTCCCCGCTGGCTGGCGGGTGCTGGATATTGGCCCCAAAACGGTAGAGGCCTTTGGTGCGGTGATCGCTGAGGCGGGCACCGTGGTGTGGAATGGCCCGATGGGCGTGTTTGAGTTCGATAAGTTCGCCAAGGGCACCTTTGCCGTCGCCAAGGCGGTAGCCGAAAGCGGTGCCACCAGCATTATTGGCGGTGGGGATTCGATTTCGGCTATCAATAAATCCGGGTTGGATGACCAGATCACCCACATCTCGACCGGTGGTGGTGCGTCGCTGGAGATGTTGGAAGGGAAGATCTTGCCCGGCCTGGCCGCACTGGATGATGCGTAGGGGGGAAGCGGGTATTTGGTATTAGGCAATTAGATTTTGTAAGGTGCGCAGGAGACCACTGCGCACCTTTTTTGTTAGACCCCCGGGGTTTTTGGATGTGGTAGTGGAGATAGGCGCGAATATGGAAACCCCGGGGGATTTTTGTTTATCCTTTGAGTGGAGGGGTTTTGACATCAAAACGGCTCATCTTCCTCAGATCCCAGGGGTTATAAATAGACCACAAGCTTGAGTTTTCAATAAAATCGCAAAGTCGGCAATTTATTTGATAAAATTACAGGGCAGTACGGTTAGTCATCATCACAATTTGATCCCAATGCCAGCCATGGCGGAGGAGCGCGCTATGACCGAAGAACATCTTATCCATACCCTTGAGGAAGTCCGCCGATTGCTGGAGAGCGGGCAGCGCCACCAGGCCGCCGCGCTGATCGCGCCGCTGCTCCCGCCCGACCAGGCCGAGATCTTTGAAGACCTTACACTGGATGAGCAAACCCAATTGCTCAAGCTCGTGGAAGCGCGCCAGGCTGCCAATATTTTGGAGGAATTGGACGAAGATGATGCCGCCAGCCTGGCGGAAACGCTGGATATTGATGTCCTGACCCAGGTTTTGGATGAGATGGAGCCGGATGAGGCCGCAGACCTGCTGGGGGACCTGGACCCCGAGCTGCGCAGGCAGTCCCTCAGGCAGATCGCCGATTCGGTTGAGATACAATCGCTGCTGCGCTACCCTGACGATACCGCCGGCGGTTTGATGACCTCGGAATACTATGTATTTCCTGAAGAGACCCAGGTCGGCACGATCTTTGAATACATTCGTTCGCAGCCCATCAAAGACGAGGAGATTCCTTATATCTACGCCATTGACGAGCAGGGACGCCTGACGGGGATTGCCCGCCTGGCTGACCTGATCCGCGCCCACCCGGAATTGCCGCTTTTGGCCATCGTGGATACCCAGTTTGTGTCTATCGAAGCGAATGAAGACCAGGAGATCGCCGCACAGCTGTTAAACCGCTATGATCTGCTGGCATTACCTGTCCTTGATGGAAGCGGGCATCTGCTGGGTGTGATCACCGTGGATGACGCCATCGCCGCCCTGGAAGAGGAAGCCACCGAGGATATCTACAAGAGCGCGGGTATTATGGCCACCCGGGACAACCAATCGGTCAAAAGCGACCTGATGGTGCGCGGTCCGATCTGGCGGTCGTGGATAGTGCGCATCCCGTTCCTGCTGCTGACGATGATCGGCGGGTTGCTGGCGGGCGGCGTGATCGGCGTGTTTGAGGAAGCGCTGGAGACGGTGGTGGTTTTGGCGTTTTTCATCCCGGTGGTGATGAATATGGGCGGCAACAGCGGCACACAATCCGTGGGCATCTTCATCCGGGGGCAGGTTTTAGGGCAGATAGACCTGAATGATTTTGGCAAACATCTTCTCAGGGAAATTGGGGTTGGGCTTGGGCTGGGCGTCATCCTGGGTTTGATTGCCGGAATAGTAGCCACGATCTGGCAGGGGGATGTCATCATTGGGCTGGTGGTTGGGCTGGCGATCGTGTGCACCACCACGCTCTCCACAGCCCTGGGCTTTCTGGTGCCTTTATTGATCAATAAACTGGGCATTGACCCGGCGGTCGCCTCTGAGCCGGTCATCACGACGATTAATGACTTCACCGGGATGTTGATTTACTTCTTGTTTGCATCACTGTTCATTACAACATTGAGATGAATTGACCCCACCCTGCGGGTTTAGCTCACAAAAGGATTGACGATGCCATCACAAAATCGAACCAGAAAGATCAACCAGGTCATGAACCTGATCAAGGCGCGGCGCTGGAAGGAAGTCGGCGCCCTGTTCAGCACGCTGTTACCGGCCGATAAGTCTAAGGTGTATGAATCTCTGGATTTGGAACAGCAGCAAACCCTGCTGCCGCTAACCGAAGCCGGTGATGTGGCAGATATCATCGAGCAGATTGAAGACCAGGATGCCGCCCGCCTGGCAGAAAGCCTGGACCCCGGTATGTTGGTGGAGGTGCTGGCGGAGATGGCGCCTGATGAAGCCGCTAACCTGCTGGGTGACCTCAGCCCTGAACTGAAGCGCGAGATCCTGGCGCAACTGCCCGAGGCTGACCGGGTCAGGCCATTGCTGCGCTACCCGGACGACACCGCCGGCGGCATGATGACCTCGGACTTCTACATGTTCCCGGAAGATCTAACTGCCCGCGAATTACTGCAAACCCTCAAGGCACAACCTACCCACGATGAAGAAGTCCCGTATATTTATGTGGTGGATGAGCACGGCCGGCTGACCGGCGTGATCCGGTTGGCGGATTTGCTGCGTGCGCACCCGCGTGAGACCTTGCGCTCGATTGCCAAGGCGCAGATCGTCTCGATTGGCGC
>DKFH01000062.1:0-995 GCA_002452315.1 Anaerolineaceae bacterium UBA6801 | reverse complement strand
CGCATTTTGGGCGTGATCACCGCGGACGATGCCATGGCGGTGCTGGAAGAGGAGACCACCGAGGATATCTACAAGCGGGCCGGTATTTTGGCCGCCAAGGTCAAGCAAGCGCCCAAGAGCGATATCCTGGTGCGCGGCCCGGTCTGGCGGGTGTGGGCGGTGAGGGTGCCGTTTCTTTTGATCACCATGGTGGGGGGCATGATCGCGGGGGCAGTGATTGAGTTGTTCTCTGGCTTGCTGGAAGCGGCGGTGATTTTGGCCCTGTTCATCCCGGTGGTGATGGATATGGGCGGGAACGCTGGCTTGCAATCCACCTCGATCTTCATCCGCGGCTATGTGCTGGGGCACATTGATGCGCATGAGATCGGCAAGCATATCCTCAGGGAAGTGTCGATCGGCCTGGGGATGGGAATCGTGCTGGGGTTAATCGTGGGCCTATTTGCGGCAGTGTGGCAGGGCGTGCCGGCTATCGGGCTGGTGGTCGGCCTCTCGTTAACGCTGACGATCGTGATCGCCACCTTTTTGGGCTTCCTGATCCCGTTCTCACTGATCAAAATGGGTATCGACCCGGCGGCGGGGGCCGGGCCGCTGATCACCACCGTCAAGGACATCACCGGCTTGTTCATCTATTTTGGAATCGCCAGTTTATTGATGGAGCGGTTGATGTAGTCAATTCCAATGGGCGGGTTGTGCGTAGAAAAGTGAAGGTTGTTGGGAAACATAGCTGTGTTTGTGTGAGGGTTGCCCGGCATGGTGAGGAGAAATTTTTAATCAACACATCTACTTGATGATTCACTGGTAAAATCAATTTGAAAACATCATAAGATTAAAGGGAGAAGACATGCGCAGATTTTTTGTGGCTGGTAACTGGAAAATGAACAAGACCATCGCTGAGGCGCAGGCCTTGATGGGGGCAATGACGGCAGAACTGGGTGCGCTGGATAATGTCGACAAGGCGGTAGCACCCTCCTACCTGGCGGTGCCCGCTGTGGCAG
>DKFH01000121.1:22801-23538 GCA_002452315.1 Anaerolineaceae bacterium UBA6801 | reverse complement strand
CCAAACAAAACTTCATCTGAAACCACTTGATTAGTTTATGATATTGAAAATATTTTTATAATAGGGGCACAACACGCTGTGACCCTACTTTCGCGAATGCCATCTCGTCTCCAGGACCCTGTCAGGCCAATTGATCGGCTTTATCCCCCAGTTTCTCCTTCATCTTTTGTAACAGCGCGTTATCCGGGGTGGAGTGCGTCAGGCTGTACATGAACACAGAGAGCATCATTTCGCAATCGGCCACCTCCTTGCTGATGTCTTCCTTCTTGACCCGGTCGTTATTGCGTATCCAACCTTCCACTCGCGAGACGATCTCGTCCGCGTGGAAGCCCTCATCGGCGAAGGTTTTTAGCATGAGGACCTCCTCATCCGTCAGGTCGTCCTCGTGGTGAACCAGGTAGGCCTCAGCCAGTTCCCCTACCTCCGAGAGGAAAAACCACAAGGCGTCCTTGGCCTGGGGCCATTGCAGGCCGCGGGCTGCGTAGTATTTTTGGATCGTTTGGATGTCCATTTTTACTCCTTGGTGACCCAGTTGTGAGCCAAAAGCAATTATACATGAGGTTTTGTGCACTTTTTGGGCAGAATCTTGCCCAATCCGCCGCGATTGTGTTTCGGGGGTGTAGGTCCAAAACCAGTATAATTAGGGCAAACCATTCTTACAAAATCATATGTTCAAAAAGCTAAATCAGACCATTCAAAAAATCTCAAACAGGCTCGAGCACATCTACCGTCGCGCC